>DATKZN010000072.1:0-23512 GCA_035527955.1 Gammaproteobacteria bacterium
TGGACGGCATGGAATCCGTGCTGGAGTACCGGCTGCGCGATGACAGTATCGATTTTACCCGCACCTTCGTGCCCGAGGCGCTGCGCGGACGCGGTATTGCCGAGAAGCTGGTGCGCACCGGGATCGCCTGGGCGCGCGAGCAGGGCTACGCCATGCAGGCCAGCTGCTGGTATGCAAAGCGGTTTCTCGAACGCGGCCACAAGGGTGGGTGAGACACGGCCGGCGCTGATGTGCCCCGGCTGGGTCAACTGGATTGCCCAGGATGCCAGCGGTATATGGTGGGGCTACAGTGTCGAGCCGTTGCGCAACGACACCGGATGGTACGAGAACGAGGTCGGTCGCTGCATACGGCTCGGGGCCGGCGATGCGGCCGGCTGGGAGCATTCGCTGCAGGGGGTGACGGTCAGGGCCTGATTTCAATCTGCGCCGGCAGTCCCGCGCGCAGCACGCTGTCGCCCGGGTCGAAGGCAATCGTCAGGGTGTAAAGACCGTTGCCGTCGGGCTCCGCACCGATGTGCCGGATACTGCCATCAAAGCGTGTGCCGTTCAGGTTTACCTTGACGGCCTGTCCGGAACGGATGCCGTCCAGCCGGGCGGCGTCGATCCGGGCCAGTGCGTGCATGGGCCGGTCCTGCGCGAGCGTAACAAGCGGGGTTGCCTGTTGCGTGTTGATGACGGCCATACCGCTGCTGACGTCCACTGCCAGCACGAGCCCGGCGAACGGGGCGTGCAGGGTGCTGTATTCCATGTGCAGCTTTGCCGTGTTGTGGGCCGCGACGGCACTCGTATAGTCGGATTGCGCGGTGGCGAAGGCGATCTCTTCCAGCTCCAGGTCATGCACCGAGATCACCGTGCGTTCGTACAGTTCGCGGGTGCGTTCCAGCTCGCGCCGGGCCTCGTCGCGGTTCAGTTCCTGCTTGCGCAATTGCGCCCCGGCGTCAGCCAGCGCGGCCGCAAACGGCCGCTGGTCGATTTGCAACAGCGGCTGCCCGGTGCTGACATGCTCGCCGGCACTGACGGCCACGGTACTGATCACGCCCGAGACCGGCGTGCTCAGTACCGCGCGCTGAGACCAGTCCAGCACGGCAGGGAAGTCCACGGCCGCGGCCGTCGTGACCTGTGCGAGAAGCGCGAGACTAGCGAGATATCGTTTCATGACGGTCGGGTCCGGGTTGTGCTGTTGGCGGGGTGTCGATCAAGGGTGACCAGGGTTCGCCGGTGAGTGCGGCCAGTCGCGCCCAGTCGAGGGCGAGGGCGAATTCCGTCTGCGCATGCAGCAGCGACGACTCGGACTGCCCGACCAGGGCATCGCCGAAATCGGTCTTCAGTTCCAGCTCGTACTCGGCCTGCGCGCGGTCGAAGTTCAGCGCGCGCGAGCGGGTGAAGATCTCCACCTGTTCGCGCTGCGCCTGCAGGGTCTGGATGTCGAGCCAGATTTCCAGCAGGCGCTGGCGCAGCTCGTACTCCCGCTGGCGCAACTCTGCTGTCAGCCGGTACACCTCGGCCTGGGCGTGCGCCACTTCGGCGTCGACTCGCCCGCCGTCGTAGAGCGGGACCTCCAGGCGCAGTTCGGCCTCCAGCGGATTGCGTGACCCGACACTGCGTTCGTTGGCGGCTGCCCCCAGCGCGGCGCTCAGCACCGGACGCTTGCCGGTGCGCTGCGCGCGAACCTGCAGGCGGGCGGCCTCCAGGTCCGCGCGCAGTGACAGTAGACCCGGGTTTGCGGCCAGCATTGCCTCGACCAGCTGTTCGTGCTCTGGCAACGGCCGGTCATTGCCCGCCAGGTCCGGCTGCACCAGGCCGGAAGGCAGCTGTCCGGGGCGGTCGAGCAGCTGGGCCAGCAGGGCGCGCGTGCTGCGCTGGCGCGCCTGCGAGCGGCTGCGCCGCATGCGGAATTCCTGGTACCGGGTTTCCTGTGCCAGCAGGTCGATGTCCGAGAGCTGCCCGAGTTCATTGCGATCTCGGCTGCGGTCGGCCTGTACGTAGGCAACCGCCATGGCCTCGTTGTCGCGCGCGAACTCGAGATCGGCCAGCAGGACGTCGAAGAAGGCCTGCATGATGGCGATGCGATGGCGCAGCAGTTCGGCATCGTTGTGCAACTGCCCGCCCGTGACGGTGGTCGCTGCGGCCGACTCGAGGGCCCGGGTATGGCCAAAATCGTAAAGCCGCTTGCGTGCGAACAGGATGGCGCGGGAGTCGTTGTTGCTCTGGTCGTCGGCGGTGGAAGGCGGGTCGACAACCCGTGCCTCCAGGGCGGCGCCGATGTCGATGGCGTCACGCGCCGTGACGCGTTCCGCGTCCGCCTCCCGTTGTGCCAGCCGTGCACGGCTCAGCGCCAGCGCCGGGTGATCCGCGCCCGCCAGGCGCAGCGCATCATCGAGCGTGAGCGGTTCGGGTAGCGGATCGGCGGCCTGCGCCTGCGCGCATGACAGCAGCAGTATCACCGCTGCCCGGGGCCAGCTTCGGCCGATAGCCGTCCGGGTCGTCATCCGTTCGCGGCTTGTTTGCGCCTGTCGCGTTTGTAGGCCGTGAAACTTTGCGTGCGATAGTGGCCGTCGGCGACGTATTCACCGAGCCAGAGAAATTCCTGCACATCGCTGGTCGGACCGGTGTGGCGGGCGATCAGCTTGCCGTCGAGGTCGAAGAAGGCGAATACCGGTGTTGCACGTACCTTGAATTGCCTGTACGCGAAATCCTTCTGCGTGGAATGCACGCCCTTGAAGTCGGTGATTTCCAGGTCACCCTCGATGTCTACGCTGAAGATGCGAAAGTGCTTGCGGTAGTAGTCCTGCACCTCGGGCTGGTTGAGCACGGTGGTCTTCATGCGATAACAGAACGGGCAGTCCTCCTGTTCGAAGAACAGCAGGATCGCCTGTTTTTGTTCCTCGCGTGCCAGCCCCAGCTCTTCGTGGAGGTTGCCGAAGGTCTCCTGGAAGAAGAACTCGTCGGGATCGCGTGCCGTCTCACCGGCCTGTGCCAGCGACAGGGTGAGCACGCCGAGCAGCAGTATCGTTATCCTGGGTATCATGCTGTTTACCTTGTTTGTCGAGGCAGCCTCGGTTGCCTGGTGCAGGCTAATGCCCGTCTATCGTCCGGTCAAGACGCCGCTTGACGGCCGGTCACAAGGGTTGAGACAGCCGTCATGGCCTGCGGTTCAGCAGGGGCGGGCGGGGCAGGGAGTTGCCGGCCGGGTTCAGTCTGCCGTCACGCTGCAGGCTGTTGCCTGGCAGTGTTGCGCATCCCTGCCGCTGGCACCGGCGCTGATTTCAGCCAGTGTGTCACGGTACGCGGTACTGTCGGGAGATAATGCCACCGCGCAGCGCGCGGCATTGCGTGCCTGCTGCGGGCAGCCGGTTTGCAGCAGGGCATAGGCAAGGTTGTTCCAGCCGTCGGGGTCGTCGGGGGAGAGCCGCGTCGCGCGCCGGAAGGCCTGTTCTGCCGCTGCGTGATCGGCGGCTGCATAGCGGTTGTTGCCGAATGCCATCCAGGCCAGTGCCGCGTCGGGCCAGCGCCGGGTTGCGGCGGCGAACGCGTCATGCGCCGCCGCCTGCTGTGCTGATGATTCAAGGTCATGCGCGGCCTGCAGGTAGCGCGCCAGCTGCGCCGTGGCCGGTATTCGTCCGGCCGGTATGATCACCTGCGCCCAGTAGTCGCCGCGCGCCCAGGTTCTTTCGAACGTGGGCAGCGTGGTGCGCCAGCGCCGGGTGGTGCCGGAGCGCAGGATGATTGCGTCGTCCTCGAGCCGGTAGCCGACGACCACGGCGTAATGCCAGCGCGGCAGCCACTTCAGGCCGAGATTCTGAAACACCAGCACCGGGTTATTGTGCGCAACCTCGGTGAGCAGATCCTCGAGCGAGGGCTGCAGGGGGTAGGCCAGCATGCCGTAGTGGCGTGCGGTGGCCGTGATCTCCTGTAGCAGGCTGCCGTGCAATGCTGGCACGTAAAGACGTTCCGTCAGTGCGTCGGGTGTGACCTCGATGTCGTGCGTCGCCAGCACCGTCGCCAGAGCGGCGGGTCCGCACTGATAGCGGGTTTGCGGAAAGAACGGGGTCTGTTCGAGTTCGACGCTAGCAGCCAGTTCCGGCGGAGGCGTGCGCTGCAGGGCACGGCTTTGCGGTGTTGCGGCGCAACCGGCCAGTATCAATCCGCAAAGCAAAACACCCGCCAGCAGGCGGGTGTTGGTTGCATATTGCAAGCCCGTCTTACCTGACCGGGTGGACGAACGGGAAGATATCGGTGGCACCGATGGCGTCGGTGATGATGAAGATGATGAAGATGAGCAGGATCACGCCCAGCACGCTGTCGCCGCCGGCCTGCAGGTGCCCGATGCCCTGGTTGATACGGGCGAGTTCGCTGTCAGTCAGGTGCTGCACGCGTTCGCTGGCCCATTCCGGGCTGACGCCAAGGGCCTGCAACTGCTGTTGCGCATCCTGCCTGTCAAGCAGTTGCTGCAGGCTGTCACGGGTTTGCTGGTAGCTGCTATTGTCCAGCAGTTCGTCGTTGCCGACCATGGCGGCCTGCGCGGACAGCACCGGTGTCAGCGCAAGAAACAGGGACAGCAGGAAAGCGAGAGGGCGTTGCAGTAGGTTCATGCGGAAATCTCCAGAAAATTTTCAACTGTCAATTCAGGCCGGTTGCCCGTATTGAAACCGGGCCAATAGTAGCACCAATCCTCTGCGGGAACAGGTACGGCCGTTACTGGCGGTATGCCCCGACCTGGTTGAAGGTCCGTTGCACGGGCGACAGTTCCACGCGCCGGTTGAGGATACGACCGGGTTCGGTGGTGTTGGACGCCAGCGGGCGGCTTTCGCCGTGACCACGATATGACAGCAACCGGGAGTCAACACCCTGCTCGACGAGGTAATTGTGCACGGCCCGGGCGCGCCGCTTCGACAGGTCGAGATTGTAGGGCCCCGTGCCTTCCGCGCTGGCATGGCCACCGACTTCAAGCGCCTGCTGCGGGTTTTCGCGCAGCGTCTTCGCGACGCTATCGAGAATCAGTTTGGAGTCCGGTGTCAGCTCGTCGGAGTCGAACTTGAAGTTCACGCCGCGCAGGATCCAGCCCCCGCTTGCGGGACGTGACGGCATATAGGCGGGATAGACGGGATAGCCGCGATAGGCATTGTAGCGATTATAGCCACTGCCATGACCACGCCCGCTGAAGGAGGTGCCGAAACTGAAACCGCCGTCTGCGGCGCCATCGAACGGGCCGGCGCCGTAATAGCCGTTATGGCCATAACCGGGGCCGTAACCCCAGGCCTGGACGTGAGCGGGGGCCAGGGCGAAGCCTGACAAGGCAATAACTGCGGCGAGGACGGTTGACTTCATTGCGCGATTCTCCTGCAAGATTAGTAATTAATTGAATAATTATACAGAAGCCGGGGATGGCATGGAATTAATATATTATTCCATGCTTCACAAGAGGTTGCATGACTTGACGCATGCTTGCGCAATCCTTGCATACCGGCAATACCGTACACGAAACGTGTATCGGCACGGCAGCCGGTATCCTGTGAAAACGCTAGCGTTTGACCGCGCTGTCACGGTAATGCGCATCGAGCCAGCAGCGCGGCAGCGGCTCACCCGAAGGAAACTGCAGGTCGGACTTGTTGAATTTTTCCGGGTCCTGCGCCTCTTCCCCGTGCTGGTAGCGCCCCACCACGCGTTTGCAGAACGGATCGAACAGGTCGTTCAGTGACAGTATCTCAACCAGGTCGTCCTTGGTGCTGTGCTTCAGAAACATCGTATCCTCCAGGCAGGCTTATTCAATGAGCATCGGGCAAGTATAGTCTTTATTGCGGGCGTTTGTCCGCACCTTACACATCGTGGACCGCTATGGACGACCGGGTTTTCCGTATTGACGATGTTGCCGACGACCCGCGCCGGCTGACGCAGTCCGTGCTGCAGATCACGGCGCTGCTCGGCCTTTACCAGGCCGAGCTCGCGCGCATCCTGTGCATCAAATGCGGGGACATCGGGCAACTCGCGTCCGGCCGCCGTTGCCTGGAACCGGGCAGCGAGCAATGGCGGCAGGCCCGGCGCCTGGTGCGTCTCTACCAGGCTCTGTATGCCCGGCAGGATGGCAACGGTGCTGCCATGTGTCACTGGCTGCGGGTGCCGCAACCGGTGCTCGGCGGCGTGCCGCACCTGCTGATGGTCGACGATGGCCGGCTGGTGGACGTGGTCCACTGCCTCGAGCAGGCAGCCGGCCGGCCGACAACCGTGTGACATATACCCCGCATGGCCCGCATGATTGATTTGCAAATGCAGTGCCGGGCATGGAGTATCTCCACGCAGACACGGGTGCATCGCGGTCCGGTGCGGCCATCGACACAACATGACGGAGAACAATCTTGCATACAGTCAAACTGATCATGATGTTGGTATTGCTGGCCGGCGCGACGGGGTGCGCAGCACTCAGGCCATCTGCCGACGGTGCAAGCGATGCTGTTGCCGGGACCGTAAGTGAATCCGCGGCTGCCGGCTGGTGGTATGCACGCTTCAGCATTGCCCGTCCCGACGGCGAGGCGCCGCGCTGGCATATCGACAGCCTGCTGGGCGGGGAGGTGATTGCACCGATGTTCGATCGCAATTACCAGGACATCATGATCTGGCGTGTGCACCGGCGTGCCGGCGACGACGCTTATGGTCACGTGTTCAGCTTCATCTTCTACAGCTCCGCCGCAGCTGCGCAGCGTATCTATACCGACCTGGAAAACAATCCCGTGCTGCACAAGCTCCGGCAGGATGGCATGGTGACCGGCGTCGATTACGATGACCTCACCACGATTACACGACCGCGCATCGAGGATACCAGCGACGCAAGCTGGTCGCCGGTAGTGCAGGAGAGCTGGCCGGCATTTGCCATGGGCGCAAGCCGCATGTGGCTGGACATGGTGGGTGTGATTGCCGACGGGTTCTCCGATGAGCCCGACCTGGATCAGCGCTATCGCGCCGTGCAGCAGGAGGTCGACACTATCTGGGCCAGCCAGGGCCAGCATGCCATGCTGCATCACCTGAGCGCGGTGTTCGGCTACCAGCCGTTGCTCATCACCTATTGATTGCCAGTCAGGACAAGACGCACATGCAATGGCTCGACCGTATACCGCTTGCCCTGCTGTTGCCGCTGGCCGTGGTGCTGGCGCTGGCGCCTTTTACACCGGAGCCTCATCTGCTCGAAAAGCTCAGGATGCTGTTCAGCGGCACGCTCACCCGTCCCGTCGACATCTTCGACCTGTTCCTGCACGGGACGCCCCTGCTGCTGGTGATCCTGAAGCTGGCCGTGCGTGGGCGCGGCCGGGGTTGACGGTCAGGGTGTAGCGAGTATCAGCTGCTGTTGCAGCAGCAGGCTGGACAGATCGATGACGCGCATATGCGCGTCCGGTGGGTAGCGGTCTCCTCAGGCAAGCTGCCCGCGGATGCAAGGTGTGCTGATCGGCCGGGATCCTTGCCGGCACGCGGCAAATGCTTTGTCTATTGTCCGGATGGCGAGCTATGCTGGTGCAACAGGAATATGCGTTTCGTCGCACCACTCGAGGCGATGTCTATGTATCCAGCTAAAATAACAACATACAACCAGTGGTGGCGATGACACCTGTATTCGGGTGGGTACTATTGCTCGGGGCACTGCTCTTCTCGGGGGCGGTTCAGGCTGTGCCCGACGTCTTGCTGGAACAGATCCGCCAGCAGCATGCGGCGAATGGACCTGCGGTCGCCAGAGGCGTCGCGGAGGGGTTTGGTCTCTGGCTGCGCGACGACCACGGTCAGCCATTGTTGCCCGTAATCGTCGATCGCCAGGCTACCGGGCGTGGCGGATTTCAGGGCCGGCTGACCGCTGCAGGGGCGCGGCTCGATGACGTCTCGCGTTCCTATGCACGCATCCTGGTGCCGCTGGCTCGACTGGGAAAACTCATCGATGCCTTTCCCGATGAGTCGCTGCGCGCGCCGTTTCCTGCCAAGCCGCTGTTCGGTCTCGGTGCCAGGCTCTCCGAAAGCGTGGCCCTGACTGGCGCTGACGGTTACCAGGCAGGCAATCTGGACGGCGCCGGCACGAAGGTCGCGGTGGTCGACCTGGGCTTTTCGCTACTCGCCAATGCGCTGGCCAGCGGCGAGCTGCCGGCCACGGCCTGCGATGCCTCACACAGCCAGGACTTTACCGGCACCGGGCTGACGACCGGCACACAACATGGCACCGGTGTCGCCGAGCATGTAGCTGACATGGCCCCCGGGGCAGAACTGTATTGTCTCAAGGTCAATGACCAGGTCGGTTTGCAGAACGCCGCCGACTATCTGCGCACCCACGGCATTCGGATCGCCAATCATTCCGTCGGCTGGGTGACGGCGAGCTATTACGACGATACCGGTGCAATCAACGCCATTATCAACGCCTCCCACGATGCCGACGGTGTGTTCTGGGCAGTGGCCGCCGGTAACGAGGCACAGAAACACTGGCGCGGCACCTGGACGGATGCCGATGGCGACAATGTGCTGGAATTTGCCGCGGGCGATGAACTCATGGCGCTGGCCGGCACGGCCGGCACAGTGTCCGTGTTTCTGAACTGGAACCAGTATGGCAACGGAAGCAAGACCAACCTGGATCTGTACGTCGTGGACACTAACAATAATCAGGTCGCCAGCAGTACCATTGTCCAGAGCCCCAACAGAGATCCTGTAGAGACTGTGACCTTCTTCTACCATGCCAGCCAGGCGCCGTACAGCCTCAAGGTGACACGCGCAAGTGGCAGTACCAGCGGACTCGACATCACGCTGTTCAGCTTCTACCACAATTTCGAATATCCGGTTGCCGCGTCCAGCCTGATGGATCCGGCCAATGCACACGGCGCCTTCAGTGTGGGCGCGGTTTTTAAGGGTGGCTGGCCGCTGGCTGATCCGCCGATACGTTTCTACTCGAGCCAGGGCCCCACCAACGACGGCCGCCTGAAGCCAGACCTGGTCGCACCTGACGGCACCGCGAGCCTGACCTACGGTAATACTTCCAGTGGCACCTCATTCAGTGCGCCGACGGTCGCAGGTGCGGCAGCGCTGCTGCTGCAGGAGGACCCGCTGCAGGGTGCGGCTGCTCTTGCCGGCCGTCTGCTGGCCGAGGCGATTGATGTCAGCGTCACAGGGCCGGACCCCGTGTTCGGGGCCGGCAAGCTGCAGCTGCCGCTGATTGACTCTGATGCTGATGGCTTGAGCAATGTGATGGAGATACAGCTCGGTACCGATGCGCTGAACCCGGACACCGACGGGGATACCCTGTCCGACGGTGACGAGGTGAATGTCCATGGTACCGACCCGCTGGACACCGACACGGACGGTGATCTGGTCGACGATGGCGCAGAGGTGCTGGCGGGTACGGATCCCAACAATGCAGCAAGCTTTCCCGGCGACGGTGATGTTACGGAAGACGGTACGATCGATATCCGCGACATGTTGCTCGGCCTGCGACACCTGCAGGGGCTGGTAACGCTGACGCCTGCCCAGCAGGCGCACGGGGATGTGACCCGGGATGGCAACTTCAATCTCGGAGACATGGTGGTAATCCAGCGCCGGATACTGAACCTGCCCTAGACGCCGGTGTGTCTGGATGCAGGAACGAAATATCCGGTTATGCGCGGATATTGCCCGTACTAACAGCAAATGAAAGGACCAAGTGGGAACAGCAGGCCCGTGCCGGGCCGTTCTTGTAAAAGTATGGGATAAAGCGAAGTTTTTTCGTTTGCCGGGGCGGTCCCTGGCAAGCATCAGCCGACTTACAGCCAGTGATCACAATCGCCGATCTCACCATGCTGTTCGGGGCGAAGCCCCTGTTCGAAGCGGGCGCGGCAGGGGTTGACGGTCAGGGTGTAGCGAGTATCAGCTGCTGCAACAGCAGCAGGTCGGACAGGTCGATGACATCGTCGGGCGCACCGGGCGGGTAGAGGTCGCCGTGGGCTAGCTGAAGGGGTAGCCCCGGCAGATCACCGAGCGCAATCCGCATCGCGATCAGATAATCGGCGGTATTGACGTTGCCATCCGGGTTGCCCAGCGGTGCGAGGTCGCCGTCGGCGATCGCAGGCCAGGAGCCGGCGCTGAGCGGGTTGCTGTTCCAGGCGACCTCCAGGCCGTCAGCCAGCTGGTCACCGTCCGAGTCGGCATTGAGTGGATTGGTGCCGGCATCCAGTTCGCCGTCGACGAAACCGTCACCATCGAAATCGATGCCGCCGGGCAGGGCGGCCAGCAGTACCACGCCACCCAGGCCGTCAGCCAGTCCATCACCATCGCTGTCGACGCTGTTGGGGTTGGTCCCCGTGAGGAGTTCATCGGCATCGCTGATGCCGTCGCCGTCGCTATCAATGGACGGTGCGTTGACGATGACGTTGAAGATCTCACTATCCAACAACGCCGGCAGGCCGTCATCGATCACGTTGAGGGTGACCGGGTAGCTGCCGGCAGAACCAGTACCGGGATTGATGTCGAGCGTGGCGGTGCCGTTGCCGTGATCGGTCAGCACGGCGAAGGTGGGCAGGCCGCTGGCGCTGAACGCGAGGTTGTCCGCATCCGCGTCGCTGGCCGTGATCGCGACGGCCAGCGAAGCGCCTTCATTCACAGACGGGTTGCCGATGGCGGCGAGTACCGGGGGCTGGTTGTTGGTGGCGGGGTTGAAAAACCAGTTGTAGCCGTTGCCGAATTCGATGGTTGCGTTGATGATGCTGAAATGGTCGGAGCCGCCGACATAGGTGCCGCCGACACCGCAGAAAGCCAGGCCGGAGGTGGTTGTTATCTGCAGCAGGATGTCGCAGTTGCTGGTGGTGATGCCGCCGTAGACCAGGTTGATGCTGTAGTCATCCGCGCTGCCGGCACTTTCGTTAATGCCGCTCATCGCGTAGCGCAGGGTGGCCACATCGTCATGTCCCAGCGTGCGCTGGGCCTCATCGATATAGGTGCCCTGCTGCATGACGGCCTCGGTAGCGACGGCCCCGAGCAGGGTGCCGACCGTGCGGTCGGCATTGGCGGCAAAGCTGTGCCCGCCAGGCAGGTCACCGAGATTGCGGCTGTACGTAGAGGAGTCGACGGTAGCGGCGATGGTGAACGGGTTGTTATTGGACTTGCGAAACCAGTGCAGGTTGTCATCGTCGTCGCGGATATCGTCGCTTGATCCGCTGATGCCGTCTGGACCGGCGTCGATATCGAACACGTTGTTCGGCCCGTCTGTTGCCCTTGTAAAGTTGCGCTGGAATTCTGTGCCTGTCGGTGGGGGAAATGATTCTGTTGCGGCATTGGCATGTGCCATGCCCAGGCAATGCCCGATCTCGTGCAGGGCGACCGATTCGAAATCGATGTCTGTCGCAGGAATGTTGTTACTGCCGCCCAGCTTTAGGTTGCCGGTGGTCGGCTGCAGCCGGTTGTAGATGTTGATGTTGTTCTGCACGGGAATGGCCATATCGGTCGCATTGGGGCTGGCCGGGTTGATGCAGACCCGCACCGCCACAACACCGCCATTACCCGTGCCGCCGTAATTCGGGGGATGGGTCACGATGTTCAGGCCATTCGTCTCATCCGCGAAAATAAATGCGCCGGCCTGCAAAATGGTGGGTATCGCGACCAAGCCGGCCAGCAGGAGGCCGGTCAGTGGCACCGCGGGTTGAGGTCGGATCTTCACGCCCTGCATTTACGGGATACGCTGCAGGGACGGGTGCCGGATCAGGGCGTGCAGCCGCTGCGCACCGGCGGCTGCGCGCGTCAGGCGATCAGCGGCGGGAAATCGCCGCGCATCCTGTTCCAGGTTTGCCCAGCGCAGCTGTTGCTGCAGGTTGGTCAGTAGCGGGGCGGCAGGTGAGCCACGGTATGCCCCGAGTCGTACGGTAATCACGGTATCGGTGGCATCGGAGACCGCGTACAGTTTGCCTGTAAGGCTGCGCTGCTGTGCGTCCAGCTGCTGCCGTTCCGTGCGCGTAGTGGCCGCGTCGAAATCCATGATGCCATCCGTCGCCAGCGACTGCAGCAGGACGTTCAGTTCGGTCGGGGTCAGTTGCATCGCGAAATCCCCGGCATTCTTCATATAAACCGGTCGGTGTACCTCGACGCGCCCGTCGCCATAGACCCGCAACAGGGGTACCGGATCGTTGTCCACCAGCAGGCTGTGTACCAGTGTGTATTCGATAACAGGCTGCGCTGAGGTGCTCGAGTACTGGATCAACGGTGCCGCTTGCGGTTTGCTCGGGGGCTGGGCGGATATGGCAAGGGGCGGGGCCAGCAGGGCCGGCAGGAGCAGCAATGCCACACGCAACACGCGCATGAATACAGGCCTTGCCACTGCGGAACCGGGGTGTCGGGCGGTATTCATATGTGGTGAATCATTTACGGTACCGGCGCGCCAGATGCAGTTATCGGCGTGGCCTCTGTGGCCACACATTATGACAGAGAATAAAGCCGTTCGTTGATATCTGCACGGGTACGGTATGCAAGTCGCCTCCAGACGATGACAACATTAAGTACTGTACATCATCTGAATATTGCCAGAGATTTCAGCGAGCTGGCCATGAGTTCACGAAGGGCCGGCATACTGCGGGCCGGCCACCTGAAAATATGAGATAATGCCCAGCTTTACGTTTGCCGGGGCAGTTCCGGGCAAGCATCAACCGACAGGACATACCGTGATCTCTACCGCCAATCTCACCATGCAGTTCGGGGCGAAGCCCCTGTTCGAAAACGTCTCGGTGCGCTTCGGCGCGGGTCATCGTTACGGCCTGATCGGCGCCAATGGCTGCGGCAAGTCGACCTTCATGAAAATACTCGGCGGCGATCTGGAGCAGACCGCCGGCACGGTCAGCATCGACGAGAACGAACGGGTCGGCAAGCTGCGCCAGGACCAGTTTGCCTTCGAGGAGTTTACCGTCATCGATACCGTCATCATGGGGCATGCTGCGCTGTGGACTATCAAGCAGGAGCGCGACCGGCTCTACGCCCTGCCGGAGATGAGCGAGGACGAGGGCATGCGCGTTGCTGACCTGGAAGTGCAGTTTGCCGAACTCGACGGCTACAGCGCCGAGTCACGAGCGAGCGAGCTGCTGCTGGGTCTGGATATCCCGCTCGAGCAGCATAACGGCCCGATGTCGGCGGTGGCGCCGGGCTGGAAGCTGCGGGTGCTGCTGGCGCAGGCGCTGTTTGCCGATCCGGACATCATGCTGCTGGACGAGCCGACCAACAACCTCGATATCAACACCATTCGCTGGCTGGAAGGCGTGCTGAACGAACGCAACAGCACCATGATCATTATCTCGCATGACCGGCACTTCCTGAACAGCGTCTGTACCCACATGGCGGACCTCGACTACGGCGAGCTGCGCATCTACCCGGGTAATTACGATGAGTACATGACCGCGGCCACGCAGGTCCGCGAGCGCATGTATGCCAACAATGCGAAGAAAAAGGCCCAGATCGCAGAATTGCAGACCTTCGTCAGCCGTTTCTCGGCCAATGCCTCGAAGGCCCGGCAGGCAACCTCGCGTGCGCGCCAGATCGAGAAGATCAAGCTCGAGGAGATCAAGCCATCCAGCCGGGTGAACCCCTATATCCGTTTCGAGCAATCGAAGAAGCTGTACCGGCTGGCCCTGGACGTCGAGGGCCTGAGCAAGTCCTGGGGCGAGCAGCGTATCTTCGACCGACTCGACCTGAAAATCGAGGCAGGCGAGCGCGTGGCCATCATCGGCGCCAACGGTATCGGCAAGACGACCCTGCTGCGCACCCTGGCCGGCGACCTGGAGAAAGACAAGGGCCAGCTGAAATGGTCCGAAAACGCGGAACTCGGTTACTTCGCCCAGGATCACGCGGACGAGTTCGACAGCGACATGAGCCTGTTCGAGTGGATGAGCCGCTGCGGCAGGGAGGGGGACGACGAGCAGGTCATCCGCGGCACGCTCGGGCGCCTGCTGTTTTCGCAGGATGAGATCAACAAGCCGGTCAGGGTGGTGTCCGGTGGCGAGCAGGGCCGCATGCTGTTCGGCAAGCTCATGCTGCAGCAGCCGAACGTCATGCTGATGGACGAGCCGACCAATCACCTCGACATGGAATCGATCGAGTCGCTGAACCTGGCGCTGGAAAACTATCCGGGTACGCTGATTTTCGTCAGTCATGACCGGGAATTCGTGTCGTCGCTGGCGACGCGGATCATTGAAATGAAGCCGGACGGCGTGGTCGATTTCAACGGCAACTACGAGGAGTACCTGCGCAGTCAGGAACTCGCGATGAAAAAGGCGGGTTGACGTATATGCCGGCGCCGCTGCACCTGTACCGCTGAAACAGGAACGATTGCGATGACCAATATCATGGGTGTGTTGCTCAACGGCATTGCCCAGCTGGAGTACGACCGCGACAAGCTGCTGCCGGAACACCAGCTGGCCTACCTGGATCGCATGGATGCGAAGATGGATAGTGGCATCCTGATCGGTAACGAGACCGTCCACAACCCCGACCTGAACCAGCGCACCCAGTTTGCGGCCGCCAATCTGGTGCATGCACTGCAGACGGCCGACGAGGCCACGGCGGCGGCCATGTGCAGCTACCTGGCCATCCGCCTGCCCGATCTCAAGCAAGTGCGCATCGAGGATGACAATGACAACGTCACCGTCGAGTTCGTCTTCGACGAGTCCTACCGCAAGCAGGTGGTGGTGGATTTCAAACCGCTGCATTGAGGGGCGCGGCGCGTCGGTCCCCGCTCGCGTGTCCAGGTCGATCTGCCGGACATCGATCATAAACATAATATTAACAATAAGTTACGCAATTTTTATATTATTGACGTTAACTTGTGTTTGCCGGCTTCGCTGCTTTTAAACGGCAGATTCGCTACTATACGCACGCGCCGGCAGACATGCGTCCCGGCGTCAAGGAATGCGGAGGAGATTATGGATTTTGCCCTGGCACTCGGGATGAACAAAGCGTCGGAAACACCCGAGGCAGAACGTGAAAAGGTGCAGCTCTACATTAACCTGAAGCTGGCATCCTCAGGCCAGCCGACCTGCATCCCGCCGGAATCCGCACGCCTGTTCGGCATCACGCGGGACCTGTTGCGCAGCTACCGTGAAAAGAACCGCCTGCTGTCCAGCTACCAGTGCCCGGTAGACAGGCGCATCCAGGATTTTCTTAACCGCTACCTGGCCGGGACCGGCCCGGAGCAGGCACCCATGTTGCCAACCCAGACCTTCGTGCTCGACCGGCACGGCGTGGCGCGTGAGCTGTCGCTGCCGATGGGCAGGAACGAGTTTCATTCCGACATCGTGTCCAGCTATCGCGTGGAGCAGGGCGTGCTGCACAACCCGGCCAGTGACCGTCGCACCACCAAGGGATCGTTTCACATCGCCGAAGGCGGCCTGCCGATCCCAGGCGACAAGAAGGCGGTGCCGAAGCAGACCTTTGCACGCATGCTGGAGCGGGCGCTGGTGCCGACCGATGAGCTGCTGGCCATCCCGTTCACCGCCGGGCTGGCCGTGCCGGCGCGCATGTTCGTTTCGCTGCTGCTCAGGCCGACGGTGTGCCCCGAGGTTCCGGGCATGCAGCCGGAGAAGACCATGGAAGTGCGTTTCTTTGCGCCGGGCAACCTGGTCAGCAACCTGGACTTTGTGGAAAGCATCTTCGGCAACGGCGGTAATCCGCAGCTGGCCGAAATCGATGCGGCGCTCGATGTCGATCACTGGACCGGCACTACCGGCTGCGTGATCCTGGCGCCGCACCTGGTCGGCATGACCAAGCGGGAGGCAGGGCTGCCGAAATGGAGCGAGGCCACGTCACGCCAGAAGCGCGACGGCATGTGCTGGAAGGACGAAACAGAGCTCTACAATGATGGCGAGGCGTTCAAGTTGACCGCACGCGACGCCTCCGGCGTGGTGGTGACCCTGCTGGCGGACAACTACTTCGGCTACTGCAAGAAGGAAGTGAAGACGCAGATTGGCTTTTCGGCCAACCTGACCGGGCTTGCCGAGGAAGAGCATGCCGGCGGTGCGCTGGCGTTTGCGCGCCGCAATCACGGCGAGGAGTACGGCGTCGACAGCCGCACCTACACTACCCCGGGTTATTCGTTCGACGCCATGGTCGAGCGCTATGGCGCGATGATGGACGTGCAGCCGGAAGGTTATGCCGTGGATCGCAAGTATCCGCAGATCATCTACCTGCCGCAGAAGCTGCGTATGGACCTGAACGCGCAGAGCATCAGCTGGGAACACGACGGCGAGTTGCAGACCATCCGCCTGCAACCGGAAAAAACCTACATGCAACCGAACGGCTACCGCGTCGAGATGGAAAAGCACCCGGGCGCCCCGTCCTGGCGCCTGGTGGGTACGAGCGCGGATGGCACCTTCTGTCACAAGCCCAGCACGGTGTCCGGCGGCGGCAAGTCCGAGATTTCCAAGTCACTGAACGACGCGGTTATCTACCGGCCCCTGTTTATCGATGACCTCGACAAGGACCTCGCGCAGGTACAGGATATCTTCGCGCGCGACTACACCTCGCGCTTCAAGCCAGGATTCGAGAGCGAGGACCGCGATGCCACGCGCAGGCCGCTCAGTCCCGAACGCAGCCTGGGGTCGGTGATCAAGTTGCTGACGCCGACTTCCATGTACACCGACGATTACAACGCCTGGCTGGCCTCGATCTCGCCGCGCATACTGGCGCTGGTGTACCTGATCAAGCGCTTCTACCGTACCGAATGGGGCGATGACTGGCGCAGCCACCTGTCGGTCGACGAGGTCGATGGCGCGCCGGCGCATGAGCTGAAACTGGACGACCGAAATATCGTGGCGTCATACCTGCGCGTCGGCTTCGACAAGGGCGGCAAGTGGCGCACCTTCAAGCTGCGCCAGGACTACATTGCCACAGAGAAGGTGCAGATGGAGGACGATATCTCCGCGTCCGTGGTGGTGCCGGCGAAGTGCATCGAGGGCTGCGGCCCGCAAACGCGCGGCGATCACAGCGTCAAGCTGGTCAAGAACTGCGAATATCGCCTGTTCCAGCGTCCGGACGATGCCATCCATCCCGGCTTCGACAAGCAGACCGAGCTGGAGATGTCGCAGCCCGGCAACTTCATGGCCAATTACCGGCCTCTGGGCAGGGATCAGCTCGCTGACCTCGTGGAAGACGTGCATATCTTCTACAAGTACAGCGCGCCCATGCAGGGGCTGTTGCGCACGGCCTATGAAAAAGGCAGCGAATTTACCGTGTCATCCGCGCACCCGCGCATGGTGGGCGGTGCGCCATCGAAGAACCCGCGCTATCTGCAGGTGCGCCCCGACCTGGTCAGGCCGGAGCGGAAGTACCTGGCCGAGATGGGCACGCGTCTGCAGCGCAAACTGGATGCGCAGGCGCCTATCTGTTATCCGGTCGATGCGGTGCTGGCCGGGCGGCGCAACAACCCGCCGGAACCTGGCATCCGGCCACTTGCGGTGTACAACCCGATCCACTACCAGGAACTACCCGAGCTGTTCATGGATTTCGTTTGCAGCCTGACCGGCAAGTCGCCGTCCACGACGGGGGCCGGCTCCGAAGGCGCCCTGACGAAGGGGCCATTCAATGCGCTGCGACCGACCGCCGACCTGAACAACGCGCTGGTGTCCATGATCCTGACCGGCCATGCCGGTTTTTCCAGTTCGGCCGGTTACGTCGGGCCGTACGTGCGGGTCGATCACGACATCAGCCTGCTGATACCCGAGATCTGGGCACGCCTGTCGCTGGAGGAGCGTGAGCCCGCCTGGCTGATCGAGAAGGGATTCCTGGAACAGCTGGAGGACTTCGATCACGGCGGCAAGCAGGTAATGGCGAGCCGGCTCGGGTATCGCATCACCCAGCGTTTCGTGCACGGGTTCCTCGGCAAGATCTTCGATAACCCGGACGCGGTGTTCACCGACGAGATACTGAAGCCGGAGATCCAGGATTTCGAGGTCTATGTAGATGGCATCAACAACATCGTCGAGGCACAGCAGCGCGTGGCGCTGCAGTATCTCGAGGACGGCAGCATTGAGGATGCCTGCCAGCCGCTGCAGGCGCTGCTGCTTGTGATGGCGACAGGCAAGTACGCGGGCATGGATGCGCATCACCCGGAATTCCGCGCCATGTTCACGCGCGAAAGCCTGCTGGCATCGGACTGGTACAAGGAACGGCTGGAGATCAAGCAGCAGCGTGACATCGCGCTGTGGCAGCGTCATACCGCCAGCCTGCAGCAGTTCCTCGATCTCGAGATCTACGCCGACGAGGCCGAGCGCCTCGCCATCCCCGAGCGGTTGCAGCATGCCCGGCTCAAGCTGCAGACGGTGGAGAGCCCGGATTACCTGCAAAAACTGGTCGGCACGCTGGGCGCCGATCCGCTGGGACCGGCCCGGGTCATGCAGGAGCAGCGCATCGTTGACTGGGGCAAGGCCAGGCTGTCACCGAACTTCAGCAGCAACACCAGCCAGGAACCACAGGCAGCCGCGAACTACCGGGTGCCGTCGCTGCTGGAACGGTTCACCTCGCGCTTCAAGCGGGCACGCGCCAACTAGCCCGCATGTCTCACCGGGCGGCTGTTAACTGACATAATGAGCTGAAATCATGAAAGTGATAGCAATTCATCAACAAACACTGTGTTATTGGGTGGTGCCTATCCCGGCCCTGGCTGGTTCTCGTGCCCCCGTACTTGCTCTTCATTTAAGTGGTAGCTACGGCTACCACTTTCATTCCAGAGCGGCGTCCGGTCACACGAGCCCTGCGCCAGCATCCGGGATCCCGGTGATATATGCGGGCTAGCCGCTCCGGTTAAGTCGCGATGGCGGACGTCATACGCTTCAGGAAACCGACAGCGGCCGACAAGGCGAAGGGCAACACGCTATGCCGGCGCGGTTTCCACAAGTGGGTATTGGTGAACGAAAACCCGTTCGACAGCAAGCAGGGCAGGCTGGTGACCGGCTACCGCTGCAGCCGCTGCGGTGTGCTGAAAACGGCGGGCCGCTGAAGCCAGATGCTGGTCATTTCACGCAATGTCTCGATCCCGGAACATGAAATCGAACTGACGGCGATCCGTGCACAGGGTGCCGGCGGGCAGAATGTCAACAAGGTCGCTTCCGCGATTCACCTGCGGTTCGATATCAAGGCCTCTTCGTTGCCGGATTTCTACAAGCATCGCCTGCTGCAATTGAGCGACAGGCGCATCACCGCCGATGGCCTGGTCATCATCAAGGCGCAGCGCTTCCGCACTCAGGAGCAGAATCGTGCCGATGCCCTGGCGCGCCTGCAGGAACTGGTCAAAGGCGCCGGGGTCATGCAGCGACGGCGCGTGCCGACACGGGCGACCAACGCCTCGAAACAGCGCAGGCTTGATACCAAGACGCGGCGTGGCCGCGACAAGCAGATGCGCGGCAAGGTGAAAGCGGATGACTGATGGTGTGTCGTCATGACTATCAGCAGCCACGGAATCCAAGGAAAAATAAAAATGAATTATTATCGGGTCAATCCTCGAGGTTCCGTTGTCATACCCTTCTAAAGAATAGCCACGGAATCCACGGAAGAACACGGAAAGATAAAAAACCAACCCCCCCTTGAGGCACACAACGCGCCGGGACCTGTAGGAGCGGATCCCATCCGCGATCAATTTTTAACACCTCATCGCGCATGAGAAGTGCTCCTGCAACAAGCTGTCCTGTAATGATACAGGGGATATTCAGACCGCGTTTTTCATAAGTAATGGCCACGGAATCCGCGGAACAATAAAATATGAATTTCACTGCTGATGGGATGGCTCCATACCATTAGCAGTGAATGATTTTCTTTTTTCCGTGTTCTTCCGTGGATTCCGTGGCCATTATCATCGCGCATGAGATGCGCTCCTACCCGAAAAGACGGCACATAATGCGACTGCAAGGGCTGTGGGCTCAGGACTGCGGGTAGCTGATCTCGACGATCACGTAACCGGCGTTGCCGCCCGGCGTATCCACCTGCACAGCTTCATCCAGGCCCTTGCCGAGCAGGGCGCGCGCCATGGGCGAGTCGATGCTGATCCAGCCCTGTGCGGGGTCGAACTCGTCCGCGCCAACGATGCGGTAGCTGACCAGCTTGCCCGCGTCGTTTTCCAGCGTCACATTGACGCCGAAAAACACCCGCGTGAGGTCGGACGGCGGCTCGCGCACGACCTTCAGAACGGGCAGGCGTTTTTGCAGGTAGCGGATGCGTCGGTCGATCTCGCGCAGTTCCTTTTTGCGGTAGATATACTCGGCATTTTCCGAGCGGTCGCCCTCGGCGGCGGCAGCTGTCAGCGCGCGCGTGACATCGGCGCGCCGTGTCCAGAGCGCCTGCAGTTCGCTGGCGAGTTTACGCTGACCTTCCGGCGTGATGTAGGGCGATGATTTCGGTGCGGGCGGGCGATAGCGTCCCATCGGGGTGATCCTGCGATGCGGAACGTCTCGTTCAAAAAAGAACCCCGCGCAAGCGCGGGGTTCCGTTACTGCTCAGGTTATGGACTTTCCTTATTGCCCGCTGACGTTGACTGCCTGCAGTCCCTTTGGACCCTGCTCGACATCAAAGTTTACTGTCTGGCCTTCCGCTAGGGTCTTGAATCCGTCCCCGCTGATCGCAGAGAAATGCACGAACACATCCTCGCCGCCATCGCTGGGCGCGATGAAACCAAAACCCTTGGACTCGTTGAACCATTTAACAGTACCTGTAGCCATTTAACACCTCTGTAAAAATAATGATTAACCAGATTCCAGAATGCAGATTAAACGTGTGGACAAGCTGGAGTTACAGCAGGAACTTCCGGGATGACCTGAGAAATGTGCAATTCTGTCATAAATGCGAATCGATAAATGGCAGGAATGAATCGTGCCCCCCTTGTCGATCACGAACCGATCATACAACAGAACAAGTCGCGAATACCATACTCCTGTCAATGTTCTTGTTGCGAATGAAGGGTCGGAAAACTGACGTCGCATATCGTGCATGAACACTGGCCAGTGCCGGAGGCTTTGCGCATAATGTCAGGCTTTTCACGGGGCGAATCATTATGTGGTTCAGGAATCTTCAGGTATATCGTCTGGGCAAGTCGTTCGATCTGACACCCGACATGCTCGATACACGCATGCAGCCGGCAGCGTTCGGTGGATGCAGCCGGATGGAAATGCTCGCCCAAGGCTGGGTGCCACCGCTGGGCCGGCATGGTCAACAGCTGGTGCATGCGGCCAACGGGTACCTGATGATCTGCCTGCGCAAGGAAGAAAAGATCATGCCGGCGGGCGTGGTGCGGCAGTTGCTCGAGGACAAGGTGGCCGAGGTCGAGGCGGCCGAGGGACGCGAGATCTACCGCCGCGAACGGATGCGCATGAAGGAGGAGATTATCGTCGATCTGCTGCCGCGCGCGCTGACCCGCATCAGCGACCTGTTCGCCTACATCGATACGCGCAACGGCCTGCTGGTAATCGACAGCCCGTCGCCCGCCAGGGCGGAACTGCTGGTCAGCCAGTTGCGTTCCACCCTGGGGCGTTTCCCCGCCACGCCGCTGCAGACCCGGCAGGCGCCGGCCAGCGTCATGACCCGGTGGCTCAACGGTGACCCGCTGCCGCGCGATTTCGCGACGGGCGCGGAGTGCGTGCTGAAACATCCCGACCCGGAAGGCGGCATCGTCACCTGCAAACATCAGGACCTGGGTGCGACCGAGGTGCGCAATCACATCCGTGGCGGCAAGCAGGTGGTACGGCTGGCGATCCAGTGGCGTGAACGCCTGTCCTGCGTCATCCAGGACGACCTGTCGATCAAGCGGCTGCGTTTCGAGGACGTGGTCAGGGATGCAGAAGCCGGCACCGAGGCCGACGACCCGGTCAGCCGCTTCGACCTCGACTTCTCGCTGCTGGTGCTGGAACTTGCGGAATTCCTGCCGGAACTGGTGCGGGTGCTGGGTGGCGAGGCGCTGCCGGAGGGCGTGCAGGCCGGCACCGGCGAACAGGAGCAACCGGCGAGCATGCCAGACGCCGCCGACGCGGAGCCCGCCTGACCGGACGGTGACAGACCTCCACCCGCAACTGCAGGCGGACTGCCTGGTCATCGGGCGCTTCCCGCTCTGTCACCTGCTGTTGATGCAGGACGCCAGCTATCCCTGGTTCATCCTGGTGCCGGACCGTGACGGGGTGCAGGAAATTCATCAACTCACAACGGCCGACCAGCGACAGCTCATGGACGAGTCCGTGTTGTTGTCGCGCGCACTGGTAGCGGCGTTCGCGCCGGACAAGCTGAACATCGCGGCACTGGGCAATATCGTGCCGCAATTGCATGTGCATCATGTGGTGCGCTACCGCGCCGATGCCGCCTGGCCGGCACCGGTGTGGGGCAGGGTGCCCGCCAGGCCCTATGACACGCCCGGGCTGGAAGCCGTGCTGGCACGGCTCAGGCCGGCATTGCCTGCGGCGTTCGACTGGCAGCTGCGCTGAAGGCGGGTTTGCCGGGCTGACTGCGGACAAAAAAATACCCGTGCAAGGTGCTACGGGTATTCATCATGCGTTTTATCTTGTTTGTTTTGCCGCGGCATGTGCCTCGGTTTGGAACTTGCTATTGTGCCACTAACCCACGCGTTCGGCACACAATTGCTGGCCGGTCATCTGGGCGAGGATCTCGAACGAGGACGTGGAGTCGGTATCGTAGGAGACCAGCATCAGGTGCGGGCGTTTGTCATTGAAGTGGGCGTGCACGACCCCCTTGTTGCCCGTCAGTGCCTTTTCGATGGTGCGCCGGCTGTCTTCCCCCAGGGTGTTGTCGATGTGCATGACCATGTCTGTTATATGCATGATTTACTCCTCCTTAAATTAAACGAATAAGGACCAGCGATGTGCTTCGGGTGGCTGCTTTTTTTATGGCTTCCCTGTCTTTCAGCGTCCGAGGTATGCACGTTAAAGAAAAACCCCTTTGTTGTCAATGTAATTAAATCATAAGTTAATGTATTACAAGGTATTAATGTATTAATCCATATTTAGTCTATGGTATTGTTTTACCTTACTAAATTTAGGTTTATTACGGCGGCAGGGTGCAGGAGGGGCGTGCACAATGATGTTGTGCACGAATATTTTTTACGCGCGAATGTCGCCACGCCGGTTTGCGGCGGGGTGCCTTCACGCTGCTGGTGCTGCTATCAGGCGCTGCGCGCGGCGCGCTTGCGTTCGTGTTCGAGCAGGTATTTCTTGCGCAGCCGGATGTGGTGCGGTGTGACCTCGACGAGTTCATCGTCGTCGATGAATTCCAGTGCCTGTTCCAGGCTCATGCGGATCGGCGGCGTGAGCAGGATGTTCTCGTCTGTTCCGGCGGCGCGGATATTGGTCAGCTGCTTGCCCTTCAACGGGTTCACTACCAGGTCGTTGCCGCGCGAATGGATGCCGATAATGGAGCCCTCGTACACCGATTCACCATGCCCGATGAACAGGCGGCCGCGTTCCTGCAGGTTGAAGAGCGCGTAACCCAGCGCCTTGCCGGTGCCGTTCGCAATCAGTACGCCGTTGATGCGCTGTCCGTACTGGCCGGGCTTCATCGGTCCGTA
>DATKZN010000073.1:0-6601 GCA_035527955.1 Gammaproteobacteria bacterium
TAGTCTGCAGCCTTAGGGGGCGGTGACTTATTCGTTGGGGTTTACTGGAACGGAATAGCTACTCCGGGATGGTGGAAAAAAATGACAAAGTCTGAACTGATAGAGATACTGGCGGCAAAGAACACGCATCTGAATTACAAGGATGTTGAACTCGCCGTCAAGAGTCTTCTCGAGCAAATGAGCTGGGCGCTGGCCACTGGCCAGCGTATTGAAATCAGGGGATTCGGCAGTTTTTCCCTGCACTACCGGCCGCCACGCATCGGCAGGAATCCCAAGACGGGTGATTCTGTCGCGCTGGCAGCCAAGCATGTGCCGCATTTCAAGCCCGGCAAGGAGCTCAGGGAGCGGGTCAACGCCGGACTGGCCAGGGAAAAGGAACAGCAACAGCAGCAACCTCAACCGCAGCAGCTGTAGGCGTCAACCCGGTGGTACCGGGGAATTCACCGCCCGGGTATGCCGGGCGATGTTTCGGACGGCGTTTAAACCGGCCGGCAGGCCAGGACAGGCGGTCTGACGGTATGCATGCTGCATCCAGTTTCAGAACAACACGGTTGTCAGTCTCGACCCGCGCGGCACATACCGCGCGGGTTTCTTACTGTCCTGCACCAATTCGACTTCGCGCCTGACAGATGCAGGAACTGTACTGGCTACTGCTTCCGGTCGCTGCCGTGCTGGGCTGGTTCGCGGCAAACCATCGACCCGGCAAGTCCGGCAAACGTACGGCGTCCATGCTCGGTTCCGAGTATTTCAAGGGCCTCAACTACCTGCTCAACGAGCAGCAGGACAAGGCCATCGATGTGTTCATTCGCATGCTCGAAGTCAACAGCGACACCGTCGAGACCCATCTTGCGCTCGGTAACCTGTTCCGCAAGCGCGGTGAGGTCGATCGCGCCATTCGTATCCACCAGAACCTGGTGGCACGACCGAGTCTCAGCAACGAGCAGCGCACCGATGCGCTGCTGGAACTGGGCCAGGATTACATGAAGGCCGGCCTGTATGACCGTGCAGAGGGCCTGTTCAGGGAGCTGATCGACAACAACGTGCACCTGTCCAGCGTGTTGCCGCAGTTGCTGGATATCTACCAGCAGGAAAAGGACTGGGAGAATGCCATCGCCATTGCCGAGCAGATGGGTTACGTGGGAGAGCAGCCCGCGCGCTCGGTAATTGCCCAGTACTATTGCGAGCTCGCCGAAAACGCGCGGGCTCGCGAGAATGTCGACGAAGCCATGCGTCTGCTGGTGCAGGCAGGTGAGTATAACCCGCACTGCGCGCGCGCCAGCCTGATCCGTGCGCATATCGCCCGGCAGAAGGGTGATTATCCGGCGGCCCTGGCGGCCTACGAGCAGGTGGCGGAACGCGATATCGAACTGCTGCCGGAGATACTCGATCACATGCACGCCTGCCACATGGTGCTGGACACCGAGCGCGACATGATGCCGTTCCTGCAGTGGGTCATTACCCAGTACGAGGGTATTTCACCGGTGCTGGCACTGGCTGATATCATACGCCGTGAGTCCGGTGAGCTTGCCGCGGCGGAGTTCATCGCGGGTGAGCTCGGCAAGCGGCCGTCGGTACGCGGCCTGTCGCGTTTTATCGAACTCAGCCTGGCCGGCAGCAAGGGCGCAGCCCATGAGAACCTGCTTATCCTCAAGAACATGACCGACCAGTTGCTGGAGAACAAGCCGGTCTACAAGTGCATCGACTGCGGCTTCCAGGGCAGGACACTGCACTGGCAGTGTCCGGGCTGCAAGCACTGGAACAGCATCCGGCCGATTCACGGCGTGGAAGGCGAATAACCCGCGCGGACGGGGGGACGAAGCATGAGCGGACAACAAGGCACCGGTTCAAGAGTCATCGTGGCGCTGGATTATCCCGATGCGGAACAGGCGCTGGCGTTCGTCGACCGCGTCGAACCCGGCCAGTGCCGTCTCAAGGTTGGCAAGGAACTGTTTACCCGTGCCGGCCCGCGCTTCGTCGAGGGCCTGGTGGCGCGCGGTTTCGAGGTCTTTCTCGACCTGAAGTTTCACGATATCCCGAATACCGTGGCCAGCGCCTGTCATGCCGCAGCCGAGCTGGGCGTGTGGATGATCAACGTGCATGCGCTGGGCGGTGAACGCATGCTGCGGGCCGCCCGCGAAGGGCTCGCACGTGCCGGGCGTCAGCCGCTGCTGATTGCCGTCACTATCCTGACCAGCATGGACGAGCACGATCTCGCCGGCGTCGGTCTGGCGGGTACACCGGCGGAAAATGTCATGCGCCTGGCCACGCTGGCCCGGGCCTGCGAGCTCGACGGGGTGGTGTGTTCCTCGCGTGAAACCGCCGGCTTGCGCGCACGGTTCGGCAGTGACTTCCTGCTGGTGACGCCTGGCATCCGGCCGGCCGGCGCTGCCAGCGACGATCAGCGTCGCGTGATGACGCCGGTCGATGCCATCAACAACGGTTCCAGCTTCCTGGTGATCGGACGTCCGGTCACCCAGGCTGACGACCCGCTCGGCGTATTGCGTACCATCAATTCAGAGCTGTCCGATTTGGTCTGAGCTGCCTGCCGTGCACCCTGTGACCTGCATGCTGCACCGCAATCGGTGCGACCGCATGCGGAACTGAAAACAGGGAAGCATTACACACGACAGGAGGCAGGTATGCGTTATATAACCACGTTGTTTGTTTCATTGCTGATGCTGGCGGCGGCACAGGTACAGGCCGGGCCGGTGGACATCAACAGCGCCGATGCGGCTGGCCTGGCCGCGGCAATCGTCGGTATCGGCGACAAGAAGGCCGCCTCGATCATCGCGTACCGCGATGCCAATGGCCCGTTTACGAGTATCGAGGAGCTTGCCCGGGTGAAGGGCATCGGGTCCGCCACCATCGAGAAGAACCGTCACAATCTCACCGTCGCCCCGGATTCGCGTTAACCGGCCGTCGTCCTGATGCCATCCCCGGCCAGTCGGCCGGGGATGGCGTCCTTGCCGCAGCCTTGCCGGTACCCCTGCCGGCATGAAACGGAAAAATCCAGATAAAACAAGCGCATTCCGGAGCATGGCCGGGCGTGACCCGGCCGGGTCCAGGGCCAGGCATGCACGTTGGCGTCCCGCACCGGCGCTCGACATGACAGCGCTATCAATTTTCAGGTTTAATTGTCGACTATTGTTTACTATTCAGTGATAACGGGGCGCGCCGCCGTCCCGGTCAAACAACAGGAAGGTCTATGACACTGTATCCGGTAATCCTGTCGGGTGGATCAGGTTCCCGTCTCTGGCCACTGTCGCGCGAACATTATCCGAAACCGCTGCTGCCGCTGGTGACGGACAAGACCCTGCTGCAGGACACCGCCATCCGGCTTGATGGTGTGCCGGACCAGGGTAACGCGGTCTACGTGTGCAACGAGGAACATCGCTTCCTCTTGGCCGAGCAGGTCACGCAGATCGGCAAGACCCCGTCCACCATTATCCTCGAACCGGAGGGTCGCAATACGGCGCCGGCGCTGACGCTGGCCGCCCTGTACCTCGTCCGTGTCGACCCGGAGGCGCTGATGATCGTGATGCCAGCGGACCATGTCATGCAGGAGCCGGCCGGTTTCATGACCGCGGTGCAGCAGGGTCGCAACCAGGCCGCCAGCGGCGCGCTGGTCACCTTCGGCATCGTACCCGGCCGGCCGGAGACGGGTTACGGTTATATCAAACGCGGCAATCCGGCGGCGGACGATGGCGTGTTTGCCGTCGGTGCCTTCGTGGAAAAACCGGACCTCGATACGGCGGCACAGTATCTCGCGGCGGGTGACTATTACTGGAACAGCGGCATATTCATGATGCGCGCCGATCGCTGGCTGGAAGAGATCGCCCGCCACCGGCCCGATATCCTGGAACGTTGCCGCCGGGCCATGGATGGTGGCAAGCAGGACAGCGACTTCTTCCGGGTGGGCAAGTCAGAGTTCGTCGCCTGTCCGAGTGATTCCATCGACTATGCCGTGATGGAGAAAACCGACCGCGCGGTGGTTGTGCCGCTCAGCGCGGGCTGGTCGGATGTGGGCGCCTGGCCGGCACTCTGGGATGTCTGCCCGCGTGACGAAAACGGCAATGTCATACAGGGCGACGTGATCGCGGAAGACACGCACAACGCGTTCCTCATCGCACAGCACCGCATTCTGGCAACGGTCGGCCTCGACAATATCATCGTCGTGGAGACGGCCGACGCCGTGCTGGTGGCGAGCAAGGACAAGGCCCAGAACGTCAAGGCAATCGTCAACCGCCTGAAGCAGGACCAGCGCGAGGAATGCAAGGTGCATCGCCAGGTATACCGGCCGTGGGGTTCCTACGAAGGCATCGACGCCGGCTCGCGTTTCCAGGTCAAGCGGCTTACGGTCAAGCCGGGCGCACGTCTGTCACTGCAGATGCACCATCACCGCGCCGAACACTGGGTGGTCGTGAAGGGGACCGCGCGGGTGACCTGCGGCGAACAGGTGTTCAACCTGCATGAAAACGAATCCACCTATATTCCGATGGGTGAACGTCATCGCCTGGAGAATCCCGGCACTATCCCGCTCGAGGTGATCGAGATCCAGTCCGGCAGTTACCTGGGCGAGGACGATATCGTGCGGTTTGAAGACGTTTATGACAGGGTACAGCAGGGATAAAGAAGGACTGAATATGGAACAGAAAGTACGCAAGGCAGTATTCCCGGTAGCCGGTCTCGGCACGCGCTTCCTGCCGGCCACCAAGGCCAATCCCAAGGAAATGCTCACCATCGTCGACAAGCCGCTGATCCAGTACGCCGCCGAGGAAGCGGTCAACGCGGGCATCGAGGAACTGGTGTTTGTCACCAGCAGCAGCAAGCGCGCCATCGAGGATCACTTCGACAAGAACTACGAACTGGAAGCGGAACTGGAACGCAAGGGCAAGCATCACCTGCTGAAGATCGTGCGGGAGGTGGTGCCGCCGCACGTGACCTGTGTCTACGTGCGCCAGCCCGAGGCGCTGGGCCTGGGCCATGCCGTGCTGTGCGCGAAATCCGTGGTCGGCAACGAGCCGTTTGCCGTGATCCTTGCCGATGACCTGATCCATACCGGCAAGAATTGTGTACTGAGCCAGATGCTGTCGGTGTTCAACGACCGCAACTGCAGCATACTCGGCGTCGAGGAAGTGCCGCGCGACGAGACCGACAAGTATGGCATCGTCGACCCGATGGAATCGGATGGCCGCGTCACCAAGATCAGGAGTATTGTCGAGAAACCCAAACCGGCAGATGCCCGTTCCAACCTTGCCGTGGTCGGCCGCTATGTGCTGACCCCGACCATCTTCAAATATCTCGAGACCATTTCACGCGGTGCCGGCGGCGAAATCCAGCTGACCGACGCTATCCAGCGCCTGCTAGAAAGCGAGGTGGTGCTGGCCTACAAGTTCGAGGGCAAGCGTTACGATTGCGGCAGCAAGCTGGGCTATCTGAAGGCGACCGTCGAATATGCGCTGCTGCACCCGGACCTGCGTGAACCGT
Source organism: Gammaproteobacteria bacterium (assembly GCA_035527955.1). Classification (GTDB taxonomy): domain Bacteria; phylum Pseudomonadota; class Gammaproteobacteria; order UBA9214; family UBA9214; genus UBA9214. The sequence goes on from DATKZN010000073.1 coordinate 5,488, forward strand.
TCCTGGAATACCTGGTAAGCGAATTCGGCCAGCGCGCGAAGAAAATCCTCGGCGCGATCCCGTAACCGTTTTGCCGTATTTTCGCAGCGCGCCAGCGGCGCACTGACCGACCCTGGTATCGATTTACCGCCTTAACCCGGTGTCGGGATGTATCAGACCACTTCAGTTCACGTACATGACATGCCATCCGGGTACTAGCTGCGGAGTGCCCGCCTGTAGCTCCGCCTGCCGGGCTTGAACCAGAAGTAGCTGGTTAACAGAAACCGGGCTGGATACTTGCAGAAAACGTGGTCTGTCCCCATTTATGTGCCCATTTATGCCACTTCCATTGAAAAAATCAATCGATCCGATTGACGTCTAGAATTATTCTAAAGTATGTGCATAATGACACTACTGTTCGGTGATCTGTGACACTCATTTGCAGAAAATGCGATGTGCAATCGCTTTTAAAATACATGGAGATGCATATGAAAACAGGAAAATCAGTAGCATTACTTGCGGCATTTGCAGTCGCAATCACCCCCATGCTGTTCATGGGCCCGGTCCACGCCGAGATGGAAGCGACAACCAACGATTTCTGGTGGCCGAACCGGCTGGATCTGAGTCCGCTGCGCGCGCATGCCGCCGAATCCAACCCGATGGGCGATGGGTTTGAATACACCAAGGCCTTCGCCAGCGTCGACATCAACGCGCTGAAAGCTGACATTGCGAAGGAGATGACCACGTCGCAGGCCTGGTGGCCGGCTGACTGGGGCACCTACGCCGGTTTGTTTATCCGCATGGCCTGGCACAGTGCCGGCACCTATCGTAGCCAGGACGGCCGCGGCGGTGCCGATGGCGGTCAGCAGCGCTTCGAGCCGCTGAACAGCTGGCCGGACAACGCCAACCTCGACAAGGCGCGCCGCCTGCTGTGGCCGGTGAAGAAGAAATATGGCCGCAACGTGTCATGGGCAGACCTGATGATCCTGGCTGGCAACGTGGCGCTGGAGAAGTCCGGCTTGAAGACCTTCGGGTTCGCCGGTGGCCGCGTCGACGACTGGGAAGCAGACCATGTGTACTGGGGCACCGAGACCAAGTGGCTGGCTGACGACGCGCGTTACAGTGGCAAGCGCGA
>DATKZN010000074.1:0-22789 GCA_035527955.1 Gammaproteobacteria bacterium
GGCTCCGCCCAGGCTATCTGTCCCGGGCCGTAGACCAGGATCACGGTGGAACCCATGTTGAAACGCCCCATTTCGGCGCCGCGCCCGAGCTGGACCGGCACACTGCTAGGTGTATCGAAGCGCGTGGTCTGCATCACCATACCCTGCCGCGGGTTGACGATACCGCCCCACACGGTTTCCATGCAGGACACGAAGATCGCCCCGACCAGCACCATGGCCATCGGGCCGTTGGGCGTGTCGTAAAGTGCAACCAGGCGTTCGTTGCGCGCGAACAGCCCGGGGATAGCGCGCGTGGTATGCGGCGCCACACTGTACAGGCGCCCTGGCACGTAGGTGGTCGAGAGCAGCGTGCCGGAGCAGGGCATGTGAATGCGGTGGTAGTCCCGCGGCGAGAGGTAAAGCGTGGCGAATTGACCCTCGAGAAACGCTGCGGCGCGGGCCGGATCGCCGCCGAGCAGGGCCGTCAGCGAGTAGTCATGTCCCTTGGCCTGCAGTACCCGGTCACCCGTGATTGCGCCGGCCTGGCTGACCCGGCCGTCGACCGGGCAGGCGATGGCGGCTGTATCGTCCGGCTGCGAACGCAAGCCGGGACGCAGGGCACGCGTGAAAAAGCTGTTGAAGTCGGCATAGGCGCCGGCATCCGGCTGTTCCGCCTCGCTCATGTCAACCTGGAAGTGGCGGATAAAAGTCCGGATCAGCAGGTTTTTCCACCACGGCGCGCGCCAGCGCGTGGCACGGCGTACCGCGTGCGACAGCAGCTGGTGGGGTAGCAGTGCCAGCGGCCAGGACTTGAGCTTGTCCGGCAGGCTGGCCTTGCGGTCTGTCATGCAGCGAAACTCCGGCTAGTGGTGGTGATGATGTTCGCTGCCGGTGCTGCGCCTGACCGGAGCGGTCACGCGGATGCAGGTGCCATCGGCCAGGTGCAGCAGCAGGGTGGCGCTGTCGCCTTCCTGCAGTGCACGCCGGGCGTCGAACAGCATCAGGTGATAACTGCCGGGTTCCAGCGCCAGCGTGGCGGTTGCCGGCACCTCGAGCTGAAGCACCGGCTGCATGTGCGCGACACCCTCCTCGACCCAGCTGCGATGGATTTCCGCGCCCTCGAAGTCCGGACTGCTGACCGAATCGATCAGTACGGCCCCGGCGCCAGTATTCACGAGGGTCATATAGGCCGCGTGCACGGTGGCTGTGGGCGGAGCTTCCCGAATCCAGGGATCGTTAACCTGCAAGGTGGTATCGGCTTGCGCCATGCCGGCCAGACACCAGAACAGTACGAGTCTGACCAGCGCTTGTAGGGTTTGGATTGCGTTCACGGGAAGGCCTCGAGCATGGTTTTAAAGTCACCGCTGATGGCAGCGGCATCCAGCGGCGGCGTGAATACCGCCTGGTAACGGCCGTCCGGGTCGATCAGGAACACGCTGGCGGTATGATCGACCAGGTAGCTGTCCGGGTTGGGGTCGTCACTGACCTGCATGAACAGCACGCCCAGCTGTTTGGTGAGTTGTTCGATGGCGGCCGGCTCGCCGGTGATGCCGATGAAATCGCCGTTGAAATAGGTAACGAAGCGGGCCAGTTGTTCCGGTGTGTCGCGTTGCGGGTCGACCGTGATGAAGGCGAAGCGCGCGCTGGCGCCGGTGTCGGCCAGCCGGTGTGCGACCGCGTTGAGTACCAACAGGGTGGTCGGGCAGACATCCGGGCAATGGGTGTAGCCGAAGAACAGGAAAGTCCAGTGCCCCTGCAAGGCCTGATTGTCGAAGCGCTGGCCGTTATGATCGACCAGCTCAAACGCCTGCAACGGGCGCGCGACCGGAAAGCGGGTCGCGGACAGGGTGCCGACGTGTGCGGGGGCCTCGAGCAAGGCACGTGCCGCCCAGATGCCGGCGCCAACGGCAATTGCGGCTATAATCACCGCCATCAGGATGCGGCCCGGATTGCTGAATCTGTTCATGGGCCGCGATTATTCCACAGTGCCGGCAGCGATTCATCATGACAGCAGCAGATTTGCACGTATCCGTCAGCCATGACGCCTTTAATACCGCACAGACCGCGCGTGATCTCATCCGCTGCGGGGCTGTTTATTTCGAGGCGTCGGACCTCGGTTTTTATCACGGCACCGACAATGCACTGGACGAGGCCGCGTGCCTGGTGCTGTATGCCCTGCAGATCGGCTACGAGCAGCCCGATGAAGCGCTCGATCGCGAGCTGGGCGCTGACGAGCGGACCCGGGCCATCAACCTGCTGGAACAGCGCGTCGCGAGCCGCAAGCCGGCGGCCTACCTGACCGGGGAGGCCTGGTTCGCCGGGCTGTCATTCCATGTCGACGAACGGGTGCTGGTGCCACGCTCACCGCTCGCCGAGTCGATCGAGGCTCAGTTCACGCCCTGGGTGGATCCGGCCGGGGTGGGGCAGATCCTGGACCTGTGCACCGGCAGCGGTTGTATCGGCATTGCCTGCGCGCATTATTTTCCACAGGCGCACGTTACCCTGACCGACCTGTCAACCGATGCGCTGGCGGTGGCCCGGATCAATGTCGAACGGCATGACCTGGCTCGGCGTGTCGATGTGCTGCAGTCCGATGTGTTCTCGGCCCTTGATGGCCGGCGCTATGACATCATAGTATCCAACCCGCCCTACGTGCCGCGCGGGGAGATGCAGGGACTGGCCGCGGAATTCCTTCACGAACCGGCACTCGGACTGGTAGCCGGGGACGATGGGCTGGATATCGTGGTGCGTATCCTGCGCGACGCGGCGTCTCACCTGACGGCGTCAGGCATCCTGGTCGTCGAGGTCGGCAATACCCAGGACATCCTGGCGGCGCGGTTTCCGGATGTCCCGTTCATGTGGCTGGATTTCGCCTTTGGCGGTGACGGGGTATTTCTGCTGGAGCGCAACCAGCTGGAACAGTACCAGACGGCATTCGATCAGGCAGCCGCCGGGCGCAGGAGTGATCGGGACAAACAGATGAGGAAGACACCATCATGAGCACACGACCCGGAACTGCGCAGGCGTATGCCGCGCTGGTCAGGCAGGCGATCCTCGAGCTCGAGGATATCCTGGAAGCGGCGGGCTTCGACATCGATGAGGTTGAGCACAACCTCGGTTACGTCGAGGTGTTGCTGAAGGAGTTGCGCGGCATGCGCGCTGCAATGGCAGATGGCACTTACCAGTTCGGCCGGCATGACCTGCCATTCATGCGCGTCGTGAAGAGATACACGGACAAGGAGCTGCCGTGCATCCGCCTGCTGTATACCATCAACCAGACCCACCGGGAGGGCCTGGATATCAGTGCGGACTGAAGTCAGCGTGCGGGGCGGTAGATCAGGCCCGGCCTGATCAGCAACTCGTCTTCTTTCAGCTGGTCGAGCGGGAATTCGCCATCGATATTTTCCGCGATACGGTCGAAAATGTAGGTCCCGTTCCGCGAGGTGATGGTTTCGAAGATCGGCTGGCCGAGATAGTTACCCACCTGCGAGCCCCTGAGTGTGTGCGGTTGTGCCACGGTGCGCTCCTGAAGTTCAGTTAAGAAAAAAGGACACAAACCCTATCGGTCGCGCCGTACAAGGCTTTAACCCGCCGCGTGCCGCGGTCGGCCGCAGCGCTGCGCAAAGCCTGCCGGCAAGAAAGTGGCGACGCCCGCGACAAGACTCGCTACAATATTCCGATGTCTGGTAACAGCTTCGGAAAACTGTTTGTCGTAACCGGGTTTGGCGAAAGTCACGGGCCGGCGCTGGGCTGCATCGTCGATGGCTGCCCGCCGGGGCTGGAGCTGTCCGAGGCCGACCTGCAGACCGACCTCGACCGCCGTAAGCCGGGCAAGTCCCGCCATACCACCCAGCGCCGCGAGGCCGATGCCGTGCAGATCCTCTCCGGCGTATTCGAGGGCCGCACCACAGGCACGCCGATCGGCCTGCTCATTCACAATACCGACCAGAAGTCCAAGGACTATACCGGCATCATGGACCGCTTTCGGCCCGGCCATGCCGACTACACCTACCAGCAGAAATACGGCCTGCGCGATTACCGTGGCGGCGGCCGTTCCTCGGCGCGCGAAACCGCGATGCGCGTGGCGGCCGGGTCGATCGCGAAAAAATACCTGCGCGAGCGTTATGGCATCAGGATCCGCGGCTACCTGGCCCAGCTCGGGCCCATCCGTCTCGAACTGAAGGACTGGGCGGCGGTCGGGCAGAACCCGTTTTTTTCGCCGGATCCCGCGCGGGTCGGTGAACTGGAGGACTATATGGATGCCCTGCGCAAGGAGGGCAACTCGATCGGTGCGCGGATCAACGTGGTCGCGAGCGGGGTGCCGGCCGGCCTGGGCGAGCCGATCTTCGATCGCCTCGAAGCCGACATCGCCCACGCGCTGATGAGCATCAATGCCGTGAAGGGCGTCGAAATCGGCGCCGGTTTTGACTGCATCGAACAGAAAGGGACAGCGCACCGCGACGAAATCACGCCTCACGGGTTCCTGTCCAACCATGCCGGTGGCGTGCTGGGTGGCATTTCCAGCGGCCAGGACATCCTCGCCAGTATGGCCCTCAAGCCGACCTCGAGTATCCGCATCCCGGGTCGCACGGTCGATGTCGAGGGCCGGCCGGTCGAGGTGGTCACCACGGGGCGGCACGACCCCTGTGTCGGTATTCGCGCCACGCCGATCGCGGAGGCCATGCTGGCCATTGTGCTGATGGACCATGTCCTGAGGCACCGTGCGCAGAACCAGGACGTCACTTCGACTACGCCGGCCGTGCCGGCCAGTGCGGCCGACTAGGAGTCGGCCGGATTTGGGACTGATCTACTGGCGGCTGTCCGGTTTTTACCTGTTTTATTTCGCCTCGCTCGGTGCCCTGGTGCCGTACTGGGGGCTGTACCTCAAGTCGCTCGATTTTTCCGTCACCGAGATTGGTCAGCTGATCGCCATCCTCATGGCGACCAAGATCGTGGCGCCCAATGTCTGGGGCTGGATCGCCGATCTGACCGGCCATCGCATGACCATTGTGCGCAGTGCCTCGCTGCTGGCGGCGCTGACTTTCACGGGTGTGTTCTTCGGGAATGGTTTCTGGTGGCTGGCGCTGGTCATGATCGCGTTCAGTTTTTTCTGGAATGCCGCACTGCCGCAGTTCGAAGCCACCACCATGAATCACCTGGGCGGTGAAACGCATCGCTACAGCGGCATCCGTCTCTGGGGCTCGGTCGGTTTCATTATCACGGTGGCAGCGCTGGGTCCGATGCTCGATATCTATGGTACCCACCGGCTGCCGCAGGTGCTGGCCGCGGTGTTCATCCTGATCTGGCTGAGTAGCCTGGTCGTGCCGGAATCCGCCGCCGGCCATCTGCCGCTGGACCAGGCGCGCCTGCGTGATGTGCTGCGTCGTCCGGTGGTGCTGGCACTGCTCGCTGTGTGTTTCCTGGTGCAGGCCAGCCACGGCCCGTACTATGCCTTCTTCAGTATCTACCTGGAGAGCTACGGCTACTCGACGGCCCTGATCGGCCAGCTTTGGGCGCTGGGTGTGGTGGCGGAAATCGGCGTCTTCCTGATCATGCCGCGCCTGTTGCCGCGCTTCGGCGCGCGCCGGCTGCTGCTGGCCGCCGTCTCGCTGACCACGGTGCGCTGGTTGCTTATCGCCGGCTTTGCCGACCGGCTGCCGGTCATGTTGCTGGCGCAGACCCTGCATGCCGCAAGTTTCGGCCTGTATCACGCCGTGGCCATCTACATGGTGCATCGGCTGTTTACCGGCGCCCACCAGGGCCGTGGCCAGGCGCTGTACAGCAGCATCAGTTTCGGTGCCGGCGGTGCGGTCGGCAGCCTGATCAGCGGTTACCTGTGGACCGGCATGGGCGCGCAATCCATGTACCTGCTGGCGGCGGGCGTCAGCCTGGCGAGCGTGTTCGTGGTGCTGTTTGGCATGCGTCCCGGAGAGCAACTGTAGCGCATGGATGGTTTCGACCGGTCTATCCTAATATAATCCAGCGTTTTCACTGGTCCCGATTACGGTACTGACTCGATGTCCGGCAAGACCCTGTACGACAAGCTCTGGAATGCGCACTGCGTGCGCCAGGAGGCCGATGGCACGGCGTTGATCTATATCGATCGGCACCTGGTGCACGAGGTCACCTCGCCGCAGGCCTTTGAAGGACTGCGCCTGGCCGGGCGCGTGCCGTGGCGCATTCGCTCGATTCTCGCGGTGCCCGACCACAATGTGCCCACCACCGATCGCAGCGCGGGTATCGCCGACCCGGTATCCCGCCTGCAGGTGGAGACGCTGGACCGCAACTGCACGGAGTTCGGCATCACCGAATTCACCATGAATGATCCGCGCCAGGGCATCGTGCACGTGATCGGTCCGGAGCAGGGTGCCACGCTGCCTGGCATGACCGTGGTGTGCGGTGACTCACATACCTCGACACACGGCGCGTTCGGCGCGCTGGCATTCGGTATCGGCACCTCCGATGTCGAGCACGTGCTGGCTACCCAGTGCCTGATCCTGCGCAAGACGAAGACGCTGCAGGTGCGCGTCGACGGCACCCTGGCACCGGGCGTGTCCGCCAAGGACGTTGTTCTGGCCATTATCGGCCGCATCGGCACTGCCGGCGGCACCGGTTATTCCATCGAGTTCGGTGGCAGCGTTATCCGGGATTTGTCGATGGAAGGCCGCATGACGGTCTGCAACATGGCCATCGAGGCCGGTGCACGTGCCGGCATGGTGGCAGTGGATGACTCCACCATCGACTACCTGAAAAACCGACCGTATGCCCCCGGGGGTACACAGTGGGATCAGGCCGTGGCGGCCTGGCGCGACCTGCACAGTGATGCCGACGCGGTGTTCGACCAGACCGTGGTACTGGATGCCGCCGCGATCACCCCTCAGGTGACCTGGGGTACCTCACCGGAAATGGTGGCGTCCGTTGACGGCGTCGTCCCCGATCCCGCCAGCGAACCCGACGCCGTCAAGGCCGAAAGCATGCGCAAGGCGCTGGCCTACATGGACCTGCAGCCCGGCATGGCGATCACCGCTATCCGCCCCGATCACGTATTCATCGGGTCCTGTACCAACGCGCGCATCGAGGATCTGCGTGCCGCGGCGGCCGTCATCCGTGGCCGCCGGGTGGCGCAGGGTGTCAAGCAGGCGCTGGTGGTACCGGGTTCGGGCCTTGTGAAGCGCCAGGCCGAGACCGAAGGGCTGGACGCCATCTTCAGGGCGGCCGGCTTCGAGTGGCGCGAGCCCGGCTGCTCGATGTGCCTGGCGATGAACGCCGACCGCCTGCAGCCGGGTGAGCGCTGCGCGTCGACCTCGAACCGCAATTTCGAGGGGCGCCAGGGGCAGGGCGGACGCACACACCTGGTCAGCCCGGCCATGGCCGCGCTGGCCGCCGTGACCGGCCATTTTGCCAACGTTTGCACCGACACGGACTAGCCCGGGACCGAGCCATGGAGAAATTTACCGTCGTAGCAGGGATCGTGGCGCCACTCGATCGGCCCAACGTCGATACCGATGCCATCATCCCCAAGCAGTTCCTGAAGTCGATCCAGCGCAGCGGTTTCGGGCCGAACCTGTTCGACGAATGGCGCTACCTGGATCACGGCGAGCCGGGCAGGGATAACAGCACGCGGCCGCTTAATCCGGATTTCGTATTGAATCACCCGCGCTACCAGGGTGCGCGTATACTGCTGGCCAGGGAAAACTTTGGCTGCGGTTCATCGCGTGAGCACGCGGTATGGGCGTTGCTGGATTACGGCTTGCGCGTGGTGATCGCGCCGAGCTTCGCCGATATCTTTTTCAACAACTGTTTCAAGAACGGCGTGCTGCCGATCGTGCTGGCTGCTGACACGGTCAGCCGCCTGTTCCGTGCGACCGAGGCGACGCCGGGCTATGCGCTGGAAGTCGATCTGCCCGCCCAGATGATCCGCACGCCCGACCAGGGAGAGATCGCCTTCGAAGTGGACAGTTTTCGCAAGGACTGCCTGATACGCGGACTGGATGATATCGGCCTGACCCTGCAGCATGCCGACGCGATACGCGCGTTCGAGGCGCAGCGGCGCGAGCAGGCGCCCTGGCTGTTTAATATGGATTCCTTAAAAATAGTGTAAGTAGCTGAATTATGTATAATATAGCAATATTACCCGGTGACGGTATCGGCCCGGAGATCGTGGCCGAGGCGGAAAAAGTGCTCGCCGTGCTGGGTTCAGAATACGGTCTGGATGCCGAAATCGGGCACGCGCCGGTGGGTGGCGCGGCCTATGACGCCCACGGCCATCCGCTGCCGGCCGCGACGCTGGAGCTGGTGCGTGCGGCGGATGCCATCCTGCTGGGCGCGGTCGGTGGCCCGCGCTGGGAAAAGCTGGAACGCTCGCTGCGGCCGGAACAGGGCCTGCTCAGTCTGCGCACCGAACTCGGTCTGTTCGCCAACCTGCGGCCTGCGCTGCTCTACCCGCAGCTGGCCGAGGCGTCGACACTGAAGGCGGAAATCGTCAGCGGCCTGGATATCATGATCGTGCGCGAGCTGACCGGCGGCATCTATTTTGGCAAGCCGCGCGGCATCCGAACCCGTGATGACGGGCAGCGCGAGGGCTTCAACACCCTGGTATACAGCGAGTCCGAGATCGAGCGAATCGCGCGGGTCGCGTTCGAGACCGCGCGCAAGCGCTCCAAGCGGCTGTGCTCGGTCGACAAGGCCAATGTGCTGGAATGCAGCGAGTTGTGGCGCGAGGTGGTAGTGCGGATAGGGCAAGAGTTCACGGATGTCGAGCTGAGTCACATGTATGTTGACAATGCCGCCATGCAGCTGGTGCGTGCGCCGAAGCAGTTCGACGTCATGGTGACGTCCAATATGTTCGGCGACATCCTGTCGGATGCCGCCGCCATGCTGACCGGCTCGATCGGTATGCTGCCATCGGCGTCGCTGGACAGTGCCGGCAAGGGCATGTACGAGCCGATTCACGGCTCGGCACCGGATATCGCCGGCAAGGGCGTCGCCAACCCGCTGGCAACGATCCTGTCACTGGCGATGATGCTGCGCTACAGCCTCGAGCTGCCGGCGCTGGCGGAGCGCATAGAGCAGGCGGTCGGTCGCGTGCTGGACGAGGGTCTGCGCACGCCGGATATCGCTTCGCCGGGCACGCGCACGGTGGGCACACAGGAAATGGGTGATGCCGTGGTGGCGGCATTGCGGGTTTAAACAGGAATCAACCGAACAGGTTCAATAAACATGTCAGCCAAATTTGATGTCGCAGTTGTCGGTGCAACCGGCGCGGTCGGCGAGACCATGCTGGAGATCCTCGCGCAGCGCGATTTTCCGGTCAACAATGTCTATCCCCTGGCCAGCGAACGCTCGGCCGGCAAGCGGATCCCGTTCAAGGGCAAGCACCTTCTCGTGCAGGATCTGGCGAGCTTCGATTTTTCGAAGGTGCAGATCGGCCTGTTTTCGGCCGGCGCCTCGCTTTCGGAAAAGTATGCGCCGATCGCGGCGCAGGCCGGCTGCGTGGTGATCGACAATACCTCGCAGTTCCGCTACGACGACGAGATTCCGCTGGTGGTACCCGAGGTCAACCCGCACGCCATCGCCGATTACAAACGGCACGGCATCATCGCCAACCCGAACTGCTCGACCATCCAGATGCTGGTTGCCCTGAAACCGCTGCATGACGCTGCCGGCATCGAACGCATCAACGTCTGCACCTACCAGGCGGTGTCCGGCACCGGCAAGGAGGCCATCGAGGAACTGGCGAAGCAGACGGCCGAGCTGCTGAACGGGCGCGAGGCCACGGCGGAAGTCTACCCGCGCCAGATCGCCTTCAATGTGCTGCCGCAGATCGACGTGTTCCAGGACAACGGGTACACCAAGGAAGAAATGAAGATGGTCTGGGAAACCCGGAAGATCATGGGCGACGAGTCGATCCGCGTGAACCCGACTGCGGTGCGCGTGCCGGTGTTCTACGGCCATTCCGAGGCCGTGCATATCGAGACGCGCAAGAAGCTCACGGCCGCGCAGGCACGGGAACTGTTGCAGCAGGCGCCCGGCGTGGTGGTGCTCGACGAGCGCCGCAACGGCGGCTGGCCAACCGCGGTGACCGAGGCGGCCGGGCAGGATCCCGTGTTCGTCGGGCGCATTCGCGAGGATATTTCGCACCCGCAGGGTTTGGATCTCTGGATTGTCGCCGACAATGTACGCAAGGGTGCTGCGCTCAACAGCATCCAGATCGCCGAAATATTGGTTCGGGAGTATTTGTAAGTTATAGTCTGCCACCATGCCAACAAGCTGTTGATGTGGAAGTGGCTTCTCAGGATGAGTCAACCAAAAGGGGATTCCGGAATGCTCAGAAAAATGGCTGTCGCCGCGGCCTTGCTGATAGTGACATCGCCCCGTTTGTTTGCCCTCGGGCTTGGCGAGATCAACATGACGTCGGCACTCAATCAGCCGATGCAGGCCGTCATAGATCTGACATCCTCGGCCGGCACTCCTGTCGACACCATCAAGGTATCCCTGGCCTCGCTCGAGGCACATCGGCGCGCCGGGCTGACCAAGTCAGCGCTGCTGGCCAATTTCAAGTTTACGGTGGAACCGGGACGCACCGGCAATGCCGTGGTACGCGTGACCAGCACGGACCCGGTGCGCGAGCCGTACCTGGAGTTCATGCTGGAGCTGGAATGGCCGAACGGGCGCCTGCTGCGCCAGTATACCCTGCTGGTCGACCCGCCCGTCACCATGCCGGCTACGCCCTCGGTGCCGCCCGCACCGGTGACGCAGGCGGCCACCCGGCCCGACACACCGCAACCGGTGCGCCAGGTACGCGCGCCGGCGACACGCGCCGCATCGGCCCCGGCTACCGTCTCGGTGGCCCCGACCGCGGCCGACGAGTACGGTCCGATCCGGCGCAGTGAAACCCTCTGGTCGATTGCCGAACGGGTCCGGCCAGATGACAGTATCTCCATGCATCAGATGATGCTGGCGCTGCTGCGTGCCAATCCGGATGCCTTCGTCAACGGCAACATGAACCTGCTCAAGGCCGGCGCGACACTCAAGGTGCCGGCGCGTGACGAAGTCGTTGCGTTAAGCGCCCGTGAGGCGCTGGCCGAGACGCGGCGCCAGTACAGTGAATGGAAATCCGACAGCGATAAGGTAGCGGATGCACCCGGCGAGCAAACGCCGGCGGCGGCAACGGCGGCTGCACAGGCGGAATCCGCCGGCAGTGCACGTCTGCAGCTGGTGGCGCCCGAAGGCGATGCCGTTGAGGGGGCGGCCATGCCCGGCGACCCCGAGACCATCACGGCCGAAACCGGTGGTGACGCGGACCTGCACCAGCAGCTCGCGCTGGCCACTGAAGAGGTCGAGGCCGGCAAGGCGCAGTCGTACGAACTGCAATCCCGCGTCGACGAACTCGAACAGCAGATCGAGACCATGAAGCGGCTGCTGGTACTGAAGGACGACGCCCTGGCGAACCTGCAAAACGGCGTGGCGACGGCCGGGGACCCGGCGGCCGCAGAAGGCGCAGCACCCCCCGAATCGACGGATGAGACAACGGGGGCCGCAGTAACAACAGAGGCGGAAATCGAGGAAGCGGCTGCCGCGATGCCGGCATCCGGCGAATCGGCAGGTACACCTTCGGCTATCATGAACAAGGTCCTGGACAACCCGATCCTGGCCGGTGCGGGTGTCCTGGTGGCGCTGTTGCTCGGTGGCTTCCTGTGGCTGGCGAATCGCCGGAGAAACACCTCCGATATGTTCGACGAAGACATGACCCTGTCCAGTCAGCTGGCCACTGACGCCGCCAAAGCGGAGCGCAGTTGGCCTCAGCCGATGTTCGATGTCGATGAGCCCGAGCCCAGCCAGGAAGAGCAGGTCACCCACGAGACTACCGACAACAATCCGGTCACGGAGTCCGAAGTATATCTCGCCTACGGCAGGATCCAGCAGGCCGAGGACGTGCTGCAGGCGGCTCTGCAGCGTGACCCGGACGACGATACCGTCAGGCTCAAGTTGCTGGAGGTCTATCACATTGCCGGCAACACGGCGGCGTTTGAACAGGCGGCCAGCGATTTCCGGGATGGCGTCGCGGAAGACGACGAGCGCTGGATCAAGGTCGCGACCATGGGCTATACCATGGCGCCGCAAAACGACCTCTACCGCGCCGGCGCCCCGGCACAGGACACCAGTGGCATTGCCAGCGAGCCACAGGACAGCGGTGAGCGGCAGGACAACAGTATCGAATTCGACATGGACCTGTCCGGCATGGACAGCGTAGCCGGCGCCGCGGCCGATGACGACTTCGGTCTCGATCTGGGCGAGTCGCGGAATCGCGACCAGGATCTGCCCGAGACAATCGAGTACGGTCTCGATCAACTGGATGACGAGGACGGCTTCGATGGCACGCTGGCCAGCGAGGACGAGGTGACCACCAAGCTCGATCTTGCCCGTGCCTATATCGACATGGATGACAAGGACAGTGCGCGCAGTATCCTCGGCGAAGTCATGGAAGAGGGCAACACGGAACAGAAGCAGGAAGCGGAAAAAATATTTTCGCAAATAGCCTGAGATTCTGACGCACAGCCACGCGCCTGCAAAAGCAAGCCGTGATACCTGCGCGACCATGCGGCCAGATGCAGATCGCGACCGCATCCGGGTCGCGGCCACGTATTGACGCAATCATTCACAGCCACCAAACGCATGCGTACCGCGCTGGGCATCGAGTATGACGGGGCCGACTTTATCGGCTGGCAGCGCCAGCTTGACGGGCGCACGGTGCAGGGCTGCGTGGAGCAGGCACTCTCCAGCGTTGCGAACGAGGACGTCAGCGTGGTCTGCGCCGGGCGCACTGACACCGGCGTGCACGCGACCGGCCAGGTGATTCACTTCGAAAGCGCTGCCGTGCGTGCGCCAGACAACTGGGTGCGTGGCGCAAATTCGAATCTGCCCGGCGATATTCGCGTGCAGTGGGCGGCTGAAGTGGATGCGGATTTTCATGCGCGTTTTTCCGCGCGCCGGCGTCATTACCGCTACGTTATCCTCAACAGTCCGGCGGCAACGGCACTGTTGCGCAACCGGGTGTGCCAGGAGCGATTGCCGCTCCACGTGGAACGCATGCAGGTGGCGGCCCGGCACCTGCTCGGCGAGCACGACTTCACCTCCTTTCGCGCATCGGCGTGCCAGGCGAAAAGCCCGGTACGTATGATCTACCGGCTGGATGTGACGCGTGCCGGCCTGTGCGTTTATATCGATGTGGTCGCCAATGCCTTCCTGCACCACATGGTACGCGGTATCGCCGGAGTGCTGATCGCAGTCGGGCGGGGTGATCAGGCGCCGGGCTGGGCCGCGCAGCTGCTCGCGGCGCGCGACCGAGCGGCGGGCGGGGTCAACGCCCCGGCCGACGGGCTATACCTGGTCAGGGTCGTCTATGACGGCCATTTGCAGATCCCGGCAACTGGCTGGTTGCCGGTGTTTGACCAGGCCTGATGCGATAAGTCTCTGCCAGGTAAGGGATTCTGTTACATTCATCAGGCAGGATGACAAGATCGGATGGTAACTATGCGCACGCGCGTTAAAATATGCGGCATCACCCGGCCGGAAGATGCGGCCGTGGTGGTGGCCAGCGGGGCCGACGCCCTCGGGCTGGTGTTCTATCCGCCCAGCCCGCGTTGTGTCAGCACGGCGACGGCGCGCGGTATTGCCATGGCGGTGGCGCCATTCGTCACCGTCACCGGCCTGTTCGTGAATGCCAGCGAGGACGCGATACGCGCGGTGCTTGCGCAAGTGCCGCTGGGTCTGTTGCAATTTCACGGACAGGAGACCAATTCTGACTGCAAGCGTTTTGGACTGCCGTTCATCAAGTCCATCGCCATGCGGCCGGGGACCGATGTCGTTGCCACGATGGCACAGTATCCGGACGCCGGCGGCTTCCTGCTTGATGCCTGGCAACCAGACGCCCACGGCGGCGGTGGCGAGACCTTCGACTGGGACCGGGTGCCGACCGGCGTACCGGCAGCGCTGATTCTCGCCGGCGGACTGACGCCGGACAACGTGGCGGCGGCGATTCGCGCGACACAGCCGTACGCGGTGGACGTCAGCAGCGGCGTCGAACAGGCGCGGGGCATCAAGTCCGCCGACAAGATCGCTGCATTCATGAAAGGAGTGGCTAACAGTGAAACAGACACAGGACGGTAAGCCGGCCGCGGACAGTGGAACCCTGCCGGATGCACGCGGGCACTTCGGCATCTATGGCGGCCGCTTCGTGGCCGAGACCCTGATGCCGCCGCTGCAAGAGCTGGAGGACGCCTACCGTAAATATCTGCAGGATCCGGAATTCCAGGCGGAGCTGGATACCGACCTGGCGCATTTCGTCGGCCGTCCTTCGCCGCT
Organism: Gammaproteobacteria bacterium; assembly: GCA_035527955.1. Taxonomy (GTDB): domain Bacteria; phylum Pseudomonadota; class Gammaproteobacteria; order UBA9214; family UBA9214; genus UBA9214. Next base: position 14,344 of record DATKZN010000074.1, read on the forward strand.
GTATTACGCGGAGCGGCTCAGCGACCAGGTGGGTGGTGCGCGTATCTTCCTCAAGCGCGAGGACCTGAACCATACCGGTGCGCACAAGATCAACAACACGGTAGGGCAGGCGCTGCTGGCCAAGCGCATGGGCAAGACCCGCATCATCGCCGAGACCGGCGCCGGCCAGCATGGCGTGGCATCGGCCACGGTAGCGGCGCGCCTGGGCATGGAGTGCGTCGTTTACATGGGCGAGGAGGATATCCGCCGCCAGGCCATCAATGTTTACCGCATGCGCCTGCTCGGTGCGACGGTTGTCTCGGTCAGCTCCGGCTCGAAGACCCTGAAGGATGCCCTCAACGAGGCAATGCGCGACTGGGTTACCAATGTCGACAACACCTTCTACATCATCGGCACTGTGGCCGGTCCACATCCGTATCCGGCCATGGTGCGCGATTTTCAGGCGGTCATCGGTCGCGAGACCCGTCAGCAGATGCTGGATATGACCGGCCAGCTGCCGGATGTGCTGGTTGCCTGTGTGGGCGGCGGTTCCAATGCCATCGGCATGTTCTATCCCTTTATCAATGATACCGCCGTCGCCCTGCACGGCGTCGAGGCCGCTGGCGATGGCCTTGACACCGGCCGGCATGCCGCGCCGTTGTGCGCCGGCAAGCCGGGTGTGCTGCATGGCAACCGTACCTACCTGATGGAAGACGATGACGGCCAGATCATCGAAACCCATTCCATCTCGGCCGGTCTGGACTATCCGGGCGTCGGGCCCGAGCACGCCTGGCTGAAAGACACGGGGCGCGCGCAGTACATGGCGGTCACCGACAGCGAGGCCATGCAGGCGTTCCACCAGCTGACCCGCGTCGAGGGCATCATGCCGGCGCTGGAGTCCAGCCATGCGATTGCCCACGCCGTGAAGCTGGCGGCCGGCATGGGCAGGGACCAGACCGTGGTCATCAACCTGTCCGGTCGCGGCGACAAGGACGTGCATACGGTGGCCACCCTGGAAGGCATCAGGATATGAGTCGCATCGCAGAGTGCTTTGCCCGGCTGCGGCAACAGCGACGCAAGGCGCTGATCCCCTATGTCACGGCCGGTGACCCGCTGCCGACTGTTACCGTGCCGCTGCTGCATGCGCTGGTCGGTGCCGGTGCCGATTTGCTCGAAGTCGGGGTGCCGTTTTCCGACCCGATGGCGGACGGACCGGTCATCCAGGCCGCCTGCGAGCGGGCACTGGAACACCATGTCACGCTGCACCAGGTGCTCGACATGGTCAGGGAATTCCGTCGCCAGGACATGTCCACGCCGGTCATCCTGATGGGCTATCTCAATCCGATCGAGGTGTGGGGGTACGTGGATTTCGCGGCCGCGGCCGCGGCGGCCGGTGTGGACGGCGTGCTGACGGTGGATATGCCGCCAGAAGAGGCGGGCGGGCTGGTGGATGCCTTGCGCAAGCATGAGATTGACACCATCTTCCTGCTGGCTCCGACCAGTAACGAGGCGCGCATGCGGCTGGTCAGCGAACTGGCGAGCGGATTCCTGTACTACGTCTCGTTCAAGGGCGTCACCGGTGCCAACCGGCTTGACGTCGGTGCGGTGGAGGGCAAGCTGCAGGAACTGCGCCGGCACACACAACTGCCGATCGGGGTCGGCTTCGGTATTCGCGATGCTGCATCGGCCGCACAGGTGGCCGCCATTGCAGATGCCGTTGTGGTCGGCAGCGCCCTGGTCGGGCGGATACCGGAACTGCTCGACCAGCCGGAAAGCATTCCCGGGCAGCTGGCGGCCATTGTCGGCGAGATGCGCGCCGCCATCGATGCCGGTGCCTGAGCGATGCAGCGGAATGACATCCCGCCTTCACGCCATGTACAATTCATGCCATGAGCTGGTTCAGTAAACTCGTTCCATCCAAGATCCGCACCGTCGGTGGCAGCAAGCGCACCGTGCCGGAAGGCCTCTGGATCAAGTGCAACGGCTGCAGTGCGGTACTGTACCGCTCCGAGCTGGAGCGAAACTTCGACGTCTGCCCCAAGTGCAGTCATCACATTCGCATCGGCGCCCGGCTGCGCCTGAAAATGTTCCTGGATGACGATTCCGGCAAGGAAATCGGCAAGTCCATCGAACCTGTGGACGTGCTCAAGTTCAAGGACAGCAAAAAGTACCGCGATCGCCTGAATGCCGCGCAGAAGGAGACCGGCGAGACCGATGCCCTGATCGCCATGCAAGGCACGCTGCGCAGCCTGCCGGTGGTCGCCGTGGCCTTCGAATTCAGGTTCATGGGTGGTTCCATGGGCGCGGTGGTCGGCGAACGCTTCGTCCGTGCCGTCGAGCTGTGCATCAAGGAAAAGCGGCCGTTGATCTGCTTTTCCGCCAGTGGCGGGGCACGCATGCAGGAGGCGCTGTTCTCGCTCATGCAGATGGCGAAAACCAGCGCGGCACTGGCCCGTCTCGCGGAAGCGGGTATTCCCTACATCTCTGTACTCACCGACCCGACCATGGGCGGCGTGTCGGCCAGTTTCGCCATGCTCGGCGATATCAATGTTGCGGAACCACGCGCCCTGATCGGCTTCGCCGGTCCGCGCGTCATCGAGCAGACCGTGCGCGAAACCCTCCCGGAAGGCTTCCAGCGCAGTGAATTCCTGCTTGAGCACGGCGCCATCGACATGATCATAGACCGCCGTGAAATGAGCGAACGCATTGCCGGCATCCTGAATATTCTTACGCGGCAGCCGGTCCCGGCTGACTGATACATTGCCGGTGCGCCTGCGCCACGCTGACTGACCGGCAATAACATCGCTGCAACCGGTCGCCGTCCGCCAGGCCCGCATTCCATGCCACGTTTCCATACCCTTGCCGACTGGCTGACCTGGCAGGACAGCCTGCATCCGCGCAAGATCGACCTCGGCCTGGAACGCGTGGTTGCCGTGGCGCGGCGCCTGGAGGTGCTGCAGCCAGGCTACCGTGTCGTCACCGTCGCGGGCACCAACGGCAAGGGTTCCAGTGTCGCCCTGCTGGAGGCTATCTACCGCAATGCCGGGTATCGCACCGGCAGCTACACCTCGCCGCACCTGTTGCGCTACAACGAACGCATCCGCATCGACGGCCGCGAGGTCGACGATACCGCGCTGTGTGCAGCATTCGAGCGGGTTGACCAGGCACGTGACGGGGTGTCGCTGACCTATTTCGAATTCGGTACGCTTGCCGCCCTGCTGCTGTTCGACACTGCCGGGCTCGATATCGCGTTGCTGGAAGTGGGCATGGGCGGGCGCCTGGATGCCGTGAATATCATCGACGCCGATGTCGCACTGGTCACGTCGATCGGCATTGACCACAGCGACTGGCTGGGCAATGACCGTGAAGCCATCGGCCGGGAGAAGGCGGGAATCTTTCGCGCTGGTCGCCCGGCCGTCTGTTCCGACCCGTCACCGCCAACCAGCCTGCGGCAGCACGCTGCCGGAATCGGTGCGCACTGGTGTGGGCTGGGCGGGGAATTCACCCGCACCCGCGATGGCCAGTACTGGAGCTGGCGCGGCTGGCAGGGAGGGCATGACAAGCTGCCGTTGCCCGCACTGGCCGGAGAATGGCAGCTGGATAACGCCGCCGGGGTGCTGGCCGTCGTTGACTTGCTCGATGCGCAGTTACCGGTCAGCCGCGACGCGCTCGAACGTGCACTGCGCACGGTCCGGCTGGCCGGCCGCTTCCAGGTGTTTCCCGGTACGCCGCAGGTCATTCTCGACGTGGCGCACAACCCGGACAGCGCCGACATGCTGGCCAGACAGCTGCGCGCCAGCCCCGTGGCCGGCCGAACCTGGCTGGTGCTGGGCATGCTCGAGGACAAGGACGCCGCGGCCTTTGCCGCCGCTCTGGACGGCTGTATTGATTGCTGGTGCCTGGCCAGTCTCGCCGTGGTGCGCGGCCTCCCGGCCGAGACGCTGGCGCAGCGCATTGCCGTGCCGGGCACGCACCGGGAAATCCGGCTGTTCGACACTGTCGCAGCGGCCCTGGCGCAGGCGCTGGAGATGGCCGCGCCGGAGGACCGCATCGTGGTAGGTGGGTCCTTCATCACCGTGGCAGAGGCGCTGGCCAGCCCGTATTTCCTGCCGACAGCCCGGTGAGAAATGCGGGCCAGTCAGGTATAGTTTCCGGTCCGCGCACAGCGGAGACACGCTAATCACTTCTTCACGGGGTATCCATGGAGCAGCAACTCAAGCAAAGGCTGGTCGGTGCGGTCGTGCTGGTCTCGCTGGCCGTCATTTTCATTCCCGTCATCCTCGAGGGCCCGGGAGACGAATGGACGCCGCGTAACCAGAACATCCCGCAACCGCCGCCACTGAATTTCCGCACGGACATGGAGTTGCCCTTGCCGGAATTCGAAGGCGATACGGCTGCCGGTCCGGTCGCGGCGTCTTCCGGCCAGACGCAGGCCGTCCCGGTTCAGGCCGACGGCGCTGAAACGGGGCCGGAGCCTGTATCGGTACCAGCGGAGCCCGAGCCGGCGCCTCCACCAGTGGCGGCGGCGCCGGTTACCCGGGAGCCACCGGTAGCCGCGGCACCGGCGGATGGCTGGTACGCCCAGGTAGGGAGTTTCAGTCAGCAGGACAATGCCGCCGGGTTGCGCGAGCGCCTGGGCAAGGCTGGCTACCCGGCGCACCTGCAGCAAACCGATATTGGCAAGGGCAGCAGCTATCGCGTTCTGGTCGGGCCGGAAAAAGGGCGCGAGAACGCGGAGAAACTGCTGCGAAAGCTGGCCAGGGAGCTGCAACTCAAGGGGATCGTCATCGAATTGCCCGCGACGACGGAATGACGCGAACGTGGTGATTTCCGGTACTTATCTGCTAAAATGTCCACTTGGCCAGATCGGGGCCCTACATGAACTCTGGAGCACGAGGTCGATATGGCAATTGCCTGGATTGATATAGTGATACTGGCGCTGGTGGTGCTGTCAGCGATACTGAGTCTGTTTCGCGGCTTCGTCAAGGAAGCGCTGGCACTGGCGACCTGGCTGGTCGCGCTGTGGGTGGCCATGTCCTTCTACGAGCCCTTCGCCACCTGGTTGTCACAATGGATCACGCTGGCCTCGGCTCAGAAGATCACTGCCTTTGCCCTGCTGTTCGTGTGTGTGCTGCTGCTTGGTGCCGTGATCAACTACCTCGCCAGCAAGCTGGTCTCGCGCACCGGACTGACCGGTACGGACAAGATGCTGGGGATTGTATTCGGTATCGCACGCGGCGGCGTCATCGTCGCGATCCTGGTTCTGCTTGCCGGCCTGACGCCTTTCCCGCAGGATTCCTGGTGGCAGGACTCGCAGTTCCTCAATTATTTCGAAGAGTTCGCGCTGTGGATGCGCAGCTTCCTGCCTGAAGAGATTGCCAGCAATATCAACTACGCCTGACCGTTCGGTCCTGGGCGTCCTGGAGGTACCAGCATGTGCGGCATTATAGGCATTGTTGCACACAGTCCGGTCAACCAGGCCATCTACGACGGGCTGACCGTGCTGCAGCATCGCGGCCAGGATGCCGCCGGCATCATGACCTGCGAAGGTGGCAGGATGAACCTGCGCAAGGACAACGGCCTGGTGCGGGATGTCTTTCATACCCGTCACATGCGCCGACTGCGCGGCAACATGGGCATCGGCCACGTACGCTACCCGACAGCCGGTTGTGCGAGTTCGGCAGAGGCGCAGCCGTTTTATGTCAATTCGCCCTACGGCGTCAGCCTGGCCCATAACGGCAATCTCATCAACGCCAACAAGCTGAAGCAGGAACTGTTCCAGGAAGACCTTCGGCAGATCAACACAGACTCCGATTCCGAGGTCCTGCTCAACGTATTTGCACACGAGCTGCAACAGCATGCCAAGCTCAAGATTGACGTCAACGATATCTTCAAGGCGGTGGCCAGTGTGCACCGGCGCTGTCGTGGCGCCTACGCGGCGGTGGCGATGATCACGGGCTACGGCGTGGTGGCGTTTCGCGATCCCTGCGGGATACGCCCGGTCGTGTACGGCAAGCGTGAGACCCCGGCGGGCACCGATTACATGATGGCGTCCGAAAGCGTCGCGCTGGACGCGCTCGATTTCGAACTCATCGACGACGTGGCCCCGGGCGAGGCGATTGTCGTCACGCTGGATGGCAAGTTGCACCGCAAGCAGTGCGCCGAGCAGGCGGTATTGTCACCGTGCATCTTCGAATACGTGTACCTGGCACGGCCGGATTCCATCATCGACCGAATCTCCGTCTACAAGGCGCGGCTGCGCATGGGCGACAAGCTGGCCAACAAGATCATCCGGGTATGGCCCGACCACGATATCGACGTGGTCATCCCGATACCCGACACCAGCCGTACCTCGGCGCTGCAACTGGCCTTTAACCTGGGTGTCAAGTACCGCGAGGGTTTTATCAAGAATCGCTATATTGGCCGCACCTTTATCATGCCCGGCCAGCAACAGCGCAAGAAGTCCGTGCGCCAGAAGCTGAATGCCATCGAACTGGAATTCCGGGACAAGAACGTGCTGCTGGTAGATGACTCGATCGTGCGCGGTACCACGTCCTCGCAGATCATCGACATGGCGCGCGATGCCGGCGCCAGCAAGGTCTATTTTGCCTCGGCTGCGCCGCCGGTGCGCTACCAGAATGTCTACGGGATCGATATGCCGAGCAGCGATGAACTGATCGCCGCGGGGCGCAGCGAAGACGAGGTCGGTGCGGCGATCGGCGCCGACTGGCTGGTGTTCCAGGATATGGAAGACCTGATCAAGGCGGTCAGCAAGGGCAACACCAAGATCAGGCGCTTCGACGACTCGGTGTTCACCGGCGAATACGTGACCGGCGACGTCAGCGGCGATTACCTCAATGACCTGCAAACCCTGCGCAACGATGCCGCCAAGAATGGACGCCGCGACAAGGATGACGAGGTGATCGACCTGCATAACACCGCCTGAAACTCGCGCCTGGCCAAGTTGACAGCCCGTCGGCCGTCAACTACGCTAGTTGCGAACTGCGCCGATTTGATTTCAGCTTGCGGGCGCCTGATAAATGCAGCTAAAGTGACGGCACCTGCTTTCGCATACTGCAAGCGGGTTTTTTTGTGCCCGCAACAAGCCATTAGCGTTTCATGAGAGGACAATGAATCATGTCATACGATGAGTACCAGTTCGAGACCCGCGCGGTGCGCAGCGGTCAGCATCGTACCGCCGAGGGCGAACATGCCGAACCGATATTCCCGACTTCCAGTTACGTGTTCGCCAGTGCCGCGGAAGCCGCCGCACGCTTTGCCGGGGATACACCCGGCAATATCTATTCGCGGTTCACCAATCCGACAGTGCGCACGTTCGAGGAAAGGCTGGCGACGCTGGAAGGCGGTGAGCGCTGTGTGGCCACGGCGTCCGGCATGGCCGCGATCCTCGCCACTTGCGCCGGGCTGCTGAAGGCCGGCGATCACATCGTCGCCTCGCGCAGCATCTTCGGCACGACCACAGTGCTGTTCACAACCTACCTGGCGCGCTTCGGTATCGAGACGAGCTTTGTCGCGCTGGCCGACCTGCATGCCTGGGAAGCTGCCATCCGGCCGAAGACCCGGCTGCTGTTCCTGGAGACGCCGTCCAATCCGCTCACCGAACTGGCGGATATCCGGGCCCTGGCGACCCTGGCCGGCGTGCATGACTGCGTGCTGGTGGTGGACAACTGTTTCTGCACACCGGCCCTGCAGCGGCCACTGGAACTCGGTGCCGATATCGTGATTCACTCGGCGACCAAGTATCTCGACGGGCAGGGGCGCTGCATCGGCGGGGCGGTGGTCGGCAACGCCGAACAGGTCGGCAAGGAGGTGTACGGATTCCTGCGTACCGCCGGCCCGTGCATGAGCCCGTTCAACGCCTGGGTGTTTCTGAAGGGTCTGGAAACCCTGGCGCTGCGCATGCGCGCTCATTGCGATAACGCGCTGGTACTGGCGAGCTGGCTGGAGCAGCAGCCGGCCGTTGCACGTGTCCACCACCCGGGGCTCGCCTCGCACCCGCAGCACGCACTGGCGCAACAGCAACAGCAGGGCTTCGGCGGTGTGCTATCGTTCGAACTCAAGGGCGGCCAGCGCGATGCCTGGGCCTTCATCGACGCCACCCGGCTGTTCTCGATCACCGCCAATCTGGGCGATACCAAGAGCACGATCACGCACCCGGCGACCACCACGCACGGCCGCCTGGACCCCGGGCAGCGCGCACAGGCGGGGATCTCGGACGGCCTGATCCGGCTGGCCGTCGGCCTGGAAGCGGTGGATGACCTGCGTGATGACCTGGAGCGTGGCTTCGCCGCCGTGGGCGGCTGAACGGCGCCGTCCCAGGCGCGCAACCGTCACGGCTGACATGTTACACACCGAGCCGGCCCTGGCGCGACAACACCTAGAGACGATCTTTCACGCGGCACTGGCAGCTGTCGATGGTCGCGCAGTCGTGCGGCGCTTCCTCGGC
>DATKZN010000075.1:0-16451 GCA_035527955.1 Gammaproteobacteria bacterium
GTTCGCGCAGGAAGATTTCCTTGTTCGAATACAGCGAATGGATCATCAGGTGCAGCAGCTGCTTCACCTCGGCCTGGAATTCAAGGGTTTCTCTCTGTGCATCAACCGTCATGCGTCATACTCCTGAAAATGCTGTGGATAGTCGCCAGATGGGGGCACATCAGCGCTTTTTCAAGCCCTGAAAGGCAACACCCTCGTGCTCCAGCAGCCAGCGCTTGCGGCGCAGCGGCGGCCCCGACATGTGGCCGCCATAACCACCCGGGCCGCTGCTGCTGACCACGCGATGACAGGGCACTACCACGGGCACCGGGTTGTGCCGGCAGGCATTACCCACGGCACGCGCACCGCTGCCGAGCTGCCGTGCGAGCTCACCGTAGGTGCGCGTCTGGCCCGGAGGAATGTCGCACAGTGCCTGCCACACGCGCTGCTGGAAGTCCGTGCCACCCAGCTGCACGGGCAGGCCGAACGGTCGGCTGCCGTCGGCGAAATACCGTTCCAGCGCGCGTGCCACGCGGCGCGCACCGGCGCTGCTGCCATCCACCGGCTGACGGGAGGCCGGCAGGTAGTCGATGCAGGTAACGGCGCTGTGTTCCAGGCAAATACCCAGGGGACCGAGCGGCGACGCGAGCACCAGCGCGTAGTCCGGGTCGGGATTTCGTATTATCGCTATAGCCATGATCCCCTCCATAAAGTGTAACCGGATGGATCCGGATTAACATGTCAGGAAGCCTTCGCTCCAGTGATCTTTGTACAAGGGATAGCTATCAAGGTTAAACCCGCTTACTTCCGCTGACCCTGACGGATCCACTAACTCGGGAAAATCGCAGAATCCCGGCTGCGACTTGAACCGCTCTATCGCTGCCAGCGCTGATTCATTGGCGTCGTAAATTCCGATGACTTTGACGTCTTCGGTGCCATCGTCAAAATAATGGACGTACTGCAACACATATACATCTTTCAATTCAGTGCCTGACAGTTTTTCATGTTCTCTGATTACCAGGGAGCCTGAACTTCAGGCTCACGCCGTCTGATTAAGGGCTGGATCCCCTGGTCGCTACGGGCATGGCCCAGGCCAGCCTCTCGACCCGGGCTATGCCCGTAAAAATAGTCTCACCTCCTCCCTGTAGTCGTGCGCGAGGCTGTTTTCATTACGACTTGGCGTCTTTGCGCGAGTCAATCCGAATTGTTCTGGATGCAGCCCCTCTCCCGCAAACGAAAACGGGCACCCCGTCTCCGGGGTGCCCGTCATTATAGACCGCGCTCAGCCCCTGCGCGGGACTACAGCTTTTCCTTGATGCGGGCGGACTTGCCGGACAGCTCGCGCAGGTAGTAAAGCTTGGCACGACGCACGTCGCCCTTGCGCTTGACCTTGATGGAGCCGATCGCTGCGCTGTGGGTCTGGAAGACGCGTTCCACCCCCTCGCCGTGTGAGATCTTGCGCACCGTGAAGGCCGAATTCATGCCGCGGTTGCGCTTGGCGATGCACACACCCTCGAACGCCTGCAGACGCTCGCGATCGCCTTCCTTTACCTTCACCTCGACCACGACGGTGTCACCGGGACTGAAGTCCGGAATGTCCTTGCGCATCTGTTCCTGTTCAAGCTGTTCGATAATGTTGCTCATGACTCGATCCTCGGTTTCAAAATACGGCGATTGATCACTCAATTGCCCGGTTCATGCTCGTTGATAAATTCATCCAGCAGCCGCTGCTGTTCGTCGCTCAGGCGCACCTGCGCCAGCAGGTCCGGGCGCCGCAGCCAGGTCCTGCCCAGCGCCTGCTTGTGGCGCCAGCGCCGGATTGCGGCGTGGTCGCCGCTCAGCAGCACCTCCGGCACTGCCCTGCCATCGATCCGCTCCGGCCGCGTGTAGTGCGGATAATCCAGCAGGCCGTCCATGAAGGAATCCTGCTGCGCCGAATCCGCGGCACCCAGTGCACCGGGCAGAAGCCGCGTCACCGCATCCATCACCATCAGCGCCGGCAGTTCGCCGCCGCTCAGCACGAAATCGCCGACCGACAACTCTTCATCGACTTCCAGCTCGACGAGCCGCTCATCGATCCCCTCGTAGCGTCCCGCTACCAGGATCAGGTGTTGCTGCGTCGCCAGTTCGCGCGCGCGCTGCTGGTCGAAGCGCGCACCCTGCGGCGACAGGCCGATGACCCGGGCCGCCGGTCCCGCCGCCCGCGCCGCGCGGATCGCGTCGCGCAGGGGCTGCACCTGCATCACCATGCCGGGACCGCCGCCATACGGCCGGTCATCGACATTGCGGTGCCGGTCCGTGGTGAAATCACGCGGATTCCACGTCACCAGCTCCAGCACGCCCTGCGCGATGGCGCGGCCCTGGACACCGTAGCCGCTGCGCTCCCGGATCATCTCCGGAAACAGGGTCACTACATCGATGCGCATCGTGCGCCGCTCAGTAATCGGGGTCCCAGTTGACCCGTATCACGCGCTGCTCGAGATCGACCGCCTCGACGACCTCGCCGATCACGAACGGCACCAGCACTTCACGCTCGCCCCTGACCACCAGTACATCGTTGGCGCCGGTCTCGATCAGGTGATCGACCGTGCCGAGCACCCGGTCTTCCTTCGTCATGACCTGCAGCCCGATCAGGTCATTCCAGTAATACTCGTTTTCGCCGGCCGTCGGCAGCTGGCTGCGCCAGACACCGATCTCCGTACCGGTCAGTGCCATGGCGGCATCGCGGTCCGTGCAGTCGTCCAGCAGCGCCACCAGGCCCTTGCCATGCGGTCGCGCATCCAGCACCTCGATCTCGCGCCAGTCGCCGTCGTGGCCGAAATGCCACGGCGTGTAATCCAGCAGGCCGTCGGACAGCTCGGTGAACGCGGTTATGCGCACCCAGCCCTTGACGCCGAAGGGCCCTGCAACGCGACCCATGACCAGCATCTCGTCCTGCTCATCACTGTCCGTACCTGCATTCCCGGGCATACCGGCAACCCGAGCCCCCGTGTTACTGGGACTGCTGTACCTTCAGCAAATGCGCGACACGATCGGATATCACGGCACCCTGGCTTGCCCAGTGATCCGCGCGCTCGGTATCGATGCGCAGACGCACCTCGCCGCCGGTTGCCACCGGGTTGAAAAATCCGATTCGCTCGATATAGCGTCCGTCCCGGCGATTACGGCTGTCCGTCACCACGATGTGGTAGAACGGACGCTTCTTGGCGCCGCCACGTGACATTCTGATTGTCACCATAAAAACTGTCCTCTGCCTGAAAATCCGTCAGCGCACCCGCGCCTGAAAAATGCGGCTGCTGAAAGCCGGGTAATTCTACGCGAATTCCGGGAAATGTGAAGGGTTGCAGGCAATTAAGCCGTGACGGTTGCATGTCGCCGGGTCGATGACCGGCACGGGACGCATCCCGTCCGGGCCACGCCAGCGTCGGCTGGACGATCGTCCCGGTTGTCGAAATTGGTTACAGTCACGTCACAATGCCACCCGCTTCGGCGCGCAGCCGATTAGTTCTTGTTTTTTCGATACTTCTGCCGCGACAGCGGCGCGCGCCCTGGCACCCGGCCTGTCGGCATTTCTTACGCCAGTCGCGCAGACGCCCGCGCAGCATCCCGGGGCAGCGATCCAAGCCGTTCTGCCAATTAGAGTTTTCGAGACTGGCACGGCATTTGCCTTAGAATCAAGGCGAGCACAGAAAAAGCAGAACAAGGGGGGAGGTAGTTCCAACTACATTAAGAAGAACAGGAGCTCTTTGCACAAGAATCATAAGAACCAGCTTGCGCAGTGGTATCTGTAATAGCAGTACAAGAACAACAAATTCGATACCCGTATCGCGCAGTGTTTGACGGTGGCCCAGGCCACCGTTTTATTTTGCGCGCCTTCCAGTCTAGCCCGCATTTCTCACCGGGCGGCGGTTATCCGACCCAATGAACTGAACTATGAAATTAATACCCATTCGGCAACAAACAGTGTGTCATTGGCCGCTGCCTATCCCGGTGAGAAATGCGGGCTAGAACGGCAGGCCCATCGGCCCCTTGCCTTTCATGCCGCGCAGCATCTTGCCCATCCCGCCTTTCGACATCTTCTTCATCATTTTCTGCATCTGCAGGTGCTGTTTCAGCAGGCGGTTCACGTCCTGCACCTGGGTGCCGGAACCCGCCGCGATGCGACGCCGGCGCGAGCCGTTGATCACACCCGGGTAGCCGCGCTCGTGCGGCGTCATGGAATTAATGATCGCCTTCATGCGATGGACCTGCCTGTCATCGGCCATGGCGTTTTTCGGCAGCTGGCCCATCCCGGGCAGCTTGTCCATCAGGCCGGCGAGCCCGCCCATGTTCAGCATCTGGTCGAGCTGATCGCGGAAATCGTTCATGTCGAAACCCTTGCCCTTGCTGATCTTCTTCGCCAGCTTGGCGACGGCCTCCTTGTCGACCTTCTGCTCGGCCTCCTCGACCAGGCTCAGCACGTCGCCCATGCCGAGAATGCGCGAGGCCACGCGATCGGGATAGAACGGCTCCAGCGCCGCCGTTTTCTCGCCCACGCCGATGAACTTGATCGGCTTGCCGGTGATCGAGCGAATCGACAGCGCCGCACCGCCACGGGCGTCGCCATCGGTCTTGGTGAGCACCACGCCGGTCAGCGGCAGGACCTCGTTGAAGGTCCGTGCAGTATTGGCGGCATCCTGGCCGGTCATGCTGTCGACCACAAACAGCGTCTCCACCGGGTCGATCGCCGCGTGTACGCGACGGATCTCCTGCATCATCTCGTCGTCGATGTGCAGGCGGCCGGCGGTATCGACGATCACCACGTCGATGTGCTGTTTGCGCGCATGCGCGACCGCATCGCGGGCGATGGTGACCGGGTCCTGGTCGGCGCGGCTCGGGAAGAACACCGCGCCCACCTCGTTCGCCAGCGTCTGCAGCTGGTCGATGGCCGCGGGCCGGTAGATATCGCAACTGGCCAGCAGCACCGTCTTCTTCTCGCGTGCCATCAGCATACGCGCCAGCTTGGCGCTGCTGGTGGTTTTGCCGGAACCCTGCAGGCCGGCCATCAGGATCACGGCAGGCGGCTGCACGTTCAGATGCAACGCGTCGTTGGCGTCGCCCATCATGTGCACCAGCTCGTCACTGACCACCTTGACCAGGGTCTGGCCCGGGGTCAGGCTCTTGAGCACATCCTGGCCAAGGGCGCGTTCACGCACCCGGTCGATGAACTCTTTCACCACCGGCAGGGCGACGTCCGCCTCCAGCAGTGCCATGCGCACGTCGCGCAGCGCGTCCCGGATATTGTCCTCGCTCAGGCGCCCCTGCCCGCGCAGGTTCCTGATCGTTTTGGAGAGGCGTTCGGAGAGATTGTCAAACATGGCGTCGTTTTCCGGTTCGTCCCGGGGCTGGCAGGAAGGACCGGATTATACCCGCTAATCCCCTTACTGTGCGGGCGACCGGCCGACTCTTCAATGCCCGCAGCAGTTGTGCGATGATGCCGCCATGGTCCCGATACTGCCTGGCTTGCTTTCCATTGTCCTGTACCTGGCGGCGAGCTCGCTGCTGGTGATGCGGCTGGCGGGCGGCGGCACCCTGTTCAACTGCCACCGCAAGCAGATCCTCACCGTCAGCGCGGGTGCGATCATCATCCACGCCGGCTTCCTCTACCCGCTCGTTTTGCAATCCGAAGGCCTGAACCTGGGCTTTTTCTACGCGGCCTCGCTGATCGCGCTCACCTCGGCCCTGCTGCTGGTGCTGGCCAACCTGTTCCAGCCGGTCGACAATCTGGGGATCGGCGTGTTTCCGCTCGCGGCACTGAGCATCGGCCTGCTGCTGGCCTTCCCGGCCGAGCACATCATCACTGAATCCTCGTCCTGGCAACTGGACAGCCATATCCTGCTCTCGCTGCTCGCCTACAGCATCCTGGGCCTCGCCGTCGTGCAGGCCATCCTGCTGGCCATCCAGGACCGGCACCTGCACAACCGCCAGCCGGGCGGCTTCATCCGCGCCCTGCCCCCGCTTGCCGTCATGGAGACGCTGCTGTTCCAGATGATCGCCGCCGGCTTCATCCTGCTGACGCTGGCACTGGTCACCGGGGCCCTGTTTCTCGAGGATATCTTCGCCCAGCACCTGGTGCATAAGACCGTTCTCTCGATCGTGGCCTGGCTCGTGTTCGCCATCCTGCTGTGGGGGCGCTGGCGCTTCGGCTGGCGCGGCCGTACCGCGCTGCGCTGGACAATCGGCGGCTTCATCTTCCTGATGCTCGCCTACCTGGGCAGCAAGTTCGTGCTGGAACTGGTGCTGGGGCGCTAGCCCGCCTTTCTCATCGGACCAGGCATCGCCCGTTGACACACTGTTTAGTGTCAAACCGCCATCATTTCCATCATTCCGGCTAATGTTATGCACAAGCGCCGCCCGGTGAGAAACGCGTGCTGGAGCCTGACACATCCCGCAGTTTTGCGTACACTTGGGCCTCGATAATCAACCAGAGGCTGTCCCCGTTTGGACGACACCCCACTAAGCGTGCTGTTTGCGGCGCTGTTCTTCCTGATAGTCCTGTCCGCCTTTTTCTCCGGTTCCGAAACCGGCCTGATGACGCTGAACCGCTATCGCCTGCGACACCTGGCCGACAAAAAACATCCCGGCGCCATGCGCGCGCAGAAACTGCTGGAACGTCAGGACCGCCTGATCGGGCTGATCCTGCTCGGCAACAACTTCGTCAACATCCTCGCCTCCATCCTGATGACGCTGATCGCACTGCGCATCAATGACGATGCAGGCTTCATCTTCGCGGCCGGCATGGTGCTGACCATCGTCATCCTGCTGTTTGCCGAGGTCACGCCGAAGACGCTGGCTGCGCTGCACCCGGAACGCATCGCTTTCCCGGCATCCTTCGTGTACGTTCCGCTGCTGCGCCTGCTGTACCCGCTGGTGTGGGTCGTGAACATGATCGCCAACGGCCTGCTCAGGCTGCTGGGCGTTTCACCCGAAGGCGGCGCCTCGCAGGCACTGACCAAGGAGGAATTGCGTACCGTGGTGCTGGAGGCCGGCGCGATGATTCCCGCGCGCCACCAGTCGATGCTGCTGAACCTGATGGACCTCGAACATGTGAGCGTCGAGGACATCATGGTACCGCGCAACGAGGTCACCGGCATCGATATCAACGACGACTGGGCCACCATCAGCAAGACGCTGACCGACAGCCAGTACACCCGCATGCCGCTGTACGACGAAAACATCGATCACGTCATCGGCATCCTGCACATGCGTGACGTGCTGCCGCACCTGTACCGCGGTGAACTCGATCACGCCGCGTTACGGGACATCGCTCGCGAACCCTATTTCATCCCCGAAACCACCTCGCTGAACCGGCAGCTGCTCAACTTCCAGCGCAAACGCCGACGCATCGGCTTCGCCGTGGACGAGTATGGCGACATCCAGGGGCTGGTGACGCTGGAGGACATCCTCGAGGAGATCGTCGGCGAGTTCACTTCGGACCCGTCCGCCCAGTTCGAGGATATCCAGCCGCAGGAGGACGGCACCTGGCTGGTGGACGGCACGGTCAGCATCCGCACCCTGAACGCCGCACTCGACATGGCGCTGTCCACCGACGGGCCGAAGACACTCAACGGGTTGATTATCGAGGAACTCGAAATGATACCCGAGACGAATACCAGCCTGCTGCTCGATAACCACCCGGTCGACATCCTGCAGACCAAGGACAACCGGGTCAAAACGGTACGCATCCACCCGGCACTGAAGAAAGCGGAACCGAACGAGACGGAGCCCGGCACATGAAACTCCTGTTCAATCTCGAGGTCATTGAAGGTAACCGTGTCCGGGCACGCCCCAGCGATTACCTCAACTCGCTGGAAGCGCAGGAACAGCTCACCGCGGTTCGGGAATTCCTCGCCTGGGCCGAGCAGGAGGCGGCCTCCAACAACGATCCGCAGGCACGCGCCGAGGCCGAAATCGGCATCGCCACGGCACGGCAGTTTCTCGACCGGCTGGAACAGCCACAGGCACGGATCATCACGGATCCACGCGGGGGCCAGACGCATGACTGACAAGATCAGCAAGACCGAAGACGAGTGGCGTGCACAGCTGACCGCGGAACAGTACCAGGTCACGCGCCGGCACGGCACGGAACGGCCGTTTACCGGCAAGTACCTCGACTGCAAGGACGACGGTACCTATACCTGCGCCTGTTGCGGTGCGGAACTGTTCCACTCGCAGGACAAGTTCGATTCCGGCAGCGGCTGGCCCAGCTTCGTGCGCGCCGGCAACAGTGAAAACATCCGTACGGTCACCGACGCCAGCCACGGCATGGTACGTACCGAGGTGACTTGCGCACGCTGCGATGCGCACCTCGGTCATGTATTCGAGGATGGCCCGGCGCCGACCGGGCAACGCTACTGCATCAACTCGCTGTCGCTCGGTTTCGACGACAAACCGTCCTGACCCGTAGCGACGCGCCGCGTCGCGGGCTTCCAACCGATTGATATTCATCAAGCCTGCCGCAATGAACGGATGCCGCCGGCGGACAATGAGAGTATGGTGACTGATGCAAGACCATCGCCACCTGCCGGTTGCGATCATACACACACGCTGGACGTGACTATATGAACGCGTCTCATCTGTCCTGCCGAAGATCAGACCGCAGCAACCTCGACCAGCTTAGCCAGGAGACAACACCATGCACAACATAACAATCAGGCACTGCGCACTTTTCACGGCCGGCCTGTTGCTTGCGAGCACCGCCGGTGCATTCGATATGGGCAATATGATGAATCCAACCAAGTGGATGGGCAACAAGGACAATAATGACCGTGATTACGATTACGAAGGTGGGCCGGGCTACGGCTATCCGGGCGGTTACGGCGGGGGCCCAGGGTATGGCTATCCGGGTGGCTATGGATCCGGTTACGGCGGCGATCCCGGTTATGGGTATGGCACCACCTACGGCGCGCCTGGCTACGGCGGCATGCCCGGCTACGGCGGCGCACCCGGCTACGGCGGCATGCCCGGCTACGGCGGCATGCCCGGCTATGGCGCCACGCCCGGCGTTGGCGGCGCCTCCGGCTATACCGGCGCACCTCCCCCCAGCGCAACGCAGCCGGATAGCGGCAGTGCAGAAGAAATCAAGCAGCTGAAAGCGCGCATCCGCAAGCTCGAGGAGGCCAACAAGCCGGGGCAACCGGTCTGGGGTCAGGAGGGCTACGGGTACCGCTGATCCGGCGACCGCAGCCAGCGGCTCCGGCGTTCCGCACTGCCTGTTCCGGAGTTATTCCCGGGTCAGGGTAAGTGTCCGGCCATCATCCAGCGCTCCCTGAAGCGTGTTTTCGTCAACACGCTTCAGGGTGGCGATATTGTCCTTGCATCCTTTCAATGACCTGGACCTGACGATCTCGAACACCAGTTCGTCCGCCGAGACGCTGTTTATCGAGATCGGCGCCCGGATACCGACACACGGGTTTTTCACATCCTGACGCTCGATGTCCCAGCTGCCCTCCTGGTCCGCAATAATCACCGCGCCCTGGCGGTGTTCGCCCTTTTTGTTCACCAGGCTCATCTTCCAGGTACCGCTGTAGGGATTCGGTTCCTGTGCCCAGACCGTTGAACATGCCAGCCATATACCCGTAACAAGCCACACCGCAGTTTTCACAGACTTCTCCTTTCGTATCCGGTGAAGCGGCCTTATCTGATGCCGCAGACGCTGCAACCAGCCGCTCCCCCGCAACGCGGGACTGGCAGCTGTTGCGCGTCCCGGCAACGCTATTACTGCGCGATGTCGCTGTCATTGACGCGCGTCAGGTGTTCCGGGAATTTTTCTGTTACCTGAATCCCACGGCAGCGATGCATCCGGCCCATGGCGAGGACTGCATGCGCCGGGACAGGGTGTGTTAACTGCAGCTATCGGGTCAGCGCAGGGTAATCGGTGTAGCCATGCTCGTCGCCGCCATAGAAGGTATCGGGGTCGGGTGTGTTGAGCGTGGCGCCCTGCCGGAAGCGCTCGACCAGGTCCGGGTTGGCGATGTAGAGGGTACCGAATGACACCATGTCCGCCGCGCCGGACTGAATGGTTTGCTGTGCGCGTAGCAGATCGTAGCCGGCGTTCGCCAGGTAACAACCGCCGAACGCTGCGCGGATCCGGCCATAGTCCAGGGTCCGCACAAACGACGGCATGTCGCCCTCGACGACGTGCAGGTAGGCCAGTCCGAAGCCGTCCAGCATGGCTGCAACCTGTTCGAAGGTGGCCTGCGGGTCACTGTCGTGCATATCGTTGAAGCTGTTTTCCGGGGAGATGCGCACCCCGACCCGTCCCGCGCCCATGACCCCGCACACCGCCGCGGTCACCTCGCGCAGCAGGCGCATGCGGTTTTCCAGGCTGCCGCCGTAGTTATCGGTGCGCCGGTTGCTGCCATCGCGCAGGAACTGGTCGAGGAGATAGCCGTTGGCGGCATGGATCTCGACACCATCGAATCCTGCCTGCATCGCGTGATGGGCGGCCTGCGCGTACTGCTCAACGAGCGCCGGAAGTTCCTGCGTCTCCAGCGCCCGTGGCGTAACGAACGGCTGCATGCCGGTATAGGTGACCGCATTTCCTGCCGGGCAGATGGCCGACGGTGCCACCGGCAATACCCCGCCGGGTTGCAGTGACGGATGGGAAATACGCCCGACATGCCAGAGTTGCAGGACAATACGGCCGCCCCGGTCATGCACGGCCAGAACCACCTCCTGCCAGCCATCAACCTGTTGCGCGCTGTGGATGCCAGGCGTCGAGGGGTAGCCCAGGCCCTGCGGTGATATCTGGGCGGCCTCGGTGATGATCAGGCCGGCCGAGGCGCGTTGCCGGTAATACTCCACGTTCATGGCCTGCGGCACGTTGCCCTCACCTGCCCGGTTACGGGTCAGGGGCGCCATCACGATGCGGTTCGGCAACTCCAGCTGGCCGGCGGTGAGTGGTGTAAAAAGATCCCTGTCTGCAGTCATTGCTGTCTCGCTGGCCCGGGATGCCCCGGGCTGCAAATTATCCATACATGAAATTTAAAACAAGCGACGGCCGTATGGTAGTCAGCGGCATACATCCCGGGAAACACCTTGTCGCGGGGCATTATCTGCCGTGGTGATTCAGATAAATAGCGTGATATCCGCCCCTTTTGCGCTATCCAGGTAGGTTGCCGCACCGGCCCATTCGGAAATTTCCGGGATGAAATCCTCCTGCTTCCAGCCAAACAGGTCGACCGTCATCTGGCAGGCAACCAGTTTGACTTCCGCCTCGATGCACAATTCACGCAGCTCCGGGATGGTCGCGATTCCATGGTTTTTAACCGTCATTTTCATGAACGATGTCGCCATGTTCTCGAATCCAGGCACACCGGCCATGAGCAGGTTGGGCATGTTCCACTCGACACCCTGAAACCATTTCGGTCCGAACGGCATTTTCATGGGCATGGCCGGATTGCCCAGCGGACTGATGTGCAGATTCAGATCTTTTTTCAACAGGGCCAGGCCATAGAAGGTGAAAAACAGCGTCGCATCCCAGCCCATCGCGGCAGCAGTCGAGCCGACGATAAGGGGCGGATAGGCCCAGTCCAGCGTGCCTTTTGTCACCATGATGGAGAGTTTTGGCGTCCGGTTCTCATCCTGTTCCCGCATCTTTTCCTCGAAGCGGCGATCAAACCACGCCTTCAAATCATCCGCCGACATCTCTGCAAGCGATTTACCTGAAATGTCATTCATATCAACCTTCGAAGCCTCTGTCAGTCCCGCCGGTCAGCCCGCTGCCAGCGAAGAATTAATGATTGCATGCCGTCACCGCGCGCTGCCCCTGGCCAGCCCCCGCCACGACTTTCAGCCGGTACGCCCGGCGCCTGCTGCCTGGCTGTCGCTGCGGCAGGCAAGCCCGGGACCCGTTCCGGTTGCGCTCAGATCGGCCCTACCAGCCTGGCCTCCAGGTTCAGCGAGGTGAAGCTTTTCAGCACCTGCTGCGAGGAAAAAATATCGCGGTCGTATTTCACCAGCAACAGATGATGACGCAACGGGCAAAATTCCGCTGCGCTGATGACATCCATCTGTTTCAGTGTAGAGACCACACGATCACGCTGTTGCTCCCCCAGTTCATCCTTTACATACACAACAACTTCAACAACACTTTTCACGTTATCAATCGGCATCTGTTCGGCTATCGCGTCCATTAGTAGCTGTCTCCTCACTCGATCAATTACTGTTGTTTCAACCCCCCAGCGGTAACTCGCCACCGGCCCGGGTTACCTGACTCACACGCGATACTACTCGCCGGAATACAAATTACAAAATGTTAATACACTGTTGGTCTGCAGCTCGCATCAGCACGGAGCATGTCCCATCGGATTGCAGCGGAAGACCGCGACGCATTCGAGCCTGCCAGCCGACACGCGACAGGTGGCGTGCAACCGTCAATCGAGTTCGAGCATCGCATCCAGCACCTGCGACAGTCTGCCCACCGCAGTCACCTCGATGTCGGCAGGGTGCTTGCGCGGCCGGTTCGCCGCCGGAATGATGGCGCGCGTGAAACCGTGCTTGGCCGCCTCGTGCAGGCGTTCCTGGCCATTCGGCACCGGGCGCAGCTCGCCCGACAGGCCCACTTCGCCGAACACGATCAGCTGTTCCGGCAACGGCCGGTTGCGGAAACTGGACATCACGGCCAGCAGCACGGCCAGGTCCGCGGCGGTTTCCGTCACGCGCACGCCGCCGACCACGTTGACGAACACGTCCTGGTCGCCCAGCGCCAGGTCGCCGTGACGGTGCAGCACTGCCAGCAGCATGGACAACCGGTTCTGCTCCAGGCCCAGCGTCACCCGCCGTGGATTGCCCAGCTGGCTCTGGTCGACCAGCGCCTGCACCTCCACCAGCAGGGGGCGCGTGCCCTCCCAGGTCACCATCACCACGCTGCCCGGCACGGGCTGTTCGTGGCGCGACAGGAAAATGGCCGAGGGATTGCTCACCTCTTTCAGTCCCTTCTCCGTCATGGCGAACACACCCAGTTCGTTGACGGCGCCGAAGCGGTTCTTGATGGCGCGCAGGATGCGGTAACGATCCCCCGGGTCGCCCTCGAAGTACAGCACGGTGTCGACCATGTGCTCGAGCACGCGCGGACCGGCCAGCGTGCCTTCCTTGGTGACATGCCCGACCAGGAACATGGCGATGCCACTCTGCTTGGCGAAGCGCACCAGCTGGGCGGCGCTCTCGCGCACCTGCGCGACCGAGCCGGGCGCGGACTGCAGGGCCTCGGTATACAGCGTCTGGATGGAATCCAGCACCATCACCTGCGGTCGCTCGCGCGCAGCAGTGGCGATGATGCGCTCCACCGAAGTCTCCGAATAGAGGCGGATGCTGCGACCGTCGATGCCCAGCCGCCTGGCACGCAGGGAAATCTGCTGCAGCGATTCCTCGCCGGTGACATACAGCGACGCCAGGTCGCCGGACAGTGCCGCCAGCACCTGCAGCAGCAGGGTCGACTTGCCGATGCCCGGGTCGCCGCCCAGCAGCACCACCGAACCGGCTACCAGGCCGCCGCCGAGTACGCGATCGAGTTCCGCGAGCCCGACCGAACTGCGCAGATGGGCATCGGGCGTGACGGACGCCAGCGGCGTCACCACACCGCCGCTACCGCCGCTGTAGCCGGCATAACGTGACGGCGCCGCCGCGGGTGGTGCCATGACACCCTCCAGCAGGGTGTTCCAGTTGCCGCACTCGCCGCACTGGCCTGCCCATTGCGGATACTGGCTGCCGCAGACGCTGCAGGTATAGATTGTTTTCGCCTTGGCCATCGTCGGCAGTAGAGTACCCGGAACGCCGTACGACGTCATCTCCGGCCGCCGCATGCCGCGGAGTGGACTTTACAGTCGCGCGCGGGGTATAAGCGCACGAACCCGCCATGCATCTGCCGGCCTGCACAGCACCGGTTTCATGCCTTGCGACTTCGACCCGATGTGAGGAAACACTTCATGCACTGCCATTCGACTGACCGTCCCCTCGACGACCTCCGTACCTGCATGCGCCGCGCCAGCCGCCGACTGGTCCTGATGCTGGCGCTCGGCCTGCCGCTCCTGGCGCCGCCGGGCACGGCGACCGCGACAGACGAGCCGGCGCCGGCCGTCGACACCCAGGTCAGTGAAACCATCAACACCCTGAACTCGCTGATCGGCCTGCAGGGCCAGCTGCGGGATGACATCGAAAAACTGAACACCCGCCTGGAGGCGGCCCAGGGGACTGGGGACAAGAAAGAGATCCAGGCACAGCTCGACAAGCTGGACAAGGACCTGCAGACCACGACGAAGAACCTCAAGGAGATCGCCTCCGGTGCGGACATCACCAGCCTGCGCGCCACCGAGGAGACCAAGTTCGACTTCCAGGCCGAACTGTTTTCGCTGCTGCGTCCGGCGCTGAAAGAAATGAAGGAGATGACCATCCATGTCCGGCAGAAATCCGATCTCAAGGACAAGATCGCCTACTACAGCGCCAAGCTGCCGGTCACGGAACGCGCGGTCGCCAACATCACCCGCCTGCTGCAGGCCACCGACGACGCGGTGCTGGAGAAGAACCTGCAGGGTATGCTGGCGGACTGGAACAAGCAGCTGACTTTCATGCAGAGCGAACTGCAGTCGGCCGAGCTGCAGCTGGAAAAGCTGGAGCGTTCGGAGGCCACACTGGCCGAGGCCTCGCAAAGTTACCTGAAGTCCTTTTTCCAGGCACGCGGCCTGTACCTGATCGAGGCGCTGCTGGTCATCGTCGGCATTCTGCTGATATCGCGGCTGTCCTACGCTGCCATGGTGCGGCTGATTCCCGGCTACCGGGCCGAGCATCGCAGCTTCCGCCTGCGGCTGCTGGATCTCCTGCATCGCCTGGCCACCACGATGCTGGTCATCATTGGCCCGATGGTGGTGTTCTACCTGGTCGAGGACTGGGTGCTGTTCAGTCTCGGCATCCTGCTGCTGATCGGACTCGGCCTCACCCTGCGCCATGCCCTGCCGCGCTACTGGCAGCAGATCCAGCTGTTTCTCAATATCGGCTCGGTACGCGAGGGGGAGCGCATTGATCTCGACGGCCTGCCCTGGCGCGTCCGGCAGATCAATATTTTCAGCATTCTGGAGAACCCGACCGCGGATATCTGCCAGCGCGTGCGCATCGACAGCCTGGTGGATCTGAAATCGCGGCCGTACCACAAGAATGACCCGTGGTTTCCGTGCGTGCGCGGCGACTGGGTGCTGCTGAGCGACGGGATGCGCGGCAAGGTCGTGGGCATTACCCAGGAACTGGTCGAGCTGGTGGCGCGTGGCGGCGCGCACCGCACCTACCAGACTGGCGATTTCCTGTCGCTGTCGCCACTCAACCTGTCGCGCAATTTCCGCCTCAAGGAAACGATCGGCATCAGCTACAACCTGCAAAAGGACAGCGTGACCACCATACCTGCACTGCTCAGGGCCTTCGTGGCACAACGCATAGAGGAGTCGGAGTACGCCAGTCAACTGCTCAATCTGCGGGTCGAGTTCCAGCAGGCCAACACCTCGTCGCTGGACCTGGTGGTAATCGCCGATTTCGACGGCGCGCTGGCCGATCTGTACAACCGCCTGCGCCGCACGATTCAGGGCTGGTGTGTCGAGGCATGTACGACCCACCACTGGGAGATTCCGTTCACCCAGGTGACGCTGCACCAGGCGGAGGCCGGCGACTGACGGTCTGCACCGTCGTGCCCGCCCTTCGCGCATGCCTGCGCTCCTCTGCCATCAGAAACGCCGGGCAGGAGCGGACGCGGTCCGGAACGAACCTGGCAGTGTACAGGTGAAAAACACCGGGGGATCCCTTCCCCGATGATACACCCATGGCTGCCGGTTAAACCGGTCCAATCAGTACGGCATGCACATTCTGCGATTTCACCCGGCCCAGCACCTCCTGCGAGTTCATGAGCTCGCGGTCGTACTGCACCAGCATCAGGTGGTAACGCAACGGGCAGAACTCTGCCGACTCGATACCATCGGATGATTCCAGAAAACTCACCAGCTCCTGCCGCTGCCACTGATCGAGTGATTCATCCACGTGCACGATTACCTCGACATTATTGCCCGGTATGGGAAAAATACTTGTAGCTGCGTCCGCCATAGCACACCCCTCCTCAGTTTCGTTCGTCCATTAATTCCCCGTCTTGCAGCCGGTACGTTGTCTGTCAGACAAACAGCGTTCAACCGGAACGGCTGGCGTCCATCAGGTCGCAGGCTGCGCCGGCCACCTCGATGCCATCCGTCAACTCGCTCTCCCCGATACCCGTGACCTGCACGCCATGCTGCAATGAATTCCATGACTATCCCGCATCTGCCAAACAGGAATCGTCAAATTTCCAACACCGCTGCCACTGCGCAGGACGGTAAGACCTGAAGCAGCGGGGCACTCTGAATCGCGCATATGAATATGACACATGCACCGTAACATCTACCGTAGATGCTACCGGTGAACTG
>DATKZN010000076.1:0-7234 GCA_035527955.1 Gammaproteobacteria bacterium
CGTTTTACGCACCGTGACAGAGCCGGGGTACCCTCCCTGCAGCTGAGGTGGGGCGTGAAACGTGAAACGTGAAAAGAAAAATTGCCACGGAATCCACGGAAGAACACGGAAAGATTACATCCATGTAGGGTGCGTTTTACGCACCGTGACAGAGCCGGGGTACCCTCCCTGCAGCTGAGGTGGGGCGTGAAACGTGAAACGTGAAAAGAAAAATTGCCACGGAATCCACGGAAGAACACGGAAAAATTATAAATGCGGTTGCGAGGCAGTTGATAACGACAGACAGCTGAATTCAGATGATTGAAGAATCGCTGATTTATTCCGACATTCCAGCGCAGGCCGGAATCCAGGGAAAAGGTTGTAGGGTGCACTTCGTGCACCAGCTATGGTGCGTAAAACGCACCCTACATGGATGTAATTTTTCAGTGTTCTTCCGTGGATTCCGTGGCCATTAGTGAAGTTATACAACAGCTGCCACCGGAAACGGATGGCCGCCACAAGACGTCAGTCCCTGAGCCGCCAGTGCAGTGTTTTGCCGGCGTGCATCGGTATGACGGTGGAATCCCCCAGCGGATAGCTGTCCGGCACCTGCCAGTCTTCCCTGACCAGTGTGACGCTGCCGGTGTTGCGTGGCAGGCCGTAGAAGTCCGCGCCGAAGTGGCTGGCAAAGCCCTCCAGCTTGTCGAGTGCGCCGGCATCCTCGAAGGCCTGGGCGTACAGTTCCAGCGCGGCGTGCGCGGTGTAGATGCCGGCACAGCCGCAAGGGCTTTCCTTGCGTTCTCGGGCATGCGGTGCGCTGTCGGTGCCGAGAAAGAATTTGCTGCTGCCGCCGGTCGCGGCCCTGACCAGTGCGTTGCGGTGGGTTTCACGTTTCAGGACCGGCAGGCAGTAGGCATGCGGTTGCAGGCCGCCCTGGAACATGGCATTGCGGTTCAGCAGCAGGTGATGCGCGGTGATGGTCGCCGCGATGTTGCTGCCTCCGGCCAGTACGAAATCCACGCCGTCCTGCGTGGTGACGTGTTCCAGCACGATCTTCAGCGCCGGGAAGCGGCGCGCCAGCGGTTCCAGCACCCGGTCGATGTACACCCGTTCGCGGTCGAACACGTCGACCACCATATCGGTGATCTCGGCGTGGACCAGCAGCGGCAGGCCGCGGCTCTGCATCGCCTCCAGTGCCGCCCAGGTATTGCTGATGTCGGTCACGCCGGCATCCGAGTGTGTGGTGGCGCCAGCGGGGTAGAGTTTCACGGCGTACACGTCGTCGTCGGCCGCGGCCGCCTCGATGTCCGACGCCGTGGTGTTGTCGGTCAGGTACAGCGTCATCAGGGGATTGAACCCGCTGCCCGCGGGCAGGGCCGCCAGGATACGTGCGCGGTAGGCACGCGCCTGCTCCGCGTTGGTGACCGGCGGTTGCAGGTTCGGCATGATGATGGCGCGTGCGAACTGGCGTGCGGTGTGCGCGATCACGGCAGCCAGCGCGGCGCCGTCGCGCACGTGCAGGTGCCAGTCGTCGGGCCGGGTCAGGGTCAGTTCCACGTGCTGTCCAGGATGGCCTGCTGGCGCAGCAGGTTCAGGGTCAGTCGCACGCCGAAGCCGGTGGTGTCGGTCGGGACATGCGCGAGCCCGCCCTTGTGATTGCTGGCGGCCAGGTCGACGTGGATCCAGTGGATCGTGTCGTCGACGAAACGCTTCAGGAAGCGTGCCGCGAGGATATGATCGGCCTCGCCCTCCAGGGTGCACTGCAGGGTATCGGCGACATCCGACTTGAGTGCCTCGTCGAAATCCTCGTCCAGCGGGAACGGCCACACGCGTTCGCCGCTGTCACGCCCGGCCTGGATCAGGGTCGCGTGCAGTGCGTCGCGGTTGCTGAACACACCGCTGTAGCGCGAGGACAGCGAATAGATGCAGGCGCCGGTCAGTGTCGCGTAGTCGATCATGACGGCCGGTTTGGCCCGGCTCGCCAGCGCCAGGGTGTCGGCCAGGATCATGCGGCCCTCGGCATCGGTATGCTTGACCTCGATGGTCGTACCGTTGCAGGCGGTGACCACGTCGTTGGGCTTGTAGGCGCGGCTGCCGATGTGGTTTTCCGCCAGCGCCAGCCAGCAGTCGACCGGGTGCTTCGTCTTCAGTCGGCTCAGTGCCAGCAGGGTGCCCAGTGCCACCGCGCTGCCCTGCATGTCCTCGTGCATGCCGTTCATGTACTTCGCCGGTTTTACGTTGACGCCGCCGGTGTCGAAGCAGATGCCCTTGCCGACCAGGGCGAGTTTTTTGCCGCGTGCCTGCGGACGGTATTGCAGGTGCACGATGCCGGCATCCGGTTCCGGACTGCCCTGGCAGACGGCGAGAAACGCGCCGGCCTTTTTCCTCGCGAGCGCCTTGCGGTCGAGGAACTGCAGGCGCCAGCCTTCCTGTTTGGCGAGTTGCGTGACGAAGGCGCGGTACGTGCCAGGCGTCAGTTCATTGCCCGGCAGCGCGGACAGCCAGCGTGCCAGGTGATTGCCGACCGTCTCCGCCCGGACCTGGGCCAGGTCGACCGTCTCCTGCAGGCCGTGGATGTCCAGCTGCTGCAGTGCGGCTGCGGGTTTGGGCTTCGACTTGAAGCTCGGCATCGGGCAGGCACCGGCCAGCAACGCGGCGGCCAGTTGTTCCAGCAGGCGGCCGCCGCTGGCCGGGTCGAACCCGGACAGCTGGATGCCGGCCACGGCCGGATCGAGCTTGCGCAGCGCGTCGGCCAGCTTGCGTGACCGGTCCAGGCCGGCAAACGCAGTGCCGTCAGGCTTGATGGCCTGCAGCAGGATGCGGGTACCGCTGCGATTGGGCAGGTCGGTGATGAGGCAGTCGCTGTCAGGATCGCGGCGCAGCTGTCGCTGCCAGCGCGGCTTGAGAATGTCGGCATAGGGCAGCCGTTCCCAAACCGCCTTGCCGGGCTTGTCCGGCACCAGCAGGATGACTGCCGCCAGGGCGTCGACTGCCGACGGCGTCAGGTCTTTTGGGTGCTGATTCAGCTTGATTTTTTCGCTATGCCGGTAGGGGATATCCATGCTGATTGCCTTGACCTGTTGCTGCAAAACGCTGATCATATCGCGCTTGCCGGGTTTCTGATACCACTGTCCCCTTTGAATTCAGGGAGATGGCGATACCACCGGGTAGTGAAACCTGCCATCGACCTGCACAAGCTGCCTGGGAAAGAGGGTGCCGGAAATCCGACGCTAACTGCCATCGTATGAAAGACGCCGATAAAAAACGCCTGTTACGGGAAATGCTGTTCGCGCGCCGCTTCGAGGAGCGCTGCTACGAGGCCTACGTCGAACGCAACATCGGCGGGTTCCTGCACCTGTATCCGGGTGAAGAGGCCTGCGCCCACGGCGTACTGGAAGCCGCCAGGGTCGGTCACGACTACGTCATCACCAGCTACCGTGACCACGTGCATGCCATCAAGGCCGGCTCGGACCCGCGCGCGGTGATGGCGGAACTGTTTTCCAAGGAGACCGGCGTCAGCAAGGGACGCGGCGGATCCATGCACATCTTCGACGTCAAGCACCGCTTCATGGGCGGCTACGCGCTGGTCGGCGGACCGTTCCCGCTGGCGGCCGGCATTGCCAAGGCCATCCAGATGCAGGGTGGCGACGAGATCTGCATCTGTTTCCTCGGCGACGCGGCCAACAACCAGGGTACCTTCCACGAGTCGCTGAACATGGCCGCGCTGTGGAACCTGCCCGTGCTGTACGTGTGCGAGAACAACCTGTACGGCATAGGCACCCGCATCGACCGTTCCACCGCGGTGGTCGACCAGTACAAGCGCGTCGCCGCCTACAACATTCCCTCGACACAGATCGATGGCCAGGACGTCGAACTGGTGCACAAGGCCGCGGTCAAGGCGGTCAAATACGTGCGCGGCGGCAATGGCCCGTACTTCCTGGAACTGATGACCTACCGTTACCGCGGTCATTCCATGTCCGATTCCAACGCCTACCGGGCCAGGACCGAGGAGCGCATGTGGAGCAAGCGCGACCCGGTCATCATGCTGCGCGACCGCCTGATCGAGGCCGGCAAGCTGACGCTGAAGGAATTCAAGGATATGGATACCGAGATACTGGACGAGATCGAGGACGAGGTGATCCGCTTCGCCACGGAATCGCCAGAGCCGCACATCGCCGATGTCGAGAAATACGTTCTGGCCGAGCAGGATCCGTGGGTCAAGGGCGGGGTGGCGTAATGGCCAAGTTGATGTACTGGGAGGCGATCCGGCGTGCCCACGATGAGGAAATGGCCAATGACCCGATGGTCATCGCGATGGGCGAGGACATCGGCGTGGTGGGCGGCACCTACAAGGCGACGCTGGGCCTGTATGAAAAATACGGCGAGAAACGCATTATCGACACGCCGATATCGGAGAACGGTTATACCGGCCTGGGTATCGGCGCCTCCTTCCTCGGCGTGCGGCCGATCATCGAAATCATGTCGGTGAATTTTTCCTGGCTGGCCATGGACCAGATTTTCAACACGGCCGCCAAGGTGCGCTACATGTCGGGCGGCCAGCTGACGGCGCCGATCGTGGTGCGTTCCCCGGGCGGCACCGCCCACCAGCTCGGTTCGCAGCATTCCGCGCGCATGGAAAAGGTGTTCATGGGCATCGCCGGCCTGCGCGTGGTCACGCCGTCCAGCCCGCGCCAGGCCTACGGCCTGCTGAAATCCGCCGTGCGCTGCAACGACCCGGTGTTCATCAACGAACACGAACTCATGTACAACATGAAGGGCGAGGTGCCGGAGGAGGAATATTTCCACCCCCTGGAAGGCTCCGAGGTCGCGCGCGAGGGCCGCGACGTCACGCTGTTCGGCTACAACATCTCCGTGCACTGGTGCATGAAGGCCGCCGAGCTGCTGTCGCAGCACCACGGCATCGAGGCCGAGGTCGTCGACCTGTTCGCGCTGAGTCCGCTGGATCGCGCCGGTATCCGCAACTCGGTGAGCAAGACCCACCGCGCGGTGATCGCCGAGGAGGCCGAGCCCGCCGTCGGCGTCGGTGCCGAGGTCATGGCGATCATCAACGAGGAATGTTTCTTCGAGCTGGACGCCGCGCCGGTGCGCGTCTCCGCGCTGAACGTCCCGATCCCCTACAACCACGCCCTGGAAAAGGCCGCGCTGCCGGATGCCAACGACGTGGTGGAAGCCGTGCGCAAGATGTTCGGTATTTAGGGTATTTCAAAACACATTGCCACAGAGTACACAGAGGAAATTAAAGCTGAACCAGGCTTTGCCTGGATTCATCGCGCATGAGATGCGCTCCTACGCCTGTTAACGTTCCTGTAGGAGCGGACCGCGTCCGCGAATTGTTAATTTTCTGTGCGCTCTGTGGCTGAATTTATCTGAATGGAAAACCATGGCTGAACCCTATGTAATCAAGATGCCCCAGCTGTCCGACACCATGACGGAAGGTGTCATCGTCAGCTGGGAAAAGAACATCGGCGACGCGGTCAAGCGCGGCGACATCGTCGCCACGGTCGAGACCGACAAGGCCGTCATGGACGTCGAGGTGTTCCGCGACGGCTACCTGTCCGGACCGCTGGCCCCGGTGGATGCCGTGGTGCCGGTCACCCACGCGATCGGCTACCTGGTGGAATCGAAATCCGACGTCGATGCCGGCACGGCGAAACCCGCCGCGGCTGGCGCGCAGCCGGCACCGGCAGCAGCGGCGGCAGCACAACCGGCCGCGGCACTCACACCGGCAGCGGGCGTGCCGGCCGCCACCGGTGCCGCCCCGGCGCCGCGCCCGCAGGGCAACAAGGCTTCGCCGCTGGCGCGCCGGCTGGCTGCACAAACCGGCACCGACATCGATCGACTCAGCGGCTCGGGTCCGGGTGGTGTGGTTACGGCCGCCGATATCCAGCGCGCGCCGGCGCCGTTCGAGATGGCCGTGCCCGGCAATGGCCGGCCGATGAAATCGATGGAAAAGGCGATCGCACGCGCCATGGCGTCCTCGATTTCCATGCCGACCTTCCGCGTGACCGCGCATATCCACCTCGAGGCGCTGATGACTGCCGCCAGGTCGGCCGGTGTGTCGGTGACGGTGGCGATCGCACGGGCCTGTGGACTGGCGATTGCCAGGCATCCCAAGATCAACTGGTGTTACCAGCCGGATGACAAGCTGATCGAGCGCAGCCAGGTCGATATCGGCATGGCAGTGGCCGCCGACGACGGCGGGCTGGTGGTGCCGATCCTGCGCGGCTGCGAGTCGCGCGAACTCGCTGAACTGAACACGGACTGGAAAGACCTGGTGGCGCGGGCACGCACCCGTCACCTCAACCTGGAGGAATTCACCGGCGCGACGTTCCAGATTTCCAACATGGGCATGTTCGACGTCAGCCAATTCGACGCCATTGCCACGCCGGGTCTGGCCGCGATCCTGGCCATTTCGTCGAACACCGACAAGGGCAGCGCCTTTACCGTTACCGCCGACCACCGCGTGATCAACGGCGCCGATGTGGCGCTGTTTCTGCAGACACTGAAGGAATTTGTGCAGCAGCCCGGTGACTGGATGGGGCCGGGCGGTCCGGCCATACCGGAAGGCGACTGGGACTACGACGTGGTCGTGGTCGGCGGCGGCCCGGGCGGCGAGGACTGCGCGCGCGACCTGGTGGCGCACAAACTGAAGGTCGCACTGGTCAACGACGCGCCGTTCCCCGGTGGCGAATGCCTGTGGCGCGGTTGTATCCCGTCCAAGGCCTGGCGTGCCGCGGCCGACCGCATGCGCGACCGCGCGGAAGACGCTCTCCTCGGTGTCACCGGCACCAACAAGGCGAAGCTGGTGTGGAAGGACCTCGAGGCCCATCGCCGCCAGGTGCTGGAGACGCGCGGCGAGATGGCGTTGAAGACCGACAAGGGTGTGCGCATCGACTACATTCAGGGCTTCGGCCAGTTCGTGGACGCGCACACGCTGGCGATCAATACCTCGACCAACAGCGACGATCCGCACAATCGTACCGCTGCGCCGACGGCACCGGCCGCCCGCAGCATCAGCTTCGGCGCCGCCGTGATCGCCACCGGCGCACCGCCGTTCGTGCCGCCGATCCCCGGCGCGCAGGAAGGCCTGGATAACGGCGGCGTGCTCACCTCGGACACGGTGTGGACGCTGGACGCGCCGCCGAAAAAACTCGCCGTCATCGGCGGCGGCGCCATCGGTGTCGAGATGGCGCAGATCTTCCAGGACTTCGGTGCGCAGGTTACGCTGCTCGAG
>DATKZN010000077.1:0-10075 GCA_035527955.1 Gammaproteobacteria bacterium
GTGCCTGCACTAACTGCATCGCCTCCATCCCGTCACGCGCAACAAGCAGTTTGCAGCCGCAACCCTTTAGCGCGATCTTCAGGACGTCGAGCATCATCTCGTCATTGTCGACCAGCAGTATGCGATTGGCATGCCGGGCAGCCATGGCTAGATCACCGCCTGCAATTCGATATTGAATGCCATGCCGGTTCCCACCTCGCTGCTGGCGGTTACGCAGCCTTCCCATGCGCCGACATGGTTGATCGCTTCGTGCAGATCATTGAACTCATCCGCGACAATGTTCTTGCCCCCGAACAAATAGGCCTGGAAGCGCTCATTCGGGATACCGAACCCTGTGTTGCTGAACCGGTATATGACCCGGCTGTCACGCTCCTCGATATCGACCTGGATGCTGGTGTTTTCCGCCGCATCGTTCACCAGCGCCTCCAGCACTACCCGCATCAGCCTGCCAAGTTCCTCGGGTGCGGCACAGACCAGGCTGGCGAACTCGGGCAACCGTACTGAAAATTCAATGTCCCGTGCCTGCGCCTCCGCGTGCAGTATCTCCATGGCGGACAACACCGGGGCAGTGGCATCCACCGGGTACAGTCCAAGACCCGGTCCTGCGACCTTAACCTGCATATACCTGCCGGCCTGATTGATCAGCTCGACCGCAGCCGACACCTTGTCCCGCAGCACACGTGCCGCCCGGGCCCGGTCACGCACGGAAATGGTTTTCTCTCTCAGCAGATCGCTCCCCAGCACGATGGCAGCCAGCTCGCGCCGCAGTCGCTGGCCGAACCTTTCAACAAGAGTGTCCTTCATTGCATAGACACCTTGCAGCTGGCTGACATTGATCAGTTCAAACAGCAGACCGGAGATCTGGAACGGAGCGGCACTGTCCGTCCCGCCTGCATGGCTGTTGTCACTCGCGACTGCGCGCACACTGAGCATGAAATTCTGCTGTGTACCTTGCCGGCTGGTAACAGGAAGATGAAACTGGCCGTTTTCCATGACCACTTCGCGCAACAGGTGCCTGGCGTGTCCACGATCGCTGCCAGTCAGGCGCGTCAGCAGGTCCAGGGCCGTCAGCTCATAGCCGGGCAATTCCATCGTGCGCAGAAAACCCTCCATGCGGCGATTCAGATGCAACACCCGGCCGAACAGATCATAGACAATGGCAGCGGTATCCATGCCGTTGAACACGGCCTCCATGCTCGAGACGCGCCGTTGTGCAAGCTCCAGAAAACGACGCATGTGCGGATAGGCCGGATTGCCGCCTTCAAGACGAAGGAAGCGACGCAGTACGCTTGCCTGCGCTTCCTGCTGTTCGAGCCAGTGACTGCGGTGGTACAGAAGTTCGGAAATCTGGCTGGCAAAAACCGTGACGGATTCGAGAAACCGGGCACTGGCGGCCGGGTTTACCGGCGCAACCCCGAATGCCCAGAAACCCAGCACTTCCCCGGCGAAGACCAGCGGCACAAGGTACTGTTCCTCCTCTTCGCCATCCAGCGGCTTCAGATATCGTTTTTCCAGCAGGATCGGCCCGCCCTCGGCGATTGCCGTGCTGTAGGGCGTGCGTTCGTAATCACGCCGCCGCTCGTCAATCACATCGATCGAGCAATTGAGCGCCTTGACCTCATGCACCCGGTGATCGCCCTGGACCTTCTCGAGGAAGATGAGTCGCCGCAGATGCAGCACCTGGTCAACCAGCGTGATGACCTGTGTCCAGTGTTCCGGGGAGTTGTAGAAATTGTCCGGGACCGCACTGGCGTGCAGCTTGCCCGAGCTGTCGGCAATCAGTTTTCGCAGGGTGCTTTCATTCAGTGTCACCTTGAGCCTGGCAATCATCAGGTACAGGAATACCTGGCTCAGTGTCAGCTCGAGCACGGGAGCCCAGAGGTAGAGATAGTGCAGCAACCACCAGCCCGTAACCCAGTAGAGCAGCAGCATGACTGCAGTGAACCAGCCACCCGAGCGCACATTGAGCCACTGATAGATAAACAGGCTCGCAAAGGCGGTTGTCAGCAGCAGCCCGAACAGCCATGCCGGACCGGCAACGTGAATCGCCGTCCCGGCCAGCAGGGTATCCAGCGCATAAGCCTGGAACTCGAGCAGGGACAGCGGTTCCTTGCCATGGCTGATGGGCGTGTGTATGCCGGGCACGCTCAGTCCGGGGGCCACCCCGATCAGCACCGTGCGTCCCGCGAACAGTTCCGGAATCAGGGCATGGTCGAGTACCCCGGCCGCTGCAACCCGCGGCATGCGGTCACGCCCGCCATCGAAATTGATCAGCACCTCGTTATCCGGCGCCACGGGTACGGCGATGCCACGCGCCTGCGCGGCGGCCAGCGCCAGTGAAGGCAGGCTGCCTTCTGCAACCGGCACACGGGCAGCAAACGAACGGCTGATGCCGTGATCGGCCAGCGGCAATGCCACGACCCCGAACGGGATTTCCGCACCGACGGAGACTGCTGGCCAGGCATCAACCGTCAATTTTTCGTCGTCATTTTCCTGTCTTTTGAGCGTCCGCCCAATCACCACGTTATTGTATTGACGCAGTTGATCGAAAAAGGCCGCGCCAGCCCCTGGCGGGAGTTCGGAAAGCACCACCTGGCTGGCACCCAGACCCTGCACAGTGTCGAGGAGCAACATCCAGTCCGCCTCCTGCAGGGTTGCCTGCTGTTCGGCCACCTCCACTATAATTACCTGACTTTTCGATGTTTTATTCAATGGCACGGCACTCACGAACTGGTCATACAACCAGCCCTGGCCATAGCCGGGAACACCCGACAGACTGGCCAGACCAATGACCATGGCGACCAGCACGGCGAGGTACATCCCGCGATATTGCGTAGCCAGAAACATTCAACCTCAATTCCGTAAATGTGAACATCAGGCGGCCAACAGGCCTGCCTGCCCATCCTGCAAGAAATCTGAATCTGCAGTTATTTCATTGCGTTAGCTTGTCATCAGGAAGTCACGCCAGAGCCTGCCCTGCACCGGCACTGTCCAGCTGCAACGGACCGCAACACCAGGCAGCGGCCGGTACGGCAGTCGCCTGCATTACATGCCAATGCATTATCTGGTTTATAAAAAGCACTTATCGTGCCAGCCTGAAGACCCGCACGGCCGGATGGTCGGAAATCGGGGCCGGCGCCGGGCATCGATGACATGGCACAGCGCCTGAAGCGGGTGATCAGGATCGACTTCGAGACCTGCGAGGCTTGTGGCCGGGCGGTGAGGGGCATCTCCAGCATTGTGGATCCGATGGTGATCAGGCAGTTTCAGGCACCAGTGCGGCAAGTGGATTCGTCAAGTGTCTTGCCCTGGCAAGCACAAGCCGGGCGCGACCTCACAGGCCGGCCGAATGGATTCCTGAGATATCAATAACTGTTATGAAGCCACTGAAATCGCTCTTTCCCTATACCGCGTTCAGGGCCAATGCGGTATCGAACCGGTATGCATCACCGGCTGTCGACTGCGAAACGGTCTCGCTGGTACAACGGGTGGAAACCCTGAAATAATGGCTCAATACCGATACTGATACTGCCTGAAAAGCTGTTACTCGCATCCAAATTTACAACCACTTACACCTCATTCCGTAGTGACTTGCATCCGAGAAATCATTACTCGGGAATGCCCCCTTTCGTCGAATGGAAAAAAGTGCCGGTGACTGCCGATCACAACAGAACTTGAAGGCCAGGTTTCAATTGCGAACCTGCCGTTTGCATTAAATTTCTGAACAACGCGTCCTGGCCGTACTCGGCAATCTGAATTCTTTGAATTCACACGCCGGCAGACCGTGGTGAGCGACTACTCTACACACAAACCCAGTCATTTACCTTTATGGGAATACATGCGCCCGTATCACCGTATCAAGTCCCCAGGCAGTAGCAGTAAAAGTTATTTGCGAGCACTGCTGGTCTGGATGCAATTCTGACGCTGTAGTTATTATGCATAGTGTCACGAGCACTCTTTGTGTGTTGAATCGTTCAAATTCAACACACTGTCCATGACATGTACCAACCTTGCCAACAGACAAATCAATCCGCGCAGAAGCGCATCGCATGCGCGAATCAACCTAAATCGACCGCGGCGGCGTCGGATGGAACTGTTCCGGTCGGGTCTGCCGTAACAGGGTGGTCTTGATCTCCCACTGCACCTCCGCTGCAATCGCTGCCAGGTAGCTGATCTCACCACCGACGCTGGTGGCGATGGGCACGCCGTCGCGGTACAGGATGCGATTGCGCGCCTGGCGGGCGACCCGGTCGCCGGCCGTGATGGAACCGGTCAGGTTGAGCGGGTCGGTGGCGGCGATGGCGACCAGCGCGCCGTCCTGCGCCTGCTTGCAGATCCGGCGCAGGGTCTGCATGGCATCCGGCAGGGCGAACTGTTCCCCGGCAAAGCCCTGCACGAAACGACCGCCGCGCAGCTCGCCGCGCGCCTCCATGCGCCGGTAGACATAGAGCAGGTCCCGCCACGGTGGCAGGCCGGTTTCGTGTTCGAGCAGCTTGCGGAACACCACACCGTAGCGCCTGAGCAGCACCCGGGCGATGTGTTCGACGGAGGCAAACCGGTCGCGGTCATCGCGCGGCGGCCGGGCCGATCGCAGCAGCGACCAGCGCCCGGCCTGGGCCAGGGGCCGGTAGCCAGGCCGGCGCCTGGTGCGCCGGCGCAGGACCGGTTGCGGGGTGATGAGGGTGCGCAGGCCGCTGAAACTGTCCGAGGTGATCAGCCCCCAGGCCACCAGCTCGCCCAGCGCGGTTTCCAGTTGCACCGGCAACAGGCGGGTGTCGTCCAGCAGGTCCTGGAAAAAACTCGCGCCCCACTGTTTCAGGCTGTCGAGGACCTGATTCGCGTGGCCTGACAGGGTGACCGCGGCCGCATCGGCCATCGTGCTGTGGTCCCGCCAGTCGCCCTGATGCTCGCGACGGATGAAACTGATCGGCGTGCTCTTCACGGCCGGATTCTTTTGTCTGTCTTCCTTGCCGGCCGCTGGCGGCTGCAAACGCAGCCAGACAAAGCGGCCGGACTGGCAGAGGTGATCCAGCTGCGCTGCGCCGAAGTCGCGGATGCGCGCCGGCAGCACATCCTGCTCCCAGCTGGACGCCGCCAGCGGAATGCCTTCCAGTTGCTGCAGGCTGCGTTCCAGCGCGGCCTCCCCTTCCGCCGGCTCATCCAGGCCGTGCCAGTGAAACAGGAAACGCATGAAATCCGCCGGACTGACCGGGTCGATCTCGCTGCGCAACTGTTTGACGGTGTAGCGGTGGATACGCGCCAGCAGGCCGCGCTCGCACCATTCCGTTTCACCGGCCTGCGAGAAATGCCCCTGGATGGCAAAGCCTTCCTGCTGCAGGGCCAGCAGACTGGCCTCGACCTCGGTCGACGGTAATCCCAGCGGCGCATTCAGCGCAGACACCGTGACCGGGCCCAGCCCTTCCAGGCGACTGCGCAACAGTTCGATCAGCGCATCGGCGCGGTCATCGGGCACGGGCTCGGTGGGCTCGATGACGGGCTCCAGCCGCGCGTCGGCGAACAGCGCCAACACATGATGCAACCGTTCCGCTGCCACCCACAGTATTGCCCCGTGAGCGAGGCCGACAAGCGTGGCGCGCTGCTGTGCCTGCAGGCGCTGCAGCCTCGACTGCCAGCCCCCGGCCTCGCCTTCCACCGCCGTCATGAAACCCAGCACCAGCAGCGCATCGTGCAGCTCGTCGACCGTGCCGCCCTGCGGCCAGGCCTCCTGCCGGACCTGCCGGATGGCCTCGGCGTCGAGGGTGCCGATCGCGGCGGCATCCACGGGGTCGAGATGGCGCTGCTGGTTGATGGCCAGGGTGCGGCGTTCCTCGGCGGCCCCGTCATCGAGAAAGGCGTAGGGCCGCGCGTTGATGATCTCCAGCGCCATCGGCGAGGGCGTGGCGAGATCGCGTGTGGTGATAGCGATACGCTGCGTCTCGATCCCTTCCAGCAGTTGGATCAGGCCATCGATGTCCATGAGTTCGTGCAGGCAGTCCGCCAGTACCTGGTCGACCAGCGGATGTTCGGGCACCTCGCGGTCCCCGGCGATGTTTTCGGCGCAGGCCAGCTGATCGGGAAAGATCAGGGCGATCAGGTCTTCGGCGCTGTTACGCTGAAACGGCGGCGGCACCCGCTTGCCGCCGCGGTTGCGCGGTACCGCCAGCGCGGTGTTGGTGACCCAGCGCCAGCGCACCGGGAACATCGGCGCAGCCAGCAGGGCCTGCACCAGCACCTCCCGGACGCTGGCGGATTTCAGGTAGCGGGCCGGTTCGTCGAGGGGAAAACTGTGCGTGGGCCCCAGCGACAGGATGATGTTGTCTTCCGTGGCCGCGGCCTGCAGTTCGAAATTGAAGCGCCGGCAGAAGCGCTTGCGCAGGGCCAGTCCCCAGGCGCGGTTGATGCGCGACCCTAAGGGTGAATGGATGACGAAGTGCATATCGCCGGTCTCGTCGAAGAAGCGCTCGAAGACGAGATGGTCCTGCGTGGGAATGACGCCCAGCGCCGCCTTCGCCGCGGCGAGATACGCGACCAGCTGTTCGGCCGCACCCGGCGGCAGGGCCAGCGTGTCGCGCAGGTAGCGGAGCGCAGCGTCCTGTCCCTGTTCGAGTGTTTCGTCCAGCGTCCGGCGCAGCCGCGACACGGCAAAAGACAGCTCGTCGCTGCGCCCCGGCCTCTCACCGAACCAGAACGGGATATTCGGCGGCTGACCGTGGGCGTCTTCCACGTACACCCGGCCCTGCTCGATCTTCAGCATGCGGTAGGACTGGTTGCCGAGCTGGAAGATATCCCCGGGCAGGCTTTCGAAGGCGAAGTCCTCGTTCAGGGTGCCGACGAACACCCCCTGCGGCTGCATGATCACGTCGTAATCGAACTGGTCTGGGATCGCGCCACCATTGAGCAGGGCCGTGAGGCGCGCGCCCTTGCGGGGCCGTAACACGCCATGCACCGCATCACGATGCAGGTACGCACTGCGCCGGCCGCGGCGGGTATGAAAACCTTCGCTGAGCATTTTCACTGTGGCGACAAACTGCTCCCGGCTTAACGCCCGGTACGGCCAGGCCCGGGTAAAACACGTATACAGTTCGGCCTCGTCCCATTCGCGGCTGGCCACCTCGGCGACGATCTGCTGCGCCAGCACGTCCAGCGGGTGGTCGGGGATATGGATCACGTCGAGCTCGTCCCGGCGCACGGCATCGAGCAGTGCCGTGCATTCCACCAGGTCGTCCCGTGACAGGGGAAACAGGCGCCCCTTGGGCGTGGCGTCCACGGCGTGACCCGAGCGCCCGACGCGTTGCAGGAAGGTGGCAATGGCGCCGGGCGAACCGATCTGGCAGACCAGGTCCACGTCGCCGATATCGATACCCAGTTCCAGCGAGGCGGTGGCCACCAGGGCGCGGAGCTGGCCCTGTTTCAGGCGCTGTTCCGCAGCGAGCCGGTGCTCCTTCGCCAGACTGCCGTGATGAGCGGTGACCGCCTCCTCGCCCAGGCGTTCGGCCAGCGCCGCGGCGGCCCGTTCCGCGAGGCGGCGCGTGTTGACGAAGATGAGTGTGGTGCGGTGCGCCTCGGCGAGCTGCGCCAGGCGATCGTAGATCTCGGCCCAGACCTCGTTGGCCATTACCGCTTCCAGGGGCGAGCCGGTGATCTCCAGCCGGATATCCCGTTCGCGCACATGGCCGGTATCGATGATGTGACAGCGTCGCTTCGCGTCAGGGGGGGCATCATAAGTATGGCCAGTCAGGAACGCGGCCATCGACTCCACCGGCTTTTGCGTGGCGGACAGGCCGATGCGCACGGGCGCCGTATCGCACAGGGCATCGAGGCGTTGCAGCGACAGGCTCAAGTGGGCGCCGCGCTTGTTCCCCGCCAGGGCGTGGATCTCGTCGACGATCACCGAGCGCACGGTGCGCAGCATGGCCCGGCCCGAATCCGAGGTCAGCAGGATGTAGAGCGACTCCGGCGTGGTGACCAGGATGTGCGGCGGGTTGCGCTTCATGGCCTGCCGTTCCGCGGGGGAGGTATCGCCGCTGCGCACCCGTGCCGTGATGGGCACGTCGGCCAGCCCCGACTCCAGCAAGCGGTCACGGATGCCGTTCAGCGGCAGCTCGAGATTCTTGTGGATGTCGTTGGACAGGGCCTTCAGGGGCGAGACGTACAAGACCCGGGTTTCATCCGGCAATGGCGCGGCCAGGCCTTCCACCAGCAGCTGATCGATTGCCGCCAGGAACGCGGCCAGGGTCTTGCCCGAGCCGGTCGGTGCCGCAATCAGACTGGCCTGACCGGCCCGGATTGCCGGCCAGGCCCGGGCCTGCACCGCGGTCGGGCCGGGAAAATGCGCCGTGAACCAGCCCGCCACGGCAGGGTGAAAACGCGAGAGTGGCATAGGGCGATCATAGGTAGCGGGGCGGGATGAAGCAATGAATTGCAGGGAAGATCAGGGAGAATCCCGGCACTTCAACCAATACCCTGATACCGGTTCCGGTTTCATTCGCAGATGAGCCAGACAGGTCGAAGGGAAATGTGTCTGGCGCTCCGCCAGGCATGTGCTCCGTATGGGTTTCCGAGTAGGTAGCCGGCGCCTTTCTTTTTATTTCATATCGTCTGCCGTGCGCGGGATGGTCCAGCGACCGGATCCTGGCGGGACGCCCCAGCGTTGACTGATGGACGGTATCGTCCAGTGATGCATCCTTGCCGGTCTCTCCCATTGCCTGCTGATGGGCGGGATCGTCCAGAACCCGTCATCGGCGCGCCGCCCGCGCGCGTCAGCAGAATATGCGTGTGTGTCATCCGCGGCACTCACAACAGGTGACAGGACGTACTGGGCAGACAACAAACAGCCGAGCAGGATAATCGCCGGGTGGATTTTCTTCATACGCATACCGTTAATTATTATTTTCCCACCATGAAATCGACATGGCGGACGGGCATTTCCTTAGTTAAACGGTACGCGAATCCGCGCCAGGTCACTATTGGCCAGAAGTACGATCAGGACGCCGCTCGGGTTTTGTGGAAAATGTATCCGGCCCCTTTATTTGGATTAAAGGTCACGATGGGAAAGATGCAAGAGCACATTTTTCTCGAACATTAGGGGAAATTGTGCTCTGACACCCTTTCTACGGAGTTTGGCCATCCGCAAGTCTGGCCTGTTGTTGCTGATGGAGTGCAAGCTTAACGGCAGAGTACTGTCTGCCAGTCCAATCCTCAGGCGAGGCGGGTAATGACAGGTACCGCAGCAATTGACACTGCAACCGCTAGGGAGAATGCAATCATCACCAGTTTGAACCGGCACGGGAATCGTCTCGTGCAGTGTTTGGTTTTTTCAAAAATCGACATGGCCTTGGTCCGTATTGTAGTTGGCGTTCTTTAGCAGATTGCCGGATAGTAACAGCCACCTGCCGGTGGCCTTCTCAACCTGTCCCGGTAACTGGCTCTCCGGGACGAACTCGAAGCGCCGACCTGGTGCATAACAGCTAGTCGTAACCACTGTATAAACAGCTAGCTACTAATAAATTCGTATTTGTAAGGGGACTTGTACAGCTGCCTGCCTTGTTAAATCAGAGGTCCCCAGCAAGGCAATTCCCGCTTACGCCCGGCTGGTTTGCTGACAATCTCGCTCGGGGCAGGGGTATTATTCGAAAGTCTAGGCCTGTCGTATATATTGCAATAGTGATATTCGCTTTAGGGTAATGCTTATTACCTTTCGGAGTATAAGTAATCCCAGAATTGCCGGCACTCCTGCTTACATACTGTCGGGTTCTGCTGTGGCTGTACTGGCCATGGCTTGGCAAACTTGGGCTGGGGCGTTTACCCGGGGACATCTTTATCGAGCGCGGGGGGCGCCTCTACCTACCGCAGACAAGCTCGATCATCGTCAGTCAGGTAGTGAATCTATGGTCTGGATGTATAGGCGATAGGCAACCCCTGGCCGACGGGTAGCCGCTTTCATCCTGTACATTCTTTGCGCTCACTGGCGTGAATAGCCGGTCTACAGCAGCACTCGCTCCACGCCACCGCTCTTTACCCGCTCGATGAAATCCTTTTGCCACTGCTCACCGAGCAGACGGCTGGCCAGCTCCAC
>DATKZN010000078.1:0-2132 GCA_035527955.1 Gammaproteobacteria bacterium
GGCATGACCGCGCCGGTCGGATTGCCCGGGGTGCAGACGTAGATCAGCTGGCAACGTTGCCAGACTTCCCGTGGCACGCTGTCGAAGTCGGGGCGGTAGCCGGTGTCACGCGTGGTGTTGAGGAAATACGGTTCGGCCCCGGCCAGCAGTGCGGCGCCTTCGTAGATCTGGTAGAACGGGTTGGGCATCAGTACGCGCGGCGCGTCGCGGCGGTCTATGGTGCACTGGGCGAAGGCGAACAGCGCCTCGCGCGTGCCGTTCACCGGCAGCACCATGCGCTCGGGATCGACACTGCCGGCCGGCAGCGTAAAGCGTGTCATCAGCCAGTCGGCGATGGCCGCGCGCAGGGCGGCCGAACCGCGCGTCACGGGGTAGTTCGACAGCCCGTGCAGGTGGGTGATGACTTCTTCCGTAATGAAACCCGGTGTAGCATGGCGCGGTTCGCCGATCGACAATGCGATCTCCTGCAACCCGGCCGGCGGCGTGATGCCGCTGAACAGCTTCGCCAGCCGCTCGAACGGGTAGGGCTGCAACCTTGCCATATCGGGATTCATGGTTTGTCGGCGGCGCGCTCCACCCTGGCGGGCAGGCGCGCCTGCTGGTCTGTCCGGTGTCCGGGAAGGCGCAAGTATAATGGATTCCCGGTGCGGCATTAAACGGCCTGCCGGCTGCAAGGCGTTATTTTTACCCGCTTGCCCCGGGATTTGACAGGTTGCACATGACATGAACAGCACCAGAACCGAACATCACCTGCTGCCGGTATTCAGCCTGCTGCTGACTGCCAGCCTGTGGGGCATGGTCTGGTACCCGCTGCGCCTGCTGGAGGATGCGGGGCTGGACGGCCTGTGGAGTTCACTAATCAGCTACGGCGCGGTGCTGCTCGCGTTCCTGTGGATCTTCGTGCGCGACCGCCGGCAGCTGGCAGCGCAGCTGCCGGCGCTGCTGATGCTCGGGCTGGCCGCCGGCTGGTGCAACGTCGCCTTTATCCTCGCGGTGCTGGAGGGCAACGTGGTGCGCGTGCTGCTGCTGTTCTACCTGTCACCGTTCTGGGCGGTGGTGCTCGGCTGGTTCATGCTTGACGAGCGGCTCGATCGCCAGTCCCTGCTGGTGTTCGCACTGGCGGTGATCGGTGCGCTGATCATGCTGTGGAACGAGGAGATCGGCGTGCCCTGGCCGCGCGACACGGCCGACTGGCTGGCGGTGTCTTCGGGTTTCGGTTTCTCCCTGAGCAACGTGTACGTGCGGCGCCTGCAGGGCGTTAACGTGGCGCTGAAGTCCGCCTGCAGCTGGGCGGGCGTGGTGCTGGTGGCCGTGGTATGGATTGTACTTGGCGAGACCGGGCTACCAGCGGCCGGTGCCGGCGCCTGGCTGGGCGCGGTCGCTCTGGGCCTGTGCGGTTTCCTGGTGATGACGCTCGCCGTGCAATACGGCGTGACGCGCATGCCGGTGCACCGTTCGGCGGTGATCCTGTTGTTCGAGCTGGTAGTCGGTGCGGTCTCGTCGCAGCTGCTGACCGACGAGACCGTGCTGGTGCGCGAGTGGGTCGGCGGCATCCTGATCGTGCTGGCTGCATGGCTGGCCGCACGCATTCACGCCGGAGAGGCGGCATGATCCGGGTCACGGGCTTCAATCATGCCAGCGTGCTGGTCAGCGACACCGCGCGCGCCCTGGCGTTCTATCGTGATGTGCTCGGGCTGCCGCTCAGCCCGGACCGGCCGCCGCTGGCCTTCCCGGGCGCGTGGCTGGAGCTGGGACAGGGCCTGCAGCTTCACCTGCTGGAACTCGAAGGGGCGGGGCGGGATGCCCGGGGCGGGCACGGCGGGCGCGACTATCACCTGGCGCTCGACGTCACCGATCTCGATGCGGCCAGCGCGGCATTGCAGGCTGCGGGTATCGGTTTCACCCTGAGTCGTTCCGGGCGCCGCGCGCTGTTCTGCCGCGACCCGGACGGCAACGCCATCGAACTGGTGGAAGCGGGCTGAGCGACGATCACGGAACCTGCGCAATGGCACGTAAAAAACAAAGGTATTCCGTATTCTTCCGTAGCCGTTATTTTTTTGTAGGGTGCACTCCGTGCAGCGTCGCCGGTGCGTAAAACGCACCCTACGCCCGGGCATCATTTTTCCGTGTTC
>DATKZN010000079.1:0-5152 GCA_035527955.1 Gammaproteobacteria bacterium
CGCCGGTACGCAACAGTTCCCAGCCGCCCCAGGCGCTGAACATGCACAGGGCCAGGCCCAGGGTTACGAGTAATGCGACGGCGTAGACTATCAGCGGTTTCTTTACGTCTTTCCAGTACCTGCGGCCAAAAGCAGCAGCACCGAGCGGTG
This sequence comes from Gammaproteobacteria bacterium, assembly GCA_035527955.1. GTDB lineage: Bacteria > Pseudomonadota > Gammaproteobacteria > UBA9214 > UBA9214 > UBA9214. Next base: position 151 of record DATKZN010000079.1, read on the forward strand.
AAAACAGCAGGACGGCAAGGCCCCACCCGGTATGCTTGCCAAAGGCGCGTATGGTGAGCCAGCACAGCGCAATCAGGGTGATGACGGCGGATACCTGGGCTGTCACATCGATTAAATTCATTTACTTAGACCAGCGGATTTCGGGGACGGACATTCATCTACTGTGTTCGACAGGCCCGGGAACAAGCTTTAGACGTTGACGGGGTTGGCTTATTACATCTGCCCCGGAGAGGGATAAGTGTGACGTTCGTCACTAAAGGCGTCCCGGGCGCGTGCCGCGGGACGACTGCCGGACTGGCTTTCGGGGCGCCTCGTCTGCCAGTTCTGTCAGTAGTGGGGGGGTGGCGGTTCGGCTTCAGGGGTCGCCGGGTAGCCGGCGGCCAGTCCCCTGAACTGCTCCTCGAGGCGCTTGATCGTTTCCGCCTGGGTCCGCGTCAGTTGTTCCTGCTGGAGCAGGGCGCGGGTCATCTCGTCGAGTGCGGCCTCGAGATGCATCAGCCGCATCTCGAGTGACTCGATGCGTTGCTCCAGGTCAGTCGTCGACATGGCAGTGGTGGCTCCGGCAGTGCGGCGTTAAGTTCACGCCGGCCTCAAAGGCTAGCGCGGACCGCTCGGGAGGCGCGTGTTGCCTTGTCCAGCGCATCGTCGATGCTGGCACCGCGCGCCAGTGCCACGCCCATGCGCCGGTGGCCGGCGACCTCCGGCTTGCCGAACAGGCGCAGCTGAGTATCGGGTTCTGCCAGTGCCGCTTCGAGATTCGTGAACGCGACCTGGTTCGAGCTGCCTTCCACAAGGATGACACTGGACGCCGATGCACCATGCTGGCGGATATTGGGAACCGGCAGTCCGAGTATGGCGCGTGCATGGAGGGCGAACTGCGACAGGTCCTGCGAGATCATGGTGACCATGCCGGTGTCGTGCGGCCTGGGCGATACCTCGCTGAAGATCACCTCATCGCCTTTGATGAACAGTTCCACGCCGAATATACCGCGTCCACCCAGCGCGGCGGTGACCTTGCCGGCGATATCGCGCGCGCTGGACAGGGCGGCTTCGCTCATCGCCTGCGGCTGCCATGACTGTCGATAGTCGCCGTCGACCTGCACGTGCCCGATCGGTTCGCAGAAACTGGTCCCGCCGGCATGCCGTACGGTCAGCTGGGTGATTTCGTAGTCGAAATCCACGAAGCCTTCCACGATGACCTTGCCGGCACCGCTGCGTCCGCCGGCCTGCGCATAGTCCCAGGCCGCGTCTATGTCGCCCGGCTGTTTCACGGTGCTCTGGCCCTTGCCGGAGGAGCTCATGATGGGCTTGACCACGCAGGGCAGGCCAATCTCGGCCAGTGCCGCATCGAATTCCGCACGCGTGGCGGCAAAGCGGTACGGCGATGTTGCCAGGCCCAGGTCCTCGGCCGCCAGGCGCCGGATACCCTCGCGGTTCATGGTCAGGCGCGCCGCGCGCGCCGTCGGGATCACGGTGTAGCCCTCGGTCTCCAGCTCCACCAGCGTGTCAGTGGCAATGGCCTCGATTTCGGGCACGATATAGTGCGGCTGCTCCTTTTCGATGACGGCGCGCAGCGCCTTTCCATCGAGCATGGACAGGGTGTGGCTGCGGTGCGCGACCTGCATGGCTGGCGCGTCGGCATAGCGGTCGACGACGATCACCTCGACGCCGAGTCGCTGCAGCTCGATGACGACTTCCTTGCCGAGTTCGCCGCCGCCGCAGAACAGCACGCGCGTGGCGGTAGGGGATAGCGGGGTGCCGATGGTGGTCATGCGTTCATCCTGTAAGGAGTTTCAACGGATAGCAGATGATACCTAACCTGGTCGCGGGAAGCACAGTGGCCACCGGCGCGGTCATGTGCGCCGGTGTGCAAAACCGCCCGGCAGCGCGGCTGCCGCCCTCAGGCGGCGAGCGGTGTGGCGACCTCGCGCAGGATTTCATCCTTGCGCGCCAGCACGGTATTGCGCAAGCCATCGAAGTCGGCTCCCACGGCCACGAACAGGGCCTGCACGTCGATGCCGGTCGCGAAGAAAGTCCGCGTGAGATCGGCAATGCGCTGCGGGATGCGGGTCAGGCAGGCCTGCCGTTCTGCAGGCTGCATGCGCGCCAGCTCCTCGCGCAGGCGGTTGACGCCGAACGCGATGTGGTTGAGCTCGTCCGCGAGCGGGATGCGCAGGGATTCCTGTGTGCCCGGGTCCGCCAGCGGTACGATCTGTTCGACGGCATCGCTGCCCAGGGCTTCCACGCACAGGTACATGTCGATGAGGAAATCTATCCAGCCCAGTGCGCGGAAGTGCGCGAGAATGGCCTGCTCCTGTGGTGCCGACAGTACCGGCGTCGTGTCGGTCCCGAAACGCGTCATCCATTCCTGCTGAATAGCGACATGTCGCGATTCGTCACCGACCTGCTGTGCGAGACCCAGCCGCGCGGCATCGTCCGGTGCACTGGCGAGGCGCTCGGCGCAGGCTAGCATGATCAGTTTGTCCACTTGTGTATACAGGACCAGCAGCTGGCCCATGGCGGAACGGTAGTCGGGTCGGGTCGGGGAATAGATCTGCCTCATGGTAGTTTCCTCCAGCAGTGGCATATTGTTGTAGGAGCGCAGGTATGCGCGAACGACGGATCCTACCGGTGTGTCTGTTGGGTGTAGGAGCGCTTCGCAAGGCCGTTCCCGCACATGGCCCAGGCCAGCCTCTCGACCCGGGCTATGCCCGTAAAAACGGTCTCACCTTCTCCCTGTGCTCCACGGCACTCGTACATGGCCCAGGCCAGCCTCTCGACCCGGGCTATGCCCGTAAAAACAGTCTCACCTTCTCCCTGCACATCGCGCGAGGTTTTTATCGAAAATATCGCGGACAACGTCCGCTCCTGCAGGTCAGGTTGATGGGCGGGTATGTTGTCGTGGCGACAAGGTCGAGTATAGACACAGGCCGCTGTTTTGCCAGAATGGGTTAGAGGCAAGGATAATGTTCACCGGACGACAGGCAATCGGGTTTACTCTGCTGGTTCTGCTGGTGCTCGCTACGAGCACGGGTTTTGCTATTGCCGCAGCCGACTGCCGGCAGTGGCGCCAGATCCGGGAGATGGCCGAGGGTACGGTTTTTCACCGTTGCCGGCCGGGGTCGCCGGTGGACGAGGTCATGATAGAGACGCAGTTCCTGGCTGCGCCGGAACGCCTGTACGCACTGGTCAATGACTACGATACGTTCGCGGGTTTCATCCCGGACGTGGCCGAGAGTCGTGTGCTGGAGGCCGTCGGCACGGTCCAGTGGGTCTTTCACCGTCTGCACTTTCCCGGGCCGGTGGCAGATCGCACCTATGTCATGCAAAGCAGGGGCGATGTGACGGGAACGCCGCCTGCTGCCTGGCGGGTCGAATGGGCATTGTCGGATCGTGATTTTCCGCAGGTCGATCTTTCGGCGGGCGTCCGGCCGGACAGCCTGTCCGGGTTCTGGGAGATTGCGGCCGCCGGGCATCCCAAAGTTACCAAAGCGCGGTATGCTGTACATTCCGATCCAGGCGGGCATGTGCCGGTCTGGCTGGTGATGCGCTTGACGGACCGTTACGTGCAGCAGGTGGTTGCCGCCATTCGCCGCCGAATCGAGGACTAGCATGGCAGTATGTTTACGACAGTTCAGTCTATTGCTGGCCGGGATGCTGTTTGCTGCAGCGGCCGCCACTGCCGATGTGCGCCATACGGTCAACGCAGACAACGGGCTGCGCGGCTGGGATTTTACCAAGGGCGATATCCAGATCGAGCTGATCCAGCGACTGCCGGACCAGACCCGCGCGCTGTTCATGAACCACGAATTCTCGCGCGAGGTGATCGAGCAGCTGGCGTTGAGCTGTATGTTCCAGACTATCATCCGCAACACCGGACGCTCGGGCAGCGGCAAGCCGGTAGCCATCGATCTCACCCGCTGGCGCGTGCACCATGCGGGGGAAACGGCCGGCATCCTGCTCAAGGAACCGCTGCTGGCGTCATGGAGCAATGCGGACGCCAGCGCTGACGCGAAGCTGGTCGTGCGCTGGGGCATGTTTCCGACGCAGCAGGAATACTTGCCGAGTGACTACAACTGGGGGCTGACGTCATACGGGATACCTCCGGGATCAAAATTCGATCTCGATGTAACCTGGACCGAAGGCGGCGCGCCGTATGCTGCGACCATCGAGGGTATCGAGTGCGCGCCCGATATCGACAAACTGAAATGATAGCCATGTCCTGTTTGCGAACCATGTTACTGCTGCTGTTCCTGCTGACGCTCCCGGCGCAGGCCGGCCAGCTGCTGGCGCCCGTGCCCGGCAAGGTGCCGGCGCCCGATTTCGCGCTCCAGGATACCGAGGGCCGGTTGCATCGCCTGTCGGATTATCGCGGCAAGACGGTGATCATCAATTTCTGGACGACCTGGTGCCCGCCCTGTCGCGAGGAAATCCCCTCCATGAACCGCGCCTGGAAATCCCTGAAGGACGATGGCGTCGTAATACTCGCCATCAACATGGGCGAGGACGAGGATACGATTTTCGTGTTTACCGCGGACTACCCGGCGGATTTCCCCCTATTGCTGGACCGCGGCGGCGAGGTGATTGCGCAGTGGCCCGTCAAGGGGCTGCCGACCACCTATGTCATTGCGCCGGACGGCACCATCGCCTACCGGGCCATTGGCGGGCGTGAGTGGGACGAGGCCGGTTTCCTGGAACAGATCCGAAGTCTGCGGAAGTGAGCAAACTCAGCCGGGTTGCGCGCTAGCGAAAACGACCCCGGCATTGCGATGCTGCAAACACAGCCCCCCCACGTTTTGACGGGGTTTCATATAAGTGACTACCGGGCAGGGCACGATATTCCCGTGGCAAACGAAACCCCGCTGACGCCGGGTTCCTGGTTGGTGACTACTGGCCGGAAGCGGAGGTTTTGATGCAGCACGCTGTATTTCGTCTGGCATAGCTGTCAAGCCGGATTTATATAGTCCAAATACTGGTTCCATGAGTGTTTGCACCATTTACT
>DATKZN010000080.1:0-7730 GCA_035527955.1 Gammaproteobacteria bacterium
TTAAAGCCGAAATACAATCTTTATCAGTGATTAGTACTGTGTGATCTCAATGAGTTAGACAGGTCCGACCCTGAAGAATGATAAGATGCCGGCTGGCCAATAATCCTGGAGGGGTACCCCCATGAACATTCGAGTCATGCCGCTCGCTGCGTTACTGGCAATTGCCGCGAGCCTGGTGGCCTGCGATAAAGACAAGGCAGGGCAGCTGCAGTTACAAAAGGCAGAGGCGCCGCCGTTACAGCAGGTGAGCTATGCAGATGATGTGGCCCCCATCCTGCAAAAGCATTGTGCCGAATGTCATGTCGCCGGAAAGCCGGGTGCCGAGGCAACCGGCCTTCACGTGGATTCCTACGCATCGCTGATGAAAGACACCCGGTACGGACCGGTCATCCATCCGGGCTCGGCCAGAACCAGTTCGCTGTATATCCTGGTTTCCTCCAAAGACAACCTGACAATCTCCATGCCGCATGGCAAGGCGCCCCTCAGTGCCGAAGACATCGAGACCATCCGCGTCTGGATCGATAATGGCGCCGTTGAAAACTGATCCGGGACTGCTGCCCGTACCGGCAAGAACGCAGGGGAGCGACAATAGAATGCAGGGTGCGTTTCACGCACCGGCAATGGTGCGCACAGCGCACCCTGCGATCATACGAACACCTTTTGCGACAAGCGCTGCAAGATGACGGGGTGCAGCGTTTATTTCCGTGTGCTTCCGCGGCCATTAATTTTTGTAGGGTGCACTTCGTGCACCGTTCGCGGTACGTAAAACGCACCCTGCAACGGGCATTCTTTCCGTGTTCTTCCGTGGATTCCGTGGCCATTATCATCGCGCAATGTTCAGGATGTACGAGTGACGTGGAGCACATGGAAAAGGTGAGACCGTTTTTACGGGCATAGCCCGGGTCGAGAGGCTGGCCTGGGCCATGTGCGGGAACGGCCATGAGTCGCGCTCCTATAAAAAAACGTCCTGCATTTATATTTGCGTGTTATTCCGTAGCTATTCTCCGTCTCACGTCTCACTCACCGGTGCACGGAGTGCACCCTACATTATTTCCGTGTTCTTCTGTGGATTCCGTGGCCATTATCTATCGCGCATGAGATGCGCTCCTACAGTCTGCACAGAGTCGTCCTTCGCCTGAAGGCGAGTGGTTTAATGATCCCCGCATCCGGTACAGCAGGTTACGGTGGTTCCCGGTCTGTTCGGTGTCGATGTGGTGGATGTCCACCAGTTCATGATTGTAGTGATCGACGAATACGTAGTTGCGATCGAACACGAACGCGAAGCCACCGGTCATTCCCGCGCCGAAGTTGAAACCGGTATCGCCAAGCACCGCCCGCGTCGTAACGCTGCGGGACAACCCCTTCGACTACATCGTGGACACCCCGGCAACCGCTCTGCCCGTTCGGTACCGCCAGCACGAGGTCCCGGCGCTGGCAGCCTGTCGTGCCTGCGGCACAGCCGCACCCGTGGTCATCGAGCTGAGCGCCGACCTGGCCAGACAGGCGGACAACAACACGCTGGTTTTTCTCGACACCCTCAGCCGCTTCCTGCACACCGCATTCGAAAAGACGATTCGTGACCAGGGTGCACCGCAAAGCCCCGAACTTACCCTGGCACAGCGCCGGGGCGCGTGCCGCGACCTGACGCTGCTGTTTATCGCACTCTGCCGGAAGCAGGGCATCGCGGCGCGTTTCGTCAGCGGCTACCAGGCCCGTTCGGAAACCCGCGGGAAACGCCGTTTCCTGCACGCCTGGCCGGAGGTCTACCTCCCCGGCGGTGGCTGGCGCGGTTACGACCCCGGCCACGGTGCCGCCGTAGCGGATGCGCACGTGGCGTTGGCCGCAGCCTGCAGCCCGGCCTGGACCCTGCCGATAGAGGGGTCCTGTTACGGCGCTGTTGAGAATTCCGAAATGCACTTTGATCTCAGCATCCGGACGGACAGCTGAAGCTGCCGTCTACGCGATCCGTGCTATGGTGAACCCTGCTTTCTACTGACCAGGTTTCCTTGAAATGGCTATCCGAGTTGCTATCAATCACATGACGGAGTACCGCTTTGACCGGCCGGTCGAGGTCTCCCCGCATATCGTCCGGCTGCGCCCGGCCCCGCATACCCGCAGCCCTATCGAGTCCTATTCGCTCAAGGTGCTGCCAGAGAAACATTTCATCAACTGGCAGCAGGATCCCTTCGGCAACTACCTCGCTCGCCTGGTGTTCCCGGAACCGGTACGGACATTGTCCTTCGAGGTGGACCTGGTGGCCGATATCGTGGTCATCAACCCGTTCGATTTCTTCGTGGAAAAATATGCGGAACACTACCCTTTCGAATACACACCCGGCTTGCGCAAGGAACTGGCGCCTTATCTGGAGATCACCGAGGACGGCCCGCGGTTGCTGAAGTGGCTGTCCGGTATCGATCGTTCGAAGCGGGAGATCAATAATTTCCTGGTGGATATCAACCAGCGGCTGCAGCGTGACATCGACTACACCATCCGCATGGAACCGGGCATCCAGAGCTGCGAGACCACCCTCGACAAGGCACTGGGTTCCTGTCGCGACAGCGCCTGGTTGATGGTGCAGATCCTGCGCCATCTCGGTCTGGCGGCGCGCTTTGTTTCCGGCTACCTGCTGCAGCTGACACCGGACGAAAAACCACTGGACGGTCCTGCGGGCACCGACCATGATTTCACCGACCTGCATGCCTGGGCCGAGGTGTTTGTACCGGGCGCCGGCTGGCTGGGACTGGATCCGACCTCGGGCCTGTTCGCCGGCGAGGGCCATATCCCGCTCGCCTGCACGCCCCACCCCGTCAGCGCCGCGCCGATTACCGGCACGACCGGTAAATGCAAGGTGGAATTCCGCTTCCATAACGAGGTGCAGCGCATCCACGAGGATCCGCGGGTCACCAAGCCATACACCGCGTCACAGTGGGAGACCATCCAGGCCCTGGGACGCAAGGTCGATGCCGACCTGGCGGCCGGTGACGTGCGGCTCACGCTCGGCGGCGAACCGACTTTCGTCTCCATCGATGACATGGAATCGGCGCAGTGGAATGATGCCGCGCTCGGAAAACAGAAGCGCGAGCTGGCCGGCGACCTGCTGCAGCGACTGCAAGGGCGCTTCGCACCCGGCGGCCTGCTGCACTACGGCCAGGGCAAGTGGTACCCGGGCGAACCCGTGCCGCGCTGGTCGCTGAACTGCTTCTGGCGTGTCGATGGCAACCCGGTGTGGCGCGACCCGAAACTGCTGGCGCGTGACGGCGTCGATTACGGGTGCGGACCGGACGAGGCGGAGCAGTTCGCTGCGGCACTGACCCGCAGGCTCGGCGTACCCGGGCATTACCTGATCCCCGCCTACGAAGACATCCTTTACTACCTGTGGAAGGAAGGTGACCAGCCGGCCAACGTGGACCTGCTCGGCACCGACCTGAAGCAGCCGGACGAACGGCGCCGGCTGGTGGAACTGCTCGCCGGTGACCTTGGTAAACCCGCCGGCTTCGCCCTGCCGCTGCGCTGGGATTATTCCCGCAACGGCTGGCAAAGCTGCAGCTGGCGCTTTCGCCGCGGACACATGTGCCTGGCGCCCGGCGATTCCCCCATGGGACTGCGCCTGCCACTGGACGCCCTGCCCTGGATAGCCGAGGAGGAACGCGACATCGAACCGGAACGCGACCTGTTCGAACCGCGCCCGGCGCTGGGCGATTATTACAGCGAGGTGACCCGCCGCTTCAGCCGCATCGAGGCGGCACCGGAATCCCACCCGGAAATCATGCAGCAGGAACCGGCGGACAACGGCGCGCAGGCGCGGCGGCGGATCGAGGTGATTCATACCGCCCTGTGTGTCGAGGCCCGCGAGGGCATGCTGCGCCTGTTCCTGCCGCCGCTCACCCACCTGGAGCATTACCTGGACCTGCTCGCCGCGGTAGAACTGACCGCGGCCGAGCTGCAGATGCCGGTACGCATCGAAGGCTACGAGCCACCCCGTGACTGGCGTATCCGCAAGCTGGCCGTGACCCCCGATCCGGGCGTGATCGAGGTGAACATTCACCCGGCGCACAACTGGCAGGAACTGGTGGAAAATACCGAGACCCTCTACGCCGAGGCGCGCCTGTCCCGGCTGGGGACGGAGAAGTTCATGCTGGACGGCCGCCACACCGGCACCGGCGGCGGCAACCATGTCACCCTCGGCGGCGCCACCCCGGCCGACAGTCCGTTCCTGCGGCGTCCCGACCTGCAGCGCAGCCTGCTGACCTACTGGCAGCATCACCCCGGCCTGTCCACGCTGTTCTCCGGCATGTTCATCGGCCCGACCAGCCAGGCACCGCGGGTGGACGAGGCCCGGGACGAGAACCTGTACGAGCTGGAAATCGCCTTCCAGCAAATGCCCGATGGTGAAGTGGCCGAACCCTGGCTGGTGGACCGGCTGCTGCGCAACCTGCTGGTGGATATCACCGGCAACACCCACCGCGCCGAGTTCTGTATCGACAAGCTGTACTCGCCCAATTCGTCGACCGGACGCCTGGGGCTGGTGGAGTTCCGTGCCTTCGAAATGCCGCCGCATGCGCAGATGAGCCTGGTGCAGATGCTGCTGTTGCGCACCCTGGTCGCACGCTTCTGGGACCAGCCCTACCGGCACCGGCTGGTGCGCTGGGGCACCGCCCTGCATGACCGCTTCATGCTGCCCCACTACGTTTGGGCCGACATAAAGGACGTGGCGTGCGAGTTGCAGCGCGCCGGCTACCCGTTCCAGCTGGAATGGCTGGCGCCGTTCCTGGAATTCCGTTTCCCGCATTGCGGATCGGTCAACGTGCACGACATCCGCCTCGATCTCCATGCCGCGCTCGAGCCCTGGCACGTGCTGGGCGAGGAAATGAGCAACCTGGGCACGGCACGCTTCGTCGACTCCTCGCTGGAGCGGCTGCAGGTCAAGGTCAGCGGCCTGACGGAAAGCCGCTACGTGGTTGCCTGCAATGGCCGCCGGGTCCCGCTGCGGAGCACCGGCACCCACGGCGAGTACGTGGCAGGCGTGCGCTTCCGCGCCTGGCAGCCACCCTCGGGGCTGCACCCCACCATCGGCGTTCACTCGCCGCTGGTATTCGATATCATCGACACCTGGAACGGCCGTTCCATCGGCGGCTGCACCTACCACGTGGCACATCCCGGCGGACGGCACTACGACGTGTTCCCGGTCAATGCCTACGAGGCCGAATCCCGCCGCATCAGCCGCTTCTGGAGCCATGGCCACAGCACGGGCCCGCTGCGCCCGCCGCCGGAGCTTGCACCCCTGGCGAAGTTTTTCCCCGAAGGCCATGCCCCGGGACCCATGGCACCCCCTGTGGAGGAGATCAATCCGGAGTATCCTTACACCCTGGACCTGAGACACAGCGGCAGATGTGACTGATACGCGAACCATGAACACCCCCGACCGCAGCGCGGCCTGTCCGGCCTACGCGCGGCCGCCGGCAGGCCATGACGAGATGTGCACCGGAGACGGCAGGGTGCGCAAACACTGGCAGTACCTGATCAGCGCGCTTGACGCCATGGGCCCCGAGGTACTGCAGCAGCGGCAACGCGACACGGTCCGCATGCTACGCAGCGACGGCGCCACCTACAATGTCTACGGCGCGCAGGACGGCCTCAACCGGGCCTGGCAGCTCGACCCGGTACCGCTGCTGATCAGCAGCAGCGAATGGGCCGGCATCGAATCCGGCCTGATGCAACGGGCGGAACTGCTCAACCTGATCCTGCAGGATCTCTACGGTCCCTGCAGCCTGATCAGGAAGGGCCTGATCCCGCCGGACCTGGTGTATGGCGATCCCGGCTTCCAGCGTTCCTGCGTGGTCGCCCCGCCCGCCCGGCCGCCGGGACTGAGCCTGTTTGCCGCGGACCTGGTGCGCGGCAATGACGGCCGGTTCCGCGTCCTCAAGGACCGCACCCAGGCCCCTTCGGGCATGGGCTATGCGCTGGAAAACCGCACCGTCATGTCGCGCCTGATTCCCAGCCTGTTCCGCGATTCCCACCCGCACCGGCTGGCCCCCTTCTTCCGGCGCCTGCGCGAGTCGCTGGCAAACCTGGCGCCGGAACCCGCACGCGAGGATCCGCGGGTGGTGATCATGACCCCCGGGCCGCATAACGAAACCTATTTCGAACACCTGTACCTTGCAAACTACCTCGATTACACCCTGATCGAGGGCGCCAACCTGACCGTGCGTGACGGTCGTGTCTGGCTCAAGTCCGTCAGCGGGCTGGCCCCGGTGGATGTCATCCTCAGGCGCGTCGACGATAATTACTGTGACCCGCTGGAACTGCGTCCCGACTCCCTGCTCGGTGTCCCCGGGCTGGTGGAAGTGATGCGTCGCGGACGGGTTGCCATCGCCAATTCGATCGGCGCGGGTATCCTGGAGAGTCCCGGCCTGATGGCCTTCCTGCCCCGGCTGGCGAGGCATTTGCTGGGACAGGAACTGCGGCTGCCCTCGGTCGCCACCTGGTGGTGCGGACAGCCGCGGGAGTGTGACTACGTGCTGGCCAACCTCGCCACCCTGGTGCTGCGACCGGTCAAGCGGGGCGGCCGGCCGGTGTTCGGCGACCAGCTCGATGCAGCAGGACTGGCAGAATGGCGTGAGCGCATCAAGGCGCGGCCCCACGAGTACATCGGTCAGGAACGACTGATCCCGTCTTCGGCGCCGACGCTGAACGCGGGCCGGCTGGAACCGCGCCATAGCGTGCTGCGCACCTTCCTGGCCGCCGGCCAGGACAGTTTCACGGTCATGCCGGGCGGACTGACCCGCGTCGGCGAGACAGCGGAAAGCCGGATAGTTTCCAACCAGGCCGGCGCCGTCAGCAAGGACACCTGGGTGCTGGCCTCGGAACCCGAGCAGGTCGTGACGCTGCTGCCCCAGGGCAAGGATGTCTTCCCGCAATCGCAGGAGACCCTGCCCGGGCTGGCCGCCGAAAACCTGTTCTGGCTGGCACGCTACGCCGAGCGCGCCGAAGACATGATCCGGCTGATCCGCAACATCCACACACGCCGCAACGAAACCCTGCAGCTGACGGACCCGCTATACCAGACGACCCTGGACATGCTGCTGCGGGGTCTGACCCACATGAGCATGACCTACCCCGGCTTCACGGGGGTCGGCGCCGAACAACGCCTGGCCGAGCCACAGGCGGAGCTTATTGACCTGATCTGCAACCGGCGGCGCACCGGAACCCTGGCCGCCAACCTGTCGGACTGCCTCAACGCGGCCTACGCCGTACGTAACCTGGTGAGCAGCGACACCCGCCGGGTATTCAATGACATCGGTGATGAGCTGGACGGCCTGGTGCAAGGCGGTCACACCGATCTGCAGTTCCTGCAGGACACGCAGGACCGCATCATCACCGCCCTGATGGCCGTCGCCGGCGCCGCCAGCGAAAGCATGAGCCGGGACCTGGGCTGGCACTTCTTCAACCTGGGCAGACGCATCGAGCGCGCCCTGCTGCTGATCGCATTGCTGCGCGCCGTGCTGACCAGCCGCGTGGCGCCGGAAATCGAGGTCCTGCTGCTGGAGTCGGTGCTGTCCGTTACCGAGTGCTTCACCCTCTATCGACGCCGTTTCCGAAACCGGCCGCAGCTGGGAGCCACGCTGGACCTGCTGCTGCTGGATGAAAGCAACAGCCGCTCCCTCGTCTACCAGTTGAACGCGGCGCGGCAGCATCTCGCCGTGCTGCCGGGACAGGACCGGCGTCCCTAC
>DATKZN010000081.1:0-3233 GCA_035527955.1 Gammaproteobacteria bacterium
TGTCGGGTCTATGGCAAGGCGACGGGCGTCGATTTCCTCACCGCACACATAGCACCAGCCGTAGTCACCTGACGCGATGCGGCGCAGCGCACCCTCGATGCTGACCCGCTGACGCTGGCGTCGACGGGCAGTCTCCCGGGCCATTTGCTGAATCTGCATGGCATCCATGCGCGATAACCTGCCAACACTGGCCTGATCGAGCTCCACCGGCCTGGTGGCCTCCCGCGACATTTCCTCCAGCCCCTCAAGCTCGGACTTCAGGTGCAGCAGCCGTTGCCGGAGCTTCTCGATCTCTGCTTCTTGCATCGACTTCATGGTCCCTGATGCAATGCTTTTGATCGCATGCCATAGCGGTGGGCACGGATTACGTCCTCGAAGTCCATTTCCTCGAGCCGGGTGGTCATGGTGGCGAGCGCGTGTTCGAGTTCGGGCAGGAGTACGTGTTCCAGCGCACGCGCGCGGCGTTCGGTCAGGCGGTATTCGAGTAATAAGCGGTAGATGTTGCCGGAGACCTCGGCGAGCGTGGCACTCTGCAGGAGGAGTTGCTCGAAGGCCGACCGGCAGGTCTCGGCCTCACGCGATGGATTGCAGGCCGGCAGCAGCGTGCCTGGCCCGGTCGAGGGCGGCTCGAGATGATTCTCTGCGAGACTGACTCCCATGAAGTTGTGCTGCACGGTCTGAAGACGCAGACCGTCAAGCCGGCGGCCGGGGTAGACCGAGAGCCCCTGCAAGCCGTGGCGACTCACCGCGGCACGCAGCCGTTCCCTTGCGCGTGCCGACTGTGCCGCGAGTTCGCCCTGCAGGCGCTCGTAGCGTTCCAGCTGGCGCAGCAGCTCGGCCGCCAGCAGCAGGCGTTTTTCATCGAGAAAGTCATAGACCTCGCTGACAACCTGCCGTTCCTCCCTGAGCGCCAGCACCGCTGCCCGCGTCGGTGCCTGTTCCATGCCACTCATGCCGCACCCGCCGGTTCGATATGGCGTGCGATCTGCTCGTCATTCAGGCGGTGCAGTTCGCTGTGCGGCAAGGTGCGCAGGATCTGCCAGCCGATATCCATGCTCTGCTCGAGGGTGCGGGCAGACTGCTGGTGCACGAGGTCCTGTTCAAATCGGGTACCGAAATCAAGAAACTGCCGGTCGATTTCGGACAGGCCCTCGCGGCCGACGACACTCGCCAGCACGCGAACATGCACTGCCCTGGCATAGCAGGCATACAGCTGGTTGGCGAGCGCCGCATGATCCGGATGGGTGAAACCCTCGCCGGTGCCGTCTTTCATCAGGCGCGACAGGGATGGCAGTACCTTGACGGGCGGGTAGATGCCTGCGCGGTCGAGCTCCCGGTCGATCACGATCTGGCCTTCGGTGATGTAACCGGTAAGGTCGGGTATCGGATGGGTGATGTCATCCGATGGCATGGTCAGGATCGGCAGCTGCGTCAGTGAGCCCGCCACGCCCCTGATACTGCCGGCACGCTCATACAGGGTTGCCAGGTCGGAATACATATAACCCGGAAAGCCCTTGCGGCTCGGGACCACGCCGTGACTGGTGGACACCTCGCGCAATGCCTCGCAGTAATTCGTCATGTCCGTCATCACCACCAGGACATGCTTGCCTTCCTCAAAGGCCAGGTACTCGGCTGCTGTCAGTGCATAGCGCGGACAGAGCAGCCGCTGGGTGCTCGAATCGGAGGCGAGGTTGAGAAACATCACGGTATGTTCCAGTGCGCCGCTGTCCTCCATTGCCCGGCGGAAGCGATCGGCGGTGTCGTAGGGCACGCCGATCGCCGCGAACACGATGGCGAACTGGCCCGCCTCCTTGCCCCGCAGGCGCGCCTGCCGGGCGATCTGGATCGCCAGGCGGTCGTGGGGCAGGCCGGAACCGGAAAATATCGGCAGCTTCTGGCCGCGCACCAGGCTGTTCATGAGATCGATGGTGGAAATGCCGGTCTCGATGAAATCCGTCGGCATGTTGCGTGCCGCCGGGTTGATGGGCAGCCCGTCGATACGAAAACTCCGGGCAGCGGACAGGGTCGGGCCGCCGTCGATGACCTGCCCGATACCATTGAACACCCGGCCTGTAATGTCGGGGCCAACGGCGAAGTGCAGGGGCTGGCCCTGAAAGCGTACCCGCGTCTCGGCCAGTGACAGGCCGCGTGTCGATTCCATGACCTCGATGGTGATGGTGTCCTGGTCCAGTGCCGCGATGTATCCCAGTCGTGTCTGTCCCTGGCCATCGTCGATTTCAACGGCTTCGTTCAGTCCCGCGTTGACGGTTCTTTTCAGGAACAGCAGCGGGCCCTCGACGCGCCTGGCCGCGCCCTGCGCAAGGATTTCAGGTCGCATGGGGCGAGGCGCTCCCGGTCAGTGCCGCGAATGCGGCTTCCAGGTGTTTGCCAAGCACCTCGTATTCATCCAGCTGGTCTTCGCCGATGTCCTCGCTCATCCTGAGCAACTGGCGCATGACGGGCAGTTTGCGAATCGAGTCGATACCGGCCTGGTTTGCGACTGCGGCCTCGGCAAGGTCGATAAACCGGATAATCGTCTGCATGATCGCTACCTGGCGTGCAGCCGAACAGAAGCGGTCCACGGGAGAGTAGGCGGATTGTCTCAGGAAGGCCTCGTTGATCAGTTCTGCGCAAAGCAGTACCAGCTGCTGGCGCGGGGGGAGGGCATCCTTGCCAACGATACGTGCCATGCGCTCGAGGTGCGATTGTTCCTCGAGCAGCTCGAGGAAGCGCCGGCGCTGCGTCAACCATTGCGGATTGCCCTGTTCGCTCCAGAACTCGCCGAGGAACTCGACATCTTCTGTATAGGACTGCAAGGGATGGACTGCCGGGTAGAAGCGTGCCTGTGCACGGCCGGCATCCAGTGCCCAGAAGCAGCGGACATAGCGTTTGGTGTGGGCGGTAACCGGTTCCGAGAAATCCGCCGCGGGCGGGCTGACGGCACCGATAATGCTCAGCGAGCCGATATCCCCGTTCAGGGTGCGTACATGCGCGGCGCGTTCGTAGAAATCCGCCTGGCGGCTGCTCAGGTAGGCCGGGTAGCCCGCCTCGCTGGGCAGTTCGCCCAGGCGTCCTGATACCTCGCGCAGTGCCTCTGCCCAGCGGCTGGTGGAATCGGCCATGAGTGCAACCCGCATGCCCTGGTCACGGAAATATTCGCCGACGGTGACCGCGGTGTAGATGCTGGCTTCGCGGGCGGCGACCGGCATATTCGAGGTGTTGGCGATGATCAC
>DATKZN010000082.1:0-5326 GCA_035527955.1 Gammaproteobacteria bacterium
TGTGCCCAGTCTCAAGTGAACCGGTCTCGGTTGTCAATTTCCCTGATATACGGGAAAATACAGGGAAATTTCGCTGTTAGAGGCCATTCTGAAGGCCTAACAGATCAGAATACCACGCAAATACAGTGGGTTACGGGCGGATTTCCCTAAAATATATAACAGGGAAATTTTTCGACCGAACAGGGAATTTTATTGTGGTAACAGGGAATGCCAGTAAGCGTCCGGGCGTTGCACGATTGTTTCCGGATATGGTTTTGCTGATCTCTATTGCGCAGTGTAATTTGCGCAGGAGAACAGCATCATGGCCAGGTTGAGTAGTGAGAAGCGGGCGGAACTGGAGGGTTTCTGGCGTTCCCATCATGAGGGGTGGGAACGCAGTACCTTGAATCAGCGGGAGTATTGCGAAGCGCACGGCCTGCCGCTGAAGCGGTTCGGCAACTGGCGGGACAAGTTCAAAACTGAGGCCGCGGCTGTTCAGGGCAAGCTGCTTTACCGGCGCGGTGAGAGCCTTAGCCATATGGCTAGCCATATGTCTGGCAGGGAAATTGCCCCGACTTCAACGGGCTATGTTCCGTCGGTAAAATCGATGCCGGACGGGCGCCGGAACTTCAGGATGGCGGACAAGAAACGGATCGTCGCGGAGGCTATGGCTCCAGGTACTTCGGTATCGGGCATTGCCCGTCATTACGGGATTGACACACCACTGCTGTTCCGGTGGAAGCGGGAGTTCACCCCACCGCCATCCGAGCCGGTATTCCTGCCGGTGACCGTGAGTGACAGTCCTGATCCTGACCAGGCTGGCGCATACTCTGCGCCTGCGTGCGCGCAGGTCGCCGGGCCCATCATCATCGAACGATCGCCCCAGGAGATTGAGGTGGAGGTGGTTGGAGGGCGGCGTGTGCGCTTTGCCCGCGACGTGGAACCCGAAACGGTACGTGCGATGATCGCGCTTCTGGAAGGACCGGCGACATGAGGATGCTTCCAGCCGGGGTCAAGGTGCATATTGCTGCAGGCGTCACTGACATGCGCAAGGGAATGGATGGTCTGGCAATGCTGGTCGAGGCAGTGCTGCAGGCTGATCCGTTCTCGGGTCACCTGTTTGCCTTTCGCGGCCGCAGGGCGAACCTGATCAAGATTGTATTCTGGGATGGCAATGGCCTGTGCCTGTTCACAAAGCGTCTTGATCAGGGTGGGTTCATATGGCCGCAGGTCGATGATCAGGGAGGCAGGGTCGTGCTGAGCTCTGCTCAGCTGTCGATGCTGATCGAGGGGATCGACTGGCGCGCGCCGGAGCGGGTGTGGCGGCCAGAACGGGCCGGGTAAAGACGTTCAATATACTGAAAAGGCTTGGTTTTATGCCCTGGCAGGTGTATAATCAGCCATGCGGATCGACCTTGATAATCTACCTCGAGATACGGCTGTCCTGCACCGGCTGGTGCGTGACATGACAGGCCTCGTCGAGCATCGCGACAGCGAGATTACCCGCCTCCGGCAGATCATCAAGCAACTGCAGCGTGCCCAGTATGGACGCCGGTCCGAGCGGCTTGATCCGGACCAGCTGGCGCTCGCGCTTGAGGAACTCGATACCGACATAGCAGAGATTGTCGAGAGCAGGCCTGCACCACCAGGGGTCGAACCGGAACCGGCACGGCGCAAGCCGTTGCCTGATCATCTCGTCCGCAAGGATGTGTTGCTTGATATCGAGGATGGCAGCTGCTCGCGCTGCGGTGGAACACTTCACGAGATCGGCGAGAGTGTCAGCGAAATGCTTGACTGGGTACCGGCCACTTTACGGGTGATCCGTATCCGCCGCCCCAAATACGCATGCCGGCAGTGCGAGACAGTGGCGCAAGTCTCAGCGCCTGAGAGGATCATCACCGGAGGCTATGCAACACCAGCCCTGATTGCGCACGTCCTGATCAGCAAGTATTGCGATCATCTTCCCCTGTACCGACAATCGCAGATGTTTGCCCGCCAGGGTGTGGAGATCGAGCGCTCAACACTTGCAGGATGGGTAGGCGGCGCCTGCTGGTGGCTTGATGCCCTGCATGACAGGTTGGGCAGGAACATCCTTGCCTCCAGTCACCTGTACGCCGACGACACGCCACTGCCGGTGCTCGATCCCGGGCGCCGGCGAACGAAAACCGGACGACTGTGGGTCTATGCCCGTGACCAGCGAGGCTGGTCAGGCCCCGATCCGCCCGCCGCTGTTTACTTCTATGAGCCAGATCGACGGGCGCAACGGCCCAAACAACATCTGAAAGACTATACGGGCGTTCTTCATGTCGATGGTTATATCGGGTTCGAGCAACTGACCGTTGATGACAGGATCATGCTTGCCGCCTGCTGGGCGCATGCCAGGAGGAAGTTTTACGAGATCGCCAAGGCAGACGGATCGCCGATTGCAGGCGAAGCCGTCCGACGCATTGCCGAGCTTTACGCCATCGAGGCAAAGGTCAGAGGTAACACACCTGAAGAACGGCTTGCAGTGCGCCAGGCCATGGCACGACCGTTCATCACGGAATTGAAGCAATGGCTGGAGGCGCAGTTGCCGCGCATCCCCCAGAGCGGCAAGCTCGCCGAGGCGATCCGATATGCATTGACCCGCTGGACCGGACTCAGCCGGTTCCTGGAAGATGGACGTGTCGAACTCGACACCAATCCCGTTGAACGCGCCATCCGCCCTATCGCACTTGGTCGTAAAAACCATCTGTTTGCCGGCAGTGATCGTGGTGCCAAACGCTGGGCAACCGTGTGTTCACTGATCGAGACTGCCAAGCTCAACAAGGTAGAGCCCTACAGCTATCTCACCGATGTGCTTCAACGTATGGTCGATGATCATCCCGCAAACCGGCTCGACGAACTGCTCCCCTGGAACTGGAAAGCCCAAAATCCTGTCAACAATTGATGGCTTGCAACGCCCGGACGCTTACGAAACCGTTACTCGGAACAAGGAACCCTTTGAAATGACTTTTTACACCCTGAGACAAGTGCAGCAGTGACGGGTTAATTCAGCTATCCATCCCAATCACTGACCGTTTCCCGGCAAATTCAAGGTAAGCGGTGCCACAACTTCACCGTTTTTTGCATTGGCTCGAGGTCTCCCCGCATTGACTGCGCGTCGGCGGTGTGATGTTGATTGGCGTCTCTATTTTTTGGTGCGATTGTCATGGAAGCACGGCTTCGCGAGAAGCTTCGCAAGATCGAGGCGCTTTATGCGGGGGCGGGCACGCCGGGTGAGCGTGATGCCGCTGAAGCCGCGTTGTCGCGGTTGCGGGCGAGGCTGAAGGCTGAGGCTGAGCTTGAGGCTCCGGTTGAGATGAAATTCTCACTTGGCGATGAGTGGTCTCGCCGATTGTTCCTGGCGTTGTGCCGGCGCTATGGGCTTGTGCCCTATCGTTACCGGCGCCAGCGCCTGACAACCGTGATGTTGCGGTTGCCTACATCGTTTTGCGATCAGGTGCTTTGGCCGGAGTTCTGCGAGCTCGATGGTGAGCTCAGGAGCTATCTGGACGCGGTGACGTCGAAGCTGATCTCAGAGGACGTGTTTGCCGACACCAGTGAGGCATCTGAGCTGGACAGGGGACAGATCGGGCGTGAGTGAACTGTTAGTTGTTGATCTCCTGCCACGGCAACAGGTTTCGAGTAACTGGATTGCCCAAGTCATCCTTTCAACCATTTTGACTGACTAGATATTTTCAGGACCCCCACATGACCGACAAATCCACTCCCGGCAGCAAGGACCCATTGCTGCAGCCACTGAAGATCAAGTCCGTAACCTTCCGCAACAGGATCATGAGCACAAGCCATGCCTGTGGCCTTCAGAAGGACGAGTTTCCCCAGGACGCCTATCAGGCCTATCACGAGGAAAAGGCGCGCGGCGGCATTGCGCTGTCGATGTTCGGCGGGTCATCGAACGTGGCAATCGACAGCCCGAACATCTTCAATCAACTGAACGTCGGCACCGATGCCATCATCCCCCATCTGCAGCGTTTCTCACAACGCATGCACGACCAGGGCGCAGCACTAATGTGCCAAATCACCCATCTCGGCCGCAGGGGCGAGCCCTATGCCTCCAACTGGCTCCCCACCATTGCGCCGTCCGTTGTGCGCGAATCCCTGCATCGCTCCATCCCGCGCGAGATGGACCGTTATGACATCGACCGCGTGGTCCAAAGCTATGCCACCGCGGCGCGGCGCTGCAAACAAGGCGGGATAGACGGCATCGAGACCCTGGCCGGTGGGCATCTGATCGGCCAGTTTCTGTCGCCGAAGACCAATCTGCGAACTGATGAGTTCGGCGGCAGCCTGGAGAACAGGCTGCGTTTCGCTATCATGGTGCATCAGTCCATTCGCAAGGCCGTTGGTGATGAGTTCCTGGTCGGCATCCGCTGGGTGGTAGATGGCGGACCAGACGACAGCCTGAGCGCCGACGAAAGCGTAAAGGCTGCCAGGATGCTTCAGCGCGAAGGCTCGATCGATTTCTTCAACGCAATCTACGGTTCAATGGATACGCTACGGGCCCTGGCGATGGAAAACATGCCGGGCATCGGTACCCCGATTGCGCCATGGGTAGACGCCGTGGGCCGGTTCCGCAGGCAAGTCGAGGTGCCGGTGTTCCATGCCGCGCGTATTTCAGACCTGGCGTCTGCACGCCATGCGGTGGCAGAGGGCCATATGGATATGGTTGGCATGACACGGGCACAGATCGCCGAGCCGCACCTGGTGCGCAAGCTGATGGCTGGAGAGGTGGACAGGGTGAGGCCCTGTGTTGGCGCCCAGCACTGTCAGTCGCAACACCGGCCAAAATGCCTCCACAATGCCGTCACCGGTCGTGAACTTACCCTCAGCCATGACATCGCAAGAGCTGAAAAGCCACGGCGTGCTATGGTTGTCGGTGCCGGACCAGCGGGGCTGGAAGCAGCCCGCGTACTGGCTGAACGCGGACACCAGGTCAGCGTTCATGAAGCCGCTGCCCGCGCAGGCGGGCAGGTCCTTCTGGCCGTTGAATGCCAATGGCGCCATGATCTCATCGGCATCATTGACTGGCGCCTGGCCGAACTGAAGCGACTTGGTGTCGAGATCACCTACAATTGCTATGTGAATGCCGGGTTCATTATCGGTGAGAAGCCGGACCTGGTGGTGCTTGCAACCGGTGGCATTCCTCAAACCGACTTCGGTGAAGGAGCCGAGCATGTACACGCCACATGGGACATCATCTCACGCCAGACACCCCTTGCCCCGAATGTGCTGATCTGGGACGGCACGGGCCGTCACCCTGCCCCGATGGTTGTGCAGGCAGCCCGTGCAGCGGGCGCGGAGATCA
>DATKZN010000083.1:0-4245 GCA_035527955.1 Gammaproteobacteria bacterium
ACGGACCCGGGTCATGTCTGATTCCAGCTGGCGTCTGTCACTGCCAACCATACACACCGCGATGACCGCCCGTTGCCATTTGTCCTGATAGGACACCTCGGCAACCGAGGCGTTGAAGCGGGAACGCAGCCGATCCTTCAGGCCACGCACGGCACTGCGCTTGTCCTTCAGGGACCGGGCCCATGGAATCATCAGTTCGATGGTGAGCAGGGAGATGAAAAGGTCTGGATCAGACACGGTATCGAGTGACGGACTGTGGCAGGAATATTCAGGGTGCAGTATACCCAATTAAACCAGTCAGACCCTGTCGGCCGACCTGCTCTTTCGGCCAGGCCGTCCAGGCTTTGGTGTACTTCCCACCAGAAAATGTATCCGTATTTGCAAAGTGACTACATTGAGTCCCGTGCAGCCAGCTCCCGCTGGCGCCGCTCGGCTTCCTGTTCGCGGGCGTCGTCAATCACTTGCATGACCTGTGCCACATCGGCATCCACCGTACTGCGCTCAAAGCGCCCGGTCAGCGGAGTATCAGGCTGAAGATCGCCACTGACGTACAGCGCCCAGATTTCCTTGCCGTAGTCGGTTTCCAGTAACTCCGGGGCAAAACGGCCGAAATAAATCGCCATATTGTCAACATCCCGCTCCAGCATCATGCCCGCGCTATTGTTGGCCGAGGCATTGACCGCTTGCGGCAGATCGATAATCACCGGCCCTTCCTCGTCAACCAGCACGTTGAACGGCGACAGGTCGCCATGGACGAGACCCGCGCAGAGCATGCGTACGATCTCTGCAATGATCCGGGCGTGATACTCACGTGCCTCTGCGCCGGTCAGGGTCAGCTCATTCAGCCGCGGGGCGGCGTTGCCAGCGACGTCCGTTACCAGCTCCATCAACAGTACGCCATCAACGAAGCCATAGGGCCTGGGCACCCGCACATCGGCAGCGGCCAGACAATAGAGCGCATCCACTTCCGCGTTGACCCAGGCCTGTTCCGATTCTTTTTGACCGTAACGGGTACGCTTCCCCATGGCACGGGCCTGGCGGCTGTTTCTGACCTTGCGCCCTTCCTGATACTGTGCGGCCTGCTTGAAGCTGCGCTGGTTCGCTTCCTTGTAAACCTTGGCACAGCGTATCGCGGCGCCGCAGCGAACCACATAGACCTGCGCTTCCTTGCCACTCATCAACTGGGAGAGAATCTCATCGACCAGGCCATCGTCGACCAGTGGCTGCAATCTTTTCGGTACTTTCATAGGCGCTTTATACGCTGTCAGGCGGCGTGATGGAATGGCAACAGGGCCCGGGGGCCGGCCTGAACCAGCCCCTGTTGCTGTTGTCGTTGACAAATCAAACGACTCCGACCCCTTTGAGTTCAGTAATTTCAGGCAAAAGGCTCGGTGAGAAATGCAAACAGGCCAGGTTGGTCACCGACTCCGATTATTATGCTATTCAGATCCCTGCAATGGCGGCAGAAGCTGGCGATGCCGTTCCGGGTCCCCTGCGCAATCCAGACATTCCACCATCACCTCGATCTGCTGCACGACCGATTCCTGTGCTGCCTGCGAGCGACCCAGGCCACCCTGGCTGATGTTACTGGTGGTATTGATCCTCCCCAGGCTGATCCACTCGCCAAGCCTGCCACGCACCACCGTATCTGCGCTTTGCGTATTAATGACACCACGCTGCATGCCGGGCCGGTCGTCGTGCTGGTTGATTTCAAGGG
Source organism: Gammaproteobacteria bacterium (assembly GCA_035527955.1). GTDB lineage: Bacteria > Pseudomonadota > Gammaproteobacteria > UBA9214 > UBA9214 > UBA9214. Next base: position 1,718 of record DATKZN010000083.1, read on the forward strand.
TCACGTACTCGCCGTTCAGACGGGGCACCACGTAAAAGCCGCTGCTTGCATCCTGCATTCGTGTTACCTGTCGCTCGTGCAGATATCCATTCACATAGTAACGCTCGACATCATGTACCGGCATGAGTGAACCACTGGCGATGAAGGCGGACCTGCCTTCCAGCGCCTGCACCTTTTGCCCGGAGGTGCGCGTGCGCTGGTCACTGGAATCATGAATACGCACACGGGCACGCGTTTTATCAACAGCCTGCCCCGGCGTATTAATACTGATTTGTCCGTCACCGGTCCTGATGTCAGCACCCGCTGAATAGCCGGACGAACCGCGCGTGCTGTCACCCTGTTTGCTGACTGTTATCAGCAAGCGCCTTGGCGGCTGGTCAATCTCGAGCAACAGTTTTCTGATTTCCCGAACATGCTCCGGCGCAGCCTTGAGGACAAGGCTGTTACCCATGCCGGTCGCCGTACCATCCGCCCCGATCAAAGGCCTGATCACGGGCAGGATTTCATCCAGCGGGCGTGATTTGAGCTGGATCACCTCAATGGGATAATCTGCCGAGACTACCTGGCTGCTGATTAACAGCACCAGCGGGATAGATCGCATCAACAACGACAATATTTTCATATCTGACAGCTCATACCCGGGTGATTGAATGAAAACCTGAATCTGACATCTACAAACAAGATACCACGTGATTCCAGGAAAAGGCTGCGGTGACAGTGTCAAATAAGCCTGATTTGTCACCGGATCAGGATAATATCCGCAAGGCAACACAAGGTCTGTATGCAATGGTTACTGAATCCCTGCAGTTGAATTGTCTTCCGAATATAGAGTGCTGCAGGTGTTTTGAATTAATAGTGGGGGGGTGCAGGATTACCCGGGCTACGCCCTCGCCCCATCGGGGTCAGCGTCGCTTATGCGACGCTGTTGTCCCGGCCGATAGCGTCGGTCTTGGCTGGAGCCTTCGACCATCGAATAAAAAGGAGACAAAGGTGACTTTTTAACCTTTCACATTAATATTTTACGAGTGGCTCCCGTTGCGCGCCGTGCACAACAATGCATAACCGGGTCCCGCAAAATCCCCGCAGGGATGTATCTGGCTAACGCCTGTTGAAACCGCATTGCCTCTTTCTGTACCAGCTGCCCCCTACCCGCCTGAGCTGTAATTCGCCATGCACAGGTTAACGCCGTTCTGGATTTGAGCATCATGATGCAAGCGTTTGTCAAAAATCAATTATCGATATCACGCTTATGTCAAGCGGGATATGTATTCCAGCTCATAACTGGTATATCTTTTACTTGTTTTTAAACGGTCTCAGGCTATAGCCGTGATGTGTCGAGCACCATTCCGGTTTGGCTGCGGGAGACAAGAGCATGCTGCGTATCCATGTTTCAATGAAATTCACCACCCAGCCGGTCAAGCGAACACCGGTCATTCTCTACCTCGATACCAACCCTGCACACCCGATTCAGGGCGCTACCGACCGCAGCGGCATAGCAGCATTCAACATACCACCCGCGACCGGCAAGGTCATGGTTAACGGCGCCGCACGCTACCACGGCCGCCTGGAGGGCGATGTGGAGATCAGCCTCTGGTCGCCAACCGACGCGGGCACGGTTGCCGAATCCGGGACACCCGGCGGCGATGCAGGCGGCAGCATCGCCTACCCTTGCATGCAGATCCGCACAATCAGTATCGACGGACACGAAGTACAGACCGACAGCGAGGGTTACCTGGTCAATCTCAACGACTGGTCGGAAGCCTTTGTGCGCGCAGAGGCGGAATACGAAGGCCTTGCGCTTACGGATGAAGTCTGGGAGGTAATCCGATTCCTGCGGGATTTTTACGAGCAACGCCGGGTCCAGGCCAATGTGCGTGAGATCATCAAGCATTTCCGCGAGGTGTGGGGGCCAGAGCTGGGCAGCAATCACCATCTGCACGCCATCTTCCCGCGCGGCGGTCCGCAGAAACAGGGCAACCGGCTGGCGGGACTGCTGCGCACCAAGGGTGAACACTAGCCGAGATGCAGTATTACGAGTGTCTCGCAGGTTTGGGGCTATGCGATATGCAATAACCGCACCATGGCCGCACGGTTTACAAGCAGATCAGCCAGCGTGTAGGTATCGAGCACGGCATAAAATGCCTGTACCGCCTTGTGAAAGGCACCACGCAGCTTGCATGCGTCTTCGATACGGCATTCCGAAGCATCGGTTGAAAAGCATTCCACCAGTACGCTGCCCGCCTCCGACTTGCGGACTATCTCACCGATGCGGATACGCTCCGGAGCGATTTTGAGTTGTACTCCGCCCCCTTTGCCACGCGTCGTTGTCACATAACCCTGTGCCGACAGAAACAGTATGATTTTCATCAGGTGATTTTTGGAAATTCCATAGGCTTCCGCAATCTCCCCCACGGACGCGCGCTGGTCGACGTGCGTGCCAAGATAGATCAGAACGCGTAGCGAATAATCTGTAAATGTCGTCAGTCGCACCGGGGAATACCTGGGCTCACAAAACCTGCAGGGCCAAC
>DATKZN010000084.1:0-2240 GCA_035527955.1 Gammaproteobacteria bacterium
ATGCTGCCCTTGAGCAGCAGGCGCTCCAGTACCTTCTGTATATCGAAGGCGGCGTACTTGGCGTCACGCACGCCCAGCGCGACGTTCTCGAAGTCGCAAAACAGCGCCATATTACGGGTTTCGTTTTTATCGTTCATAGCATCCTGTGTTGTTTTTGCCGGCCATGATTCTGCGTGCAGGCATGTTGAAATCCTGCCACAAGATAAGCGTCTGGCTGCGGACTTGCAATGTTTACCTGCAGGATATTGCTGTTCGTCAAGGGGAATGGGGGGCGCAGCTTGCACGGCCTGGCCGTTCCTTGCGTGAGACGTGAGGCGTGACAAGAAGAATGGCCACGGAATCCACGGAAGGACACGGAAATGAGACCGTAGGGTGCGTTTTACGCACCGGCAGCGGTGCGCGGCGTGCACCCTTGCGTGAGACGTAAAACGTGAGACGTGAAACGTGAAAATAAGTATGGCCACGTTATCCACGAAATGGATCAACCGGGTCAGACGCGATGTCGGTTTGAGCGGAGGTTGTTTACCCCGCACTCGTGCTGCTGCTAGTATTCGGTGCGCTGGCGCTGCCGGCGACACATTTTCAAACCCGTGGAGGAATGATATGCCGATTATACGTACCCTGCAGCGACTGGCGATTGCCGGCGCGCTGTCTCTTGCGACCGGTCTCGCGCTGGCCGGTGAAGTTGCACCGCCGGCATCATCGGATAACGACGATACCGATGCCGCGGTCATGATCGCCGTCGGTCTTGCCATCGGTAGTTCGATCAACTGCGCGAGCGACTCGCCCCTCTGGCCGGGTCTGTGCTCCCTGCTGGGGTTTTCCGCCGAATAAGCGCGTGCTGGCAGTGGCACGGGCCCGTGCGGGCCCGTGCCTATCATCCCTCCATCGGCCCGAACATCTGCTCGGCCAGCGCGCTGATGTCCGACCGGACCCGTGCCAGCTCCGGCACGTCCCGGCCCCGGTACATCTCCAGTCCGCGCACGATGAAATCTTCCACCGGCTGACGAAACACCAGGTTCTTGCCGTTCCACTCGAACAGGTTGCCGAGTTTCTGGTCTGCCGTGAAGCGCCGGTGCAGTTCGCGCTTGAGTTCGATATAGACGTGAAAGCGCTCCTGCTGGCGCAGCACGCTGAGTGCCGCAACAAAGCGTTCCGGCGCGATCAGCTGCTGGGCCTGCATGGTGCCGCGGTCGCTGATACCCAGCCAGTGCCGTACCCGGGTGAGTGACGGGTTGGCGGGAAACGGGATCAGGTCCGGCACCGGCCAGCCGCCTGCAGCCAGCGCCAGCACAGTCAGTTCGGTGCAGTACAGGGCGTCGTGTTCGTCGTAGCGGAAGTAGGGATCGAACGGCGTCCGGCTGGCATACCGGCTGCGCACATACGCGGTCACGCGTCCGGCATCGGCGCCGGCGGGCAGGTCGTAGATCTCGATATACTTGTTGCGCCTGACGAATTCCGCCAGCGGCGTGCGTGCGACCCGGCCCCGGATCATATCGGTCGGACGGCGGCCGAGCCATGGCCGGATCCCGCCGAAGGTCTCGTAGACATAGGGCTCGCCATCCTCCATGGCCAGTATGCCGGCATGCACAAAGGGCGAGAATTCCTCGGCAAACAGGGCGAAGAACAGCGCCGCCGGCCCGCCGGAATCCGTCACCACCACCTGACCGGAACGCAACGCCAGGGTCTGCGCATCCGTTGCCAGGCGGACCGACTGCCACGCGGGCGTGGCGGGTTGCTGTTCGTTGCGTTCAGGCTGCAGCAGCGAGCAGCCGGCCAGCAGCCAGGCGGCCAGCAGTGCTGCGCCGGTGCGCATCAGCCGTGGCCTCAAGGCGACTCCACCGCCGGCCTGGCGTCAGCGCGACCCTGTTGCTCGCTGACGGCGTAGTGGTTCGGGCGCTGTCCGTCCGGTGCGCTCATTTCAACGGCTACCTCGGCCGGCAGCTGCATGCAGCCGGTTGCCACCAAGAGCACCAGTGCAGGCAGGAGCGATTTCATATTCAGTTCTGCTCGCATATCCAACAGGTAAATGGGGTCAGTACCCTTTGTCAGGTTAGCCATTGTCAATGGGGTGCACGCCGGCACCGTTTCCGGTGCGTAAAACGCACCCTGCATTCGAGCGGGCCATTCACGCAGGGTGCACTACGTGCACCTTTCCGGTGCGTAAAACGCACCCTACATTCGAGCGGGCCATTCATGTAGGGTGCACTTCGTGCACCGTTTCCGGTGCGTAAAACGCA
>DATKZN010000085.1:0-6151 GCA_035527955.1 Gammaproteobacteria bacterium
CCCGTCAGCCGTCTCCGGTCAAGTGCACGGGCAAGTCCCTGATGACAGGCGTCATATGTCTGAATGCCAGCTGTCTGAACGCGCACCCGGGTTTCCAGTGTTCGTACTGCTTACAAGCCAAAGCGCATCAGTAACCTGTCAGGATCCAGACAGGTCTGTGTTCTCCCGGACCTTCACGGCAAAGCAGCAGGAATTCGGCTTATGAAGCGGACACGCCAGATCTCGTCAGCGATTTCCCGGATGCCGGCAGGGAACAGGCCGAGATCTGTCGGTGCATGTATGTGTACACAGTCTTACCGCGTACGGTCAAACCGGTTATATTTACGGATCATCCTGTACTGATCGCCGGATAACTGCGCCATGCATAGACTGCTTGCCACGACCCTGTTCACACTCCTGATTGTCCTGCCGGCTCCGGCCCTGTACGCCACTACCTTCGCGGAGGACAGCAAGGCGGCCGCGCAGGGGGATGCGGCAAGCCAGTACCGGCTGGCCCAGCGCTACGAAGCGGGTAAGGATGTTGACCGGGACCTCAGGCAGGCCGCTGACTGGTACCGCAAGGCCGCCTTGCAGGGGCATGCCCGGGCCCAGATCAACCTGGGCAATCTTTACCGGTCGGGGCAGGGTGTCAGCAAGGACTATGACGCGGCGCTGGAGTGGTACCGCAAGGCCGCCGCGCAGGGAGATACCAAGGCGCAGATCAATCTCGCCATGATGTATGCCCGGGGCATGGGCGTGGACCAGGACGAGGCCGAAGGCCTGAAGTGGTTGCAGCGCGCCGCGGACGCGGGTGATACCCAGGCCATGGTCCAGCTGGGCACCCTGTACCTGCAGGGCAAGGGCGTCGGGAAAGACTACGCGCTGTCCACCCGGTGGTTCCGAAAGGCCGCGGAGAAGGGCGATGTTGTCGCGCAGCAAAACCTGGGCCTTGCCTATTCCGCGGGCAAGGGCATCGGTCAGGATTACAGGGAATCCGTCAAATGGCATCGCAAGGCGGCAGAGAAAGGCTACCCACCTGCCGAGTACAGCCTGGGTTTGCGCTACGCCAGGGGCAATGGTGTCGGCAAGGATGATGCTGAAGCGGCAAGCTGGTATCGCAAGGCGGCCGAACATGGATATCCCGATGCCCAGAACAACCTTGGCATCCTGTATAAAAAAGGCCAGGGTGTCAGCCGGGATTACGCTGAGGCGGTGGACTGGTTCCGTAAGGCCGCGCAACGCGGTCATCCTCTGGCACAGTTCAACCTTGGCAAGATGTACGAGCAGGGTCTGGGTGTGAAGCAGGATCCCGGGACGGCGCGGGAATGGTATCGCAAGGCGGAGAAAGCAGGAAACAAGGGCGCCGCGAAGGCGTTGAAGTTACTCGAAAGCGTCAAGTAATCCGGGGGCAGGGGTAAGCAGGGGTCGCCATCCTGCACGGGTCGGACCTCGACAACCCACTGAAATAAATCCAGATAAGACCCTGAAGAGGATTGTTTCCGGGGCCAGGGCGCTCATTTCGGTACCGGAAACCTGCCGGTATGACTTTCCAGGCATTCGCCACGCGGCAGTATTCTCCGCGCCATCAGCTCGTGAGCGCATGCCTCCCTGAACGCTTCATTTTGACCCCCGAAACGCCCCGCCAGGGCTGGATTGAGACCGGAATTCACGGATTGTTTAATCGACTTCAATAGCCTGGCCAGGTCCGACCTCGGGGCCCCCCGGGGGCCACTTTTCTTTTATCGCGCCCGGGCGGAGAATCGGTGACGTGTTTCCCACCAGAATGGAGGAGAACGCCATGAAACACCAGCTTCGGATCGGCTTCCTGAATGCGGTGGCTTTGCTTGTCGCCATCGCTCCGGGTGTTGCATGTGCGGTCGAGGTGACCAGCCTCGCCGGGCTTGAGGACATATTCGGCCGTTATGCGCCGGGCGGAGACTGCCAGCAACAGCCACAGATACTGGTTGAGCTCAGCGGCCTGACCTTCGAGGTCGCTGGTGATACCGTAAAAGTGACCAACCCCGAGTACGCCGCCAGTTATGGTGCTCACGATTACGACGGCATCAGCAAGTGGATCTTCCCCTTCCGCCTCGCAGACGGCTACGCCATCCTGATGACGTTCAACGCCAACGAGCAGCGAGGCGCGTTACTCATTGACCCTCAGGACGAGGGCTGGGCCGGAGGGCCGCCACTAAGCCCGAGGAACAAGGCGCTCGTAGCCGGCTCGCCGTACGCCCGCTGCGAGTGAACTGACGGTCCACCGCACTGTTGTGCGGCGACACGGACTATGGTGCCGCACACGATGTGCCGCACCTTGTTGTATTCGGCTGTCCTGAAAATCACGTTACTGCCCGGTCGTGTTGTATAAACCCCGCTGAAAACAAGGGTCTGATTGAGGTACCCCCCCCGCTGTCACGGACAGCTGGTGATGGCCCTTCGGGGTAATGATGACAATGTCGGATGCTGTCGCTTGCTGGAACCCTGCAATGCATTGTGTGATGATTCCGGTCTGCGACTACCTTGTTGAGCGCCGCCGCCGTGCCGGCACCGAATGAATCGGGAGACCTGAATGCGCACCAAGATCCTGTTAAACGAATCTGATATGCCCACCCATTGGTATAACGTCGTTGCCGACATGCCGAATCCGCCGGCACCGCCGATGGGGCCTGATGGCAAGCCGGTCGGACCGGAAGCCCTGCAGGCGATCTTTCCCGATAACATCATCGAGCAGGAGGTCAGTGCCGAGCGCTGGATTCCCATTCCGGAAGAGGTGCGAGAGATCCTGCAACTCTGGCGTCCCTCACCCCTGTACCGTGCCCACCGCCTGGAACAGGCCCTGGGTACGTTGGCAAAGATCTACTACAAAAATGAGACGGTCAGTCCCGCCGGATCGCACAAGCCCAATACCGCTGTCGCACAGGCGTATTACAACAAGGTCGCCGGCATCAGGCGCCTGTCCACAGAGACGGGCGCAGGGCAGTGGGGCTGTGCCCTGGCGCTGGCAGGTCAGCTGTTCGGGATCGAGGTCCGGGTATACATGGTCAAGATCAGCTATGAACAAAAGCCTTACCGGCGCTCGATGATGCAGACCTGGGGCGCCGAGGTGTTCGCGAGTCCCACGGACATGACCGAATCCGGGCGCAAGATCCTGGCCGAACACCCCGACTCTCCCGGGTCCCTCGGTATCGCCATTTCCGAGGCGGCGGAAGAGGCGGCAGGCCGCAAGGACACCAACTACTCCCTGGGTTCGGTGCTCAATCACGTGCTGTTGCATCAGACCATCATCGGTGAGGAAGCGAAGAAACAGCTGGCCCTGGCGGGTGACTATCCGGATGAGATCTACGCCCCCTGTGGTGGCGGTTCCAATTTCGGCGGTATTGCCTTCCCGTTTTTCGCCGACAAGGCGGCCGGCAGGAATGTGCGCCTGATTGCAGTGGAGCCGACGTCCTGCCCGACCCTGACCAGGGGGCCGTATGCCTATGATTACGGTGATGCTATCGGCCTGACCCCGCTGCTGAAAATGCACACCCTGGGGCACGACTTCGTGCCGCCGGGCATACATGCCGGCGGTCTGCGTTACCATGGCGATTCGCCGCTGGTCAGTCAGCTGCATTATGAAGGTCTGGTGGATGCTGTCGCGATACCGCAACTGGAAACGTTCCAGGCCGGTGTGCTGTTCGCGCGCACGGAAGGCATCGTACCCGCACCGGAATCCAACCACGCCGTTGCGGCCGTTGTTCGTTCCGCCCGGGAATGTGCCGGGACGGGTGAGCCCAGGACCATCCTGTTCAATCTTTCAGGTCACGGCCACTTCGACATGTCCGCTTACGATCGCTACTTCAGGAACGAGCTGGAAGACTACGAGTTCCCAGCGGAGGCTATCGAGGAGTCCCTCTCGCATCTACCCGGGATGCTGCGAAACAGGTGACAACGAAACACAGGGGCCTGGCCCCTGTTAATTGAATCCCTGCACCTGCTTTTGCCGTGGCGCGTATCAGCACCCGCCAGAATCTTCAGCCTGCAGTGACTTCGCGGTAAAGCCCATAAGCCCGGCATGTACCGGGCCGGCGGCGAGCAGGCACGCGAAAACGACGAGGGCAAGCATCTTCTTCAGGCTGTCTTTTTTCATCATGGCTCAAAGCATGCTGAAAACAGCGCAAGGCGTCTATTGTCCGGAAGTCGTACACAATCCAGAACCGGGATCAGATCACGGCTTTCTGCTGTAGTGAAAGGCGACAGCTGCGGATGATTTGGAGTCTCAGACAGGGGATCCGCAAACCCCTCGTCTTCAGGCGATGGACGACTCTGTGCAGGCTGTAGGAGCGCATCTCCTGCGCGATAGATAATGGCCATGGAAGCACACGGAATGACGCGGAAAAACAGGGATCATATTTCCTCGTATTCATTAAGCAGGTCATGAAACGTGAAATGTGAGACGTGAAATAAAGATGCAGGGAGCGTTCTCTATTTTGGTAATCATTGGTATGCCACTTGCCTGTGGAGATCAAATCGACGGACGGGTTTCGTTATTTTTTGTTAACCAGAGGTACGCACATAGTCATATAAAAACAAAATGACGGACTACCCAGCTTTTTTGTTGCACTTCACGCATCCTGCCCGAGGAAAACAAAATGAAGGATACCTTTCGATCAAACCAGATTAAGCTCGCGGCCATTCCAGCGGCCTGGCAAGCTGCTCGATCCACAGCGCGCCGTTGCTGTGGTTCAGGCCGCCGCGGGCATAGGGGCCGTCGGGAATTATGAACTCATCGAGAAGATCGTAGGGCGGCCGGTTGACCAGCCCGGTTACAATGAACTTGTTGCCGGTGTCGGACAGGCTGTCGCCGAAGATAACGAGGCCCGCCAGATCATCCGGGCGGTGCTCCGGTTTGCCATGTGGTCTGTCGGCCCTGGCGCCGACAGGTGCCAGAAGGACTGCGGCCAGCAGCACGAAAACCAGGCGCAAGGGACGTGTAGTCATCATGCATATTCTCCAGTGATTTCATTATGGTTTGGAGTGACGGCATAACAGCCACTCGTCTTTGTAACACGAGGTAGTGCGAGACCCGGTTAATTGACATCAATAAGACGGCAGAAGTGTCGTGCGGCTAATACGAATGTACTAGTTGATATGAATCAGAGGGGTCAGAGTCATTGGATTCGACACCTGGTTGCTTATCCGCTGGTGCCTGACACTGTCTTTTACCTTCCGTGCATCGACGCTCACGTAATCACCGTGGATTGCTTGCGACCCGTGCATGACTCGATTCCGGCCAGCCCGATGGCGATCACGACCAGGGGTGCATCACTGCGGCGGTCTCCTGATCCTGTTTTGCCGGATCGGGTTCCGGTTTCCTTTCGATATGGTTTTGCCGGAATCGTGTGCCGGCATTCCGGCGGCACACGGTATTTCAAAAACAGGGGTCAGATTAAGCCACCCCCGCTTTCACCCCGGTTTCCTTTGTGGTCGTACGGGAAGTATATTAGAGAGACCGGGGCCTGCCCCCGGTTTCAAATGGAAATCGCGCGCGTGGAAAAGTCGGAACTCCTGAAACAGCTGCAGCTCGACGCAAGCGCACGTGGCACGGGTACGAAGCCGGCGGCTCCACTGCTCATCGGGATGGTGATCGTGGCGCTCGTGGCGCTCGGCGCCTGGTACTGGCTGTCCGGGGGCAAGGTGCTCACAGTCACCACCGCGACGGCGCAGGCGCTGAGCGGTGTCCAGGGCAGCACATCCGTGCTCGATGCCACCGGCTATGTCACTGCACGACGGCAGGCCACGGTCTCGGCCAAGGTGACCGGCCAGGTCACCCAGGTGCTGATCGAGGAAGGCCAGCAGGTGCAGTCCGGCGAAGTGCTGGCGCGACTCGACGACGCCGACGCGCAGGCCCAGCTCGACCTGGCGCAGGCCCAGCTCGATGCGGCGCGCGCACAGCTGGCGGGACTGCGCCTGCTGCTCGCCCAGGCGCGGCGCGATGATGTGCGCCAGCAGGACCTGCTGGCGCGCAAACTCACCAGTCAGCAGGCGGCCGACGATGCGCGCACCCTGGTCGACACCCGCAATGCCGCGATCGTCACCCAGCAGCGCCAGGTGGAGGTGGCCGAACGCGGCGTCCAAGTCGCGCAGGTCGCACTGGACAACACCGTGATCAGGGCGCCCTTTGCCGGGGTCA
>DATKZN010000086.1:0-8468 GCA_035527955.1 Gammaproteobacteria bacterium
GTGACCAACGCCAAAACGGCCGCCGCTAATGACATGCGCGACGCGATCCGGCTGCGTGCCGACAGTCTCAAGAAGATGCAACTGGCACGCGACATCTTCGATCGCGACGAGGAATACCAGCGCTTCATCAGCCATGCCGGAAAATACCGTGCCGCCAGGGAACGCCTGGTCAGCCTGGGCATGACCCGGCAGGAATCGGAAATTCACGAACAGCTGCAGCAGCTGACCCGGTTGTCACAAACGCTCAGCGACAGCGCTTCCGTACTGGTGATGGAAGACGCCGCCGACCAGGATATCGAAACGGCCAGGCATAATGCCACGTCGCTGCAGGCACTGATGCTCGAGCAACTCGATGCACTGGTTAACCTTGAATTGAGGACATCAGAACAGACACTGGTGAACGGCCGTTCGCACTATCAGCGCACGAGAAACCTGCTGCTCATACTGACCGCCGTTACCCTGCTGTTCTGCTATCTGCTGGCCCGGATCGCTACCCGCTATGTCGCATCCAAGAACAGGGAGCTGAACTACCAGTCATCCCACGACGCACTGACCGGTCTCATCAACCGGCGCGAGTTCGAGAAACGCGTCGAGCGCGCCATCCACAATGCACAGGCCCAGCCCGCCGCACATACCCTGATGTATCTCGATCTCGACCAGTTCAAGGTCATCAACGATATCTGCGGTCACGCAGCAGGCGACAGGCTGTTGCAACAGCTCGCCGGCCTGCTGCTCGGCTCGGTGCGTCACCGCGACACCCTGGGTCGGCTGGGAGGTGACGAATTCGGGTTGCTGCTCGAGAATTGCCCGCTGGACAAGGCGGTGGTCATCGCGAAGAAGCTGCTCAAATCGATCGAGGAGTTTCATTTCAGCTGGCACGACAGCACCTTCACTCTCGGTATCTGCATCGGGGTGGTACCCATCGATGAAACCACTGCCGATATCGCGAGTGCCATGAGCGCAGCGGACTCGGCCTGTTACATCGCCAAGGAATCCGGACGCAACCAGGTACAGGTCGCCTACCTGGGTGATCGACAGCTGCAGCAGCGGCGCAGCGAAATGCAGTGGGTTTCGCGCCTGACGCGCGCCCTGGAGCAGGACCAGTTCGAACTGTACTACATGCCGATCATCCCCTGCGCGGACAGCAACGGCTCCGGCAAGCATATCGAACTGTTACTGCGCATGATCGACGATGATGGTTCCGTCATTTCGCCGCGCGTATTCATACCGCCTGCGGAAAAATACAACATGGCCACCGCCATCGACCGCTGGGTCATCGACCAGGCCCTGCAATGGCTGGCAGAGCACAGCACCGCAAACAACTGGCCGATCACCATTGCCATCAACCTGTCCGCCCACACCCTGACCAGCCGGGAAATGCTGCAATACATCATCGACCATGCGGAACATACCGGCGCACCACCCGAACGGATAATCTTCGAAATCACCGAAAGCGCCGCCATCACCAACATCTCTGCTGCAACCGGCTTCATGCTGACCTTGCGTGGTCGCGGCTTCCGTTTCACGCTGGACGATTTTGGCAGTGGCCTGTCTTCCTTTACCTACCTCAAGAAACTGCCGGTGGATTTCCTCAAGATCGACGGCACCTTCGTGCGCGACATACTCTCCGACCCGGTCGACTATGCAATGGTCAGATCGATCAACGAGCTCGGGCGTCTGCTCGACAAGCAGACCATCGCCGAACACGTGGAAACACTCGCGGTTGCCAACGAACTGCGCGACATGGGCATCGACTTCCTGCAGGGCCACGTATACGCCAGGCCCGAACCCCTCAGCAGCTTCTCCCACACCCGCAAGCCACAGCTTGTGGTCGTTTCGAAGTAAGCGGGCAAGTCGCGACAACTGTCCGGCATACGGATCGATGCGTTATAGTCAGCCCTGCGGACACGATCGGTAACCAGGATGAGACACACACCTTCGCTGCTGGACATGATCGGGGGCCTGATCGGCACCCCTTCGATCAGCTGTGTCGACCCGGCGCTGGACCAGGGCAACCGCGCCGTCATCGACCTGCTGGCAGTCTGGCTCGAGTCGGCCGGTTTTGTCGTCGAGGTCATGCCGTTGCCGGGCACGCCGGCCAAGGCAAACCTGATCGCGACCCTGGGCAGCGGGCCAGGCGGACTGGTGCTGGCCGGCCACACCGACACCGTCCCGTACGATCAGGGCGCGTGGCGCTTCGACCCGTTCCGCCTCACGGAAGCCGATCAGCGCCTGTACGGCCTGGGCACCTCGGACATGAAGGCCTTCCTGGCCCTGACGATCGAGGCCTGCCGCGGGCTGCGCGCGGCTGAGCTGCACGAGCCTCTGGTCATACTGGCCACGGCCGACGAGGAAACCTCCATGTCAGGTGCGCGCGCACTGGTCGAGCGGCAGCGTCCACATGCACGCCATGCCGTCATCGGCGAGCCGACCGGCCTGCGCCCGGTGCGCATGCACAAGGGGATCTTCATGGAACGTATCCGGCTGCACGGTCACGCCGGTCATTCCAGCAACCCGGCACTGGGCAACAGCGCACTGGAAGCCATGCATCGTGTCATCGGCAGCATCCTGGCCTGGCGCGACGAACTGCAGACGCGGTACAACAATCCGCTGTTCGCCGTTCCGGTACCGACGCTCAATCTTGGCCATATCCACGGTGGCGACAACCCGAACCGCATCTGTGCCGACTGCGAACTGCAACTCGACCTGCGCCCGCTGCCCGGCATGGACGTCCACGAACTGCGCGGCGAACTGCACCGGCACGTCACCGAAGCACTGGCGGACAGCGGCATCGAGATACACTTCGACGCGTTGTTTGAAGGCATCCCGGCCATGGAAACCGCTGCCGCGGCACCCATCGTCCGGCTGGCCGAACGACTCACCGGCCACACCCCGGAGGCCGTCGCCTTCGCCACGGAAGCGCCCTACCTGAAACAGCTCGGCATGGACACGATCATCCTGGGACCGGGCAACATCGAGCAGGCCCACCAGCCTGACGAATACCTCGCGCTGGACCGGCTGCAACCGACCGTCGACCTGCTGCGCCGGATGATCAAATCCGTTTGTATCGACACCGACCCCTTGCTATAACAGGCGCCATGAAAAGCAACGAACATAACAGGCAATTCATCGACGGCTTCCGGCACTCCGCGCCGTATATACATGCGCATCGCGGCCGCACCTTCGTGCTGGTATTCGGTGGCGAGGCCGTTGAGGATGCGCACTTCCCCGAGCTGATTCACGATATCGCGCTGCTGCACAGCCTCGGCATTCAGCTGGTCCTGGTGCACGGCGCGCGCCCGCAGATCGAGCGCAAGCTGTCGGCCGGCGGTATCGAGATGGAGTACGCCCGCGGCCTGCGCATAACCGATGATGCCGCGCTGGTCTGCGTCAAGGAGGCCGCCGGCTCGGTGCGCGTGGAAATCGAGGCACTGCTCTCGATGGGGCTTGCCAACACACCGATGTCCGGCGCACGCATCGGTGTCAGCTCGGGAAACTTCGTCACCGCGCGGCCACTCGGCGTGCGCGACGGCATCGACTATTGTCATACCGGCGAGGTACGGCGCATCGACGGGGCGGCCATCCGGCAACACCTCGCCGACCGGCGCATCGTGCTGCTCTCGCCGCTTGGCTATTCGCCGACCGGCGAGGTGTTCAACCTGAGCGCGGAGGAAGTCGCTACCGCCACCGCCATCGAGCTGCAGGCCGACAAGCTGGTGCTGCTGAACGAGGGCGAGAAACTGCGCGACGGGCGCAGGCGCCTGATTGCGCAGCTGACCATCAACGAAGCGCAGGCGCTGCTGGACGGCCGGCGGCAACTGAGCGAAACCATGCGCCGGCAGCTGCACAGCGCGATCCAGGCCTGTCGCGGCAGTGTGCGGCGCGTGCACCTGCTCGACCGGCAGCAGGACGGTGCACTGTTGCTGGAACTGTTTACCCGTGACGGACTCGGCTCGCTGATTACCGCCGACCCCTTCGAGGGCCTGCGCGATGCCACTATCGATGACGTCGGCGGAGTCCTGGAACTGATCAAGCCGCTTGAGCAACAGGGTGTCCTGGTCAGGCGTTCACGCGAGCTGCTGGAAATGGAAATCGGTCACTTCCTGGTTATCGAGCGCGATGGCACCATCATCGCCTGCGCGGCACTCTATCCCGGCGACAAGCGCACCCAGGCCGAGCTTGCCTGCCTCGCCGTGCATGACGACTACCGCAACGAGGGACGCGGGGATGCGCTGCTGCAGGCTGTCGAGCACCGGGCGGTGCGGAACGGGATCAAACAGCTGGTCGTGCTGACGACCCATACGGCGCACTGGTTCAGGGAACGCGGCTTCCTGCCGGGCGACCTGTCGCACCTGCCCGCCAGAAAAAAGGCGCTTTACAACTACCAGCGCAATTCAAAGGTCTTCTACAAGGCGCTGGGCTAGGCACCCTCCCGACATGACAAAGCGCCGCCGTTTTGTAAAGATACACGATGTGACCTGTAGCACCGGCGGTACCGGGCGCTGTTACAGCGGGCATCGGGATGCTGCGGGACAGCACGAACCCGATGCACGAACAGTACACAAACGATAAAGAACCGCGGATAGCGACAGGCATGGGGATGAACGACTTACAGCCGGCAGCCGGACACACCGTCAGAGTGCTGCAGATTACCGACACGCACCTGTTCGCCGGCAGCGACGGCTGCCTGCTCGGACTCAATACCGAACACTCGCTGCAGGCCGTGCTGGCAGCCGTCGCGGACCGGGAGCAGCCTACCGACCTCGTGCTGGCCACGGGGGATCTCGCCCACGACGGTACCAGCAGCGCCTATCAGCGTTTCTTCACGAACATGAACGGCATCGGTGTGCCGGTCTACTGCCTGCCGGGCAACCATGATGAATCGCAGGCATTGCAGCTGTCGGGTAACGAGGGCCAGTGCCGCTTCGTCGAACATATATTCCATGCCGACTGGCATTTCATCTTTCTGGATTCAACCATACCCGGCAGCGAAGGCGCCCACCTGACGGAGGCCACGCTGTCGATGCTGGAGCGGCATCTGCAGGCAGCGCCGGCTACACATACCCTGGTATGCCTGCATCACCAGCCGGTGCCGATGGGCAGCCGCTGGCTGGATACCATGGCCGTCGACAACCCGGAGGCCTTCTTCGCCGTTATCGACCGGCACCCGCAGGTGCGGGCAATCCTGTGGGGGCACGTGCACCAGGAACTGTCGACCCGGCGCGGGGACGTCATGCTGCTGTCTTCACCTTCCACCTGCATCCAGTTCCTGCCTCACAGCACCGGCTTCGCCGTGGATATCACCGCCCCCGGCTATCGCTGGCTGGACCTGCACCCGGACGGCAGCATAGACACGGGCATCGAGCGCATCGGCGCCATCCCGGGCACCATCGACATGGCCGCAGGCGGCTATTAACCCGCCTATTCCACGAGCCGGCCGTCGGCCGGTTCAAATCGGTTCCCGGGCAGTCACCGGATCGTCCATGGCTACGCGCGTGAGATCACCCGTCTACGCAGACCCGCGGACGGCTGATGCCATGCCGTTCACTGCACCAGCTGGTTGAGGTCGAAAATCGGCAGCAGGATCGCCAGCACGATCACCAGCACCACGCCACCCATAACCAGGATCAGCAGCGGTTCGAACAGACCCATGACCGCGGCGATCATGGTCTCGATCTCGCGCTCCTGGTTGATGGCGGCACGTTCCAGCATCTCTTCCAGCTTGCCACTCGCCTCGCCGCTGGCGATGAGATGTACGGTCATGGGCGGGAAATAACCGCTGCGTTCGAGTGACGCGGCAATACCGGCACCCTCGCGCACGCGTGCCGCGGCCTCGTTGACCGCGTCGCGCATCGGCAGGTTTGAAATCACCTGCCCGGAGATACGCATGGCCTCCAGCACCGAGACGCCGCTGGCAGTGAGGATGCTGAAGGTGCGCGCAAAACGCCCGGTCTCGAGACCACTTACCAGACGACCGACCAGCGGCACGTGCAGCAGCACGCGATGAAAGCGACGCCGGTTGTCCTCACTGCGCAACAACCAGGACACGGCAACACCCAGCAGTACCAGCAGACCGAGCAGGATGAAGCCCTGGTTGCGCATGAAGTCGCTGACGGCGATCAGGCCGCGGGTCAGCGCCGGCAGGCCCTGCCCGATGTTCTCGAACACCTGCACCACCTGCGGCACGACATAGGTCATCAGACCGCCGACCACCAGGATGGCCACGATGGTCAGCATGGCCGGGTAGAACACCGCCAGCTGAATCTTCTGGCGCATCTGCTGGCGATTCTCGGTGTAATCGGCGAGCCGCTCCAGCACCCGGTCCAGGTGACCGGACTGCTCGCCGGCCTCCACCGTCGTGCGGTACAGCTCGGGAAAGACGTGCTTGAAGTCGGCCAGACCGGAGGCCAGGGTATGTCCTTCCATCACCCGCGAGCGCACTGCCAGCAGCATGCTCTTCAGGCGTGCCCGGTCGGTTTGCTGGGCAACGGCACGCAGGCACTCCTCCAGCGGCAATGCGGCACGCACCAGTGTCGCGAGCTGGCGGGTGATCAGGGCAAGGTCGGTGGCGCTGATGCCACGCTTCAGCAGGGACGGTCGGCCATGGGTACGCGTCTCGCGCTGCGCGACCTCCTGCACCTCGACCGGGACCAGGCCCTGGTCACGAAGCTGCTGGCGCACCTGGCGCGGCGCATCACCCTCGACGACACCCTTCTTTTCGCGCCCCTTTGCATCCAGCGCCGTATATTCGAAGGCACCCACCTGTCAGCAGGCTCCGTGCCGGACCGGGATCATGGGCATTCGGTTGCTGGCCGCAGGGCGCACGCGGGGCTGTCGATCAGTCGCCCTGCGTCACGCGCAGGACCTCTTCGACCGAGGTGACGCCATCCAGCACCTTGCGCCAGCCGTCCTGGCGGATGCTAGGCGATTTCCTGCGTGCCTCGCGTTCCAGTTCCAGTTCGCCGGCACCGTCGTGAATCATGGCGCGCATGGCATCGTTGAGTGTTATCAGCTCATAGATGCCGGTACGCCCGCGATAGCCAAGCTGGTTGCAGGTTGGACAACCGCGCGCGCGAAACAGGGTCGGCGGATTGTCCACGGCAATACCCATGGCCGTGCAATCGGCCTGACCCGCGGTGTAGGGATCCTTGCAGTCATCGCACAGCACGCGCACCAGGCGCTGCGCGAGTACACCGACCAGGCTCGACGACAGCAGGAAGGGCTCGACGCCCATGTCACGCAGGCGGGTCACTGCACCGACGGCACTGTTGGTATGCAGGGTGGAAAACACCAGGTGGCCGGTGAGACTGGCCTGCACGGCGATCTCGGCCGTTTCCAGGTCGCGTATCTCGCCGACCATCACCACGTCGGGGTCCTGGCGCAGGATCGCGCGCAGGCCGCGGGCAAAACTCAGGGCGACCTTGGTGTTGACCTGGGTCTGGCCGATGCCATCGAGGTAATACTCGATCGGGTCCTCGACGGTCATGATATTGCGCCGCTTGTTGTTGAGCCGGCCCAGCGCCGCATACAGCGTGGTGGTCTTGCCGGAACCGGTCGGGCCTGTGACCAGGATGATGCCATGCGGCTTGTTGATCAGTATATCGATCTCATCCCGGGACGGCGCGGACATGCCGAGCTGTTCGAGATCGAGCCGCCCGGCCTGCTTGTCCAGCAGGCGCAGCACGACACGCTCGCCGTTGCCGGACGGCAGCGTGGAGACACGCACGTCCACGGCACGGCCCGCCACCCGCAGCGAGATACGGCCGTCCTGCGGCAGGCGCTTTTCGGCGATGTCGAGCCGTGCCATGACCTTGATGCGCGATACCAGCAGCGGCGCCAGCACCCGTTGCGGCTCCAGCACCTCGCGCAGTACGCCGTCGCAGCGAAAACGCACCACCAGGCGGTTCTCGAAGGGTTCGATATGGATATCCGAGGCGTTTTCCTTGACCGCCTCGGTGAGCAGGGCGTTGATCAGGCGGATGATCGGTGCATCGTCCTCGCTTTCGAGCAGGTCCGCCGGCTCGGGCAGGCCCTGGGCGACGTGCATCAGGTCGAGGTCATCGCCGATGTCGCCCATCATCTGCATGGCCTCGCTGGACCCCTGCTCGTAGCTGTTGGACAACAGGGCGTCGAACTGCTCCTGGTCGATCCGCTGCAGCTTGAGTGGCACCCCCACCAGCCGGCGCAGCTCGATCAGCGCAGACGGGCTGACATTGGCCGTATGCACCACCAGTGCCCGGTCATCGGCATAGCCGGTGACCAGCACGCCGTTGCGCTTGGCGAACAGGAACGGCGGGCGGCGCGGCACCGCCACGGAGGTCAGGTCCGCGGGTTGATCAGCGCCCTGTAACTGGAATTCATTCATCCGTCATGAAGAACTGCGGTGTCGTGGTTTCCTCTGGCGGCGCCTCGACAACCGGCGCGGCGGCGGACGGCGCCGCGGTAAACTCGCCGATCTCGGGCAGCAC
>DATKZN010000087.1:0-7071 GCA_035527955.1 Gammaproteobacteria bacterium
GCTGTACCTGAAACGGCTGGTAGTGGGCGGTTACGAGAAGGTCTACGAGATCAACCGCAACTTCCGTAACGAGGGGCTGTCGACGCGCCACAACCCCGAATTCACCATGCTCGAGTTCTACCAGGCCTACGCGGACTACCACGACCTGATGGACCTGACGGAAGACCTGCTGCGCAGGATGGCGCAGCAACTGCATGGCGATACCACACTCGAGTACCAGGGCAGCCGCTACGATTTCGGCAAGCCGTTCCGGCGCATGACAGTGCGCGAGTCTATCCTGAATTTCAACCCACAACTGGGCGCCGCCGACATCGACGACATCGAGCGGGCACGGGCGGTGGCCGGCGGGCTCGGCATTGCGCTGAAAGACAGCTACGGGCTGGGCAAGATCCAGATCGAGATCTTCGAAAAGACCGTGGAGGGCCGGCTCGATGACCCGACCTTCATCACCGCCTATCCGACCGAGGTCTCGCCGCTGGCGCGGCGCAGCGACGCCGATCCGTTCGTGACCGACCGTTTCGAGTTCTTCGTCGGCGGGCGCGAACTGGCCAACGGCTTCTCGGAGCTTAACGACGCCGAGGACCAGGCGGAGCGTTTCCGCCAGCAGGTGGCGGACAAGGACGCCGGCGACCTGGAGGCCATGCATTTCGACGCAGACTACATCCGGGCGCTGGAACACGGCATGCCGCCGACCGCTGGCGAGGGTATCGGCATCGACCGGCTGGTGATGCTGTTCACCGATGCGCCGTCCATCCGCGACGTGCTGCTGTTCCCGCACATGCGTCCCGAGTAAGCTCCCGTTCCGTTCATCCTGACGTTTATGGAGGTGCCTGCATGGGCAAGCTCAAGAGTTTCCTGAAGACGTCCCTGCTCGGTGGCGTGGTGGTGATCCTGCCGGTGGCGATCCTGGCGGCCGTGTCGCTGTGGGTGTTCAACCTCGTGACAGGGTTGATCGAGCCATTAACGCGACTTCTGATAAAAGATTCGCAACTTAATGAATATGCAGCAGAAGTTATTGTAATAATCCTGATCGTCGTGAGCTGTTTCTTCGTCGGCGTACTGGTGCGCACCCGGCTGGGCAGTTTTTTCTACCGGGTGATCGAGACGCGCATCCTCCAGCTCGCGCCCGGCTACTCGATGATCAAGGACACCGTGCTGCAGATCTTCGGCAGCCGCAAGGATTCACCGTTTTCGTCGGTGGCCATCGCACAGATCTTCGGTAACGATACCCGGGTCACCGCGTTCATCACCGACAAACATGCCGATGGCAGCTACACCCTGTTCGTGCCCACCGGGCCGAACCCCACCTCGGGCCTGATCTACCACCTGGACGGGAAATATGTGCAGCCGGTGAAAATCCCGGTGCAGGATGCGATGCGCTCGATTATCAGTTGCGGCGCCGGTTCGGCGAAGCTGATGCAGGATTACACCGCGCAGCGCGCGGGGGGCTAACCCGGTTAGTCGCTGGCCGGTTGCAAATCATACGCAGGATTATGTTCAAGCAGGATCAGGATACTTGCAGTTTCAGGCGATCAACGGTCAACCCGCGACCAGCGGGTGCACTATCCCGGTCAAGCGTCAGCTGCTCTGCGCGACATCGGTGATGTCGATATAGAGCTTGAGGCGTTGCCCCGGCTGCAGGAGTTTGCCCTCGGGCAGGCTGTTCCAGCGGCGCAGGTCATTGACGGCAACGTTGTATCGCCTGGATATGCGATACAGCGAGTCGCCACTGCGGACGGTGTAACGAATGGTGCGAATCTGTTTGCCGTCCGGCACTGCACCGTCACGGGAGTAGAGCAGCAGTTTCTGGCCCGGCTTGATGGCCGCCCCGGGGTCCAGGCGGTTCCATTGGCCGATCTGGCTGACCTTGACCTTGTGGTGTTTTGCAATCGACCACAGGCTGTCGCCGGCACTCACCACGTAGTTGATCGTACTGCCGGAACGACTGGCGACCGCCCGCTTGAGGGGTGTCGCGGAATAGACGGCCGGGTCGCGTGCCGCAACCGGTACCAGCAGATGTTGCCCGGACCTGATCCGGGTTCCATTGAGCTGGTTGGCGCTGCGCAGTACGGCAACCGTGGTGTCATAGCGACTGGCGATGTGTGACAGTGTCTCGCCACGCTTGATGGCATGGCGCACCCACTTCAGTCGCTTGTCGTCGGGCAGTTCCTCGAGTCCCTGCACGAAGGTGTCGGTCTTGTCGGTCGGAATGGCCAGGCGGTGCGGGCCGTCGGGGTGCGTGGCCCAGCGGTTGAAGCCGGGATTCAGCTGGTAGAGCTCCTCGGTTTCCATCCCGGCCAGTTCGGCGGCGATGCCGATGTCCAGTTGCCCGTGCGTATCGATCACGTCGAAGGCGGGCTTCGGGTCGATGGCAGACAAGTCGATAGCGTAGTGATTGGGCCGGGTGACGATGGCGCTGATGGCAAGCAGGCGCGGCACGTAGGCGGAGGTCTCCTTAGGCAGCTTCAGGTCCCAGAAATCGGTAGGCTTGCCGGCCTTTGCGTTGCGCCTGATAGCCGAGCGCACGGTGCCGCTTCCCGAGTTGTAGGCAGCCAGAGCCAGCAGCCAGTCGCCGTCGAATTCGTCGTGCAGCTTGTCCAGATGATCGAGCGCCGCTTCCGTCGAGGCGATGACATCGCGTCGGCCGTCATACCACCAGTCCTGTTCCAGTCCGTAGAGCCGGCCGGTGCCGGGGATGAACTGCCAGAGGCCGGCGGCGCGTCCGTGCGAATAGGCAAACGGATCATAGGCGCTTTCCACGAACGGCAGCAGCGCGAGTTCATGCGGTTGGCCGCGCTTCTCGACTTCGTGCAGGATATAGGCCATGTAGGGGGAGCCGCGCTCGAAGATCTTCTCCACCTGGTCGGGATTTCTGCTGTAGGTGGCGATCTGGCGCTGCACGGCCTGCCGCTGTGATCCGGACAGGTCGAAACCGCTGCGCAGCTGTTGCCAGAAATCATCATCGGTATAGGCCGTCAGCGCGGCAGGATTGCCGGCGGCCGGTCCTTCCTGTGCAGTGATGAAGGGCATGATGTCAGCTGCCGCGTCCGCGGCGGGTTCAACGTGCGCGACCGAGCGATCAACGGATGCACACCCTGATTGCAGCAGGATGAACAGGGCGGGCAATGTCAGACGCAGCGCTTTCATAACAAGTATGTATCGTCTTCGCTGAAAACCGGCTTGAAAGGTAAACTGTGACGCAGTTCACCATTAGTGCCGTCCAGGGGTGCTTGCGGTACAGGTCGGTGTGCCAAGTATGCTGACAGCCCCCCGGGGTCAGGTCAACCGCCATCGCTGCTGCTGTTTTTATGACGCGCCCGGTGCGCAGATGCGCTAAACTGTGTGCGATGAAAACCGACGTTTCCATGCCTTCCCGCGCCATGTCATTGCGCAATTGGTATCAGCGTCCGCTTGGACAGCAACTGGCCACGGCGGAAGCGGCCGCGCTCGCCGCGCAGCTGCCGATGCTGTTCGGCTATCACATGGTCGTCATCGACCCGCCATGGGGGCAGTGTCGGCTGGATGACAGCCGTATCCCGCATCACGTTATCCAGAGCGTCGGTCCCTTGACGCAGCCGGGTGTGGGGCTTTCAGCGGATACGGAAAACTGGCCGATCATGACCGATTCGGTCGATGCCATCGTCCTGCCGCACACCCTCGACCTCAGCGACAATCCGCACCAGGTGCTGCGCGAGGCCGACCGCAGCCTGATCCCGGACGGCCACCTCGTGATCCTGGGCTTCAATCCGTTCAGCCTGTGGGGCCTGCGCCGGAAACTGACGCGGCGCAGCAATACCATGCCCTGGGGGGCGCGCTTCCAGAGCCTGCACCGTATCAAGGACTGGCTCGGCCTGCTCGGCTTCGATACCCTGCACAGCCATTACCTGTTCCAGCGACCGCCAGTGCGCAGTCGGCGTGTACTGGCGCGGTTGCAGTTCATGGACCGGGTCGACGGCAATGGCCACATGCTGCTGTCGGCAAGTTATATCCTGGTCGCACGCAAGCGCACCGTCGTCATGACGCCACTCAGGGAAAGCCTGCGTCCGCAAACACGACTGTTTCCGGTGGGCTTGCCCTCTTCAAACCAGGGCAATGTGCGCAGAATCAACTGAAACGGAGATCTTCACCGACGGTGCCTGTCGCGGCAATCCCGGTCCGGGCGGGTGGGGTGTGCTGCTGCGCCACAACGGTCACGAGAAGACCCTGTACGGTGCGGAGGCGCAGACGACCAACAATCGCATGGAGCTCATGGCGGCCATCGCCGCCCTGGAAAGCCTGAAGCGACCGTGCCGTGTGCACCTGGTCACCGATTCGCAGTACGTGCAGAAGGGCATCGAGGAGTGGCTGGCGGGCTGGAAACGGCGCGGCTGGAAGACCGCGGCCAGAAAGCCGGTCAAGAACGTGGACCTGTGGCAGCGCCTGGACCGCGCCGCAAGCGATCACGTCGTCCGCTGGACCTGGGTGCGCGGCCACAGCGGCCACGAGGAAAACGAGCTGGCCGACCGGCTGGCGAACCAGGCGATCGACGAACTGCTGCAGGATGGAACGACGCCCTAGCGACGCCCGTGCGTCGGTAAGCAGGCAAACAGTAGCCGGACAGTCCATGGCGCAGCGCGCCGGATATTACGAGGTACAGACATGCGGCAAATCGTGCTCGACACCGAAACCACCGGACTTGAACCCGCCGATGGTCATCGCATCATAGAAATCGGTTGCGTCGAGCTGGTGGACCGGCGCCTGACCGGCAATACCTACCATCAGTACATACAGCCTGACCGGCAAATCGATGCAGGCGCCATCGAGGTACACGGCATCACCAACGAACAGCTGCTCGACAAGCCGCGCTTCGCCGATGTCTCCGGCGAATTCCTCGATTTCATACGTGGCGCCGAACTGGTCATACACAACGCGCCATTCGATGTCGGTTTCATCAACCACGAGTTGCGTCTGCTCGGCGAGCCCGCGGACAGCGTGGGTCAGCTTTGCGGTGTGCTGGATACCCTGCAGCTGGCGCGGCGCATGCACCCCGGACAACGCAACAGCCTCGATGCATTGTGCCGGCGCTACGATATAGACAATTCCCAGCGCGATCTGCATGGCGCATTGCTGGACGCCGAGATACTGGCCGATGTCTACCTTGCCATGACCGGTGGCCAGGTCAGCCTGTCGCTGGATGCCAATGGTTCGAACGAGGCGCGCGGTGGCAGCACGGATGGCGTCATTCGCCGCCTGCCGGCCGGGCGTCCGCAGTTGCGGGTGATCAGGGCGACGGACGAGGAAGTTGCACTGCACGAGGCCAGGCTGGATGCCATCGCCGGCAAGAGTGACGGCAAGGTGGTCTGGCGCAGTGTCGACAGCTCATCCTAGATGTTTTCTCGCGCAAATACGCAACGCAAAGGCGCCAGTAAAGATATATCGCCACAGGGGGCATCGGGGACACAGGGCATGATCATGCCCTGATCCGTAATCCAGTTATCTTGTAGGAGCGGATCTCATCCGCGATCTTTTCTAGCGTGGTAAAGATCGCGCTTGCGAAGCGCTCCTACGACAATCAGGCAACCTCTAGGATCGGATCTCACCCGCGATTATGTTCTGATGGTGCCCCGATGCTTGCGCGAAGCATGATTCCGGTGCGTCAGAACACCATGTCCAGCAGCAGGTAACTGCCCAGCACCGCCGCGATCCACAACACCATACTGCCGGTAGGCCATGACTCCGCCAGGTGATAGTCCGCCAGTGTCGTCCGGCAGTATGCGCTCAACACGTGACGCCGGTAGAACTGCTTCATACCTGCCAGTACCTGCGTCGTCCGCTGCAGGGCGCCATATACGAAACGTCCGCCTGCCGGCAACAGCTTGCGGTACAGCCACTCGGCATCGATGTTCACCGCGTGGAGCTCCGGCGGACTGAAGCCCTGTTTCTCCATCCAGACAAAGGCCAGCGCGGCGAAGAACAGCAGCTGCAGCTGTGCCAGCACGTGGGTGGTGTCGTACGGCCAGTACTCGACCTCCCAGGGCAGCAACGCGTAGAGATACTGCGGCTGGATGCCGATCAGGATGCACAGTGCGGCCGCCAGTGTCATGGCCAGCAGCATGTTGCGCGGTGCCTCCTGGGTGCGGATCCCGGCGTCGTGCGCGAAGAAGGCGAAGTACGGTACCTTGATGCCGGCATGATGCAGCACGCCGGCCGAGGCGAACAGCAGCATCAGCCAGAGGATGTCGTGCCCTTCCGCGAGCAAGGCGCTCATGACCAGCGACTTGCTGACGAAGCCGCTGAACAGGGGCAGGGCGGAGATCGACGCGGCTCCGACGATGCACAGCAACGTGGTCCTGGGCATGGTCTTGTACAGGCCGCCGAGGTCGGAGGCGTTGGTGTTGCCGGCGCGAAACAGTACGGCGCCCAGGCTCATGAACAGCAGCGCCTTGTAGAGAATGTGCGCAAAGGCGTGGGCCACGGCGCCGTTCAGCGCCAGCGTGGTACCGATGCCGATGCCGCAGACCATGAACCCGAGCTGGTTGATCAGGCTGTAGCTCAGCACGCGGCGCAGGTCGTTCTCGATGACCGCGAAGAAGATGGGAAAACAGGTCATGACCGCGCCGATGTACATCAGCAGATCGGTCCCGGGATAGCCCCGTGCCAGCGCGTAGATCGCGGTCTTGGTGGTGAAGACCGACAGGACGGCGGCACCGGTGGGCGTCGCCTCCGGGTAGGCGTCGGTCAGCCAGTTGTGCAGCAGGGGGAAGGCACACTTGATGCCGAAGGCCATGAAGATCAGCCAGCCGCCGGGGCTCTCCAGGCCGATGAAGTCGAAGGCCAGCGAACCGGTCTGCCGGTAATGGACCAGCGCGCCGGCCAGCAGCAGCAGGCCCGAGGTCACCTGGAACAGCAGGTAACGGATGCCGGCACGGGTCGAGCGGGTGCTGCGGCGTGCCCACACCAGGAACACGGAGCTGAGCGCGAGCAGTTCCCAGAAGATGAACAGCGTGATCAGGTCGCCGGCGAACACTGCGCCAAGCGCGCTGCCGGCATAGACCAGGCCCGCGACGTGCTGAGTGGTATCGCGCACGTGCA
>DATKZN010000088.1:0-6838 GCA_035527955.1 Gammaproteobacteria bacterium
TGTGCTTCGCGACACTCGGACTTCCTGTCCATCGTCGCCGGGAGAGAGGACGATGTGCAGGGATGCACAAGTGTCGCGAGAGGGCAGGATGCCCGTAGCGACCGTCGGGAGCGACCTGTTCACTCAAGTGGTAGCTACGGCTGCATCGCTTCGAGGGGCGGAAGAGGGGCCCCGCCGCGCAGCGGTGGGGATCTGACCCCCGGTGAAGCGAAGACCCGCGGTGGCATTCGAGGCGACATCCCGCCCACCGGCGGTTGCATCCCCGGCTACGCCGGGGCCCCTGCTCTGCGCCTTGAGCGGGTCTTTCGTTCCGGAGCGGCGTCTGGTCACACGAGCCCTCGGCAATTGCTCCCTGCATTGCTCTCGGCTCTGGCATCCTGCTTCGCTCTACCGAGTCCATCCATGGACTCGTACCTCCTGCATCCCTGCAGTCGTGCGCCAGCATGGCCCAGGCCAGCCTCTCGACCGCAAAGCGGTCTCACCTTCTCCGGGATCCCGGTGAGAAATGCGGGCTAGCGGTGCTGCCTGCGATGCGCGGTGATGTCTGCCGCGACCTTGAGTGTCACGAGCAACAGCAGTGCCGCGACGGGGCTGCCCAGCGCCAGGCTCAGGCCGCCGCCGATGATCACCGTGAAATGCATGATCATGATGCGACCGTACGGCTCGCCCATCTGCTCGCGCATGCGCTTGTTGCGGTATTCGCCACGCCCGATGAAGTTGTAGAAAAATGACAGCCCGTGGCTGAGCAGCAGGGCCAGCAGCGCCGGCCACAGCGCGAACAGGTACTGACCCACCTCCGCCAGTGAGCTGTCCACGCTGGTATTGCGTGACACGAACAACGCGTAGACGAACAGGAAATGCACGGCCATGAAGGCGCCGAAGTGGCCGACGAACAACGGGCCGGTAAACAACACCGCCCAGCGCTGCACCACGGCCATCTTGAGCAGGTTGTAGAAACCGATAATGCCGCTTTCCGCCCAGAACAGGACCATCAGCTTGCCGAGGTCCCAGCCGTAGAGCAGCACGCCGATGACTGGCACCAGGTTGGCGGCAACCAGTACCAGCGTGGATAGCGGGAAGGGCTCGGCCCGGGTGATCACGGGCGCCGGGTCAGTCGCGTCGTCGGCGTCCGCGCCGGCAGCCAGCGCCTGCTGCGGCGTGGTGATGTAATAGCCGGGCGCGCAGGTGCCGGTACTGGCCGGCAGGGCGCGGATCAATCCGGCCAGCCGGTCGGCGGCGGCCGGGTCGAGATTCGAGCCGATCTCCATGCGGGAACCGCCATACTCGAATGCCAGGTGCGGTCCGCGCCAGGCTGTGCCGGAGCCTGCCTGCGGTACGTGATGGCGCAACTCGCTGATGCGAGCGGGATCGAGCCGCGCCCGGAGGAACAGGAGCGGCAGGCCAAGCCGGATTTCCACGGCACCGGGACGCAGCACCAGTGTCTCCCGCCCGAGCCACAGCAACGCGAACAGGCCGTAGAGGATGAACAGGCCCATCGACCAGCCCAGCAGCCAGCCGGTGAGGAACAGGGCCGAGGTCAGGTCGAACAGGCCATCGAGATTGCCCCAGCTGCCGGCAGCGTCGCGGAACGTATGTACGGCCGGCACGGTCATGACGAGTGCCATGAGTGCGATGACCAGCAGGGCCGCCCTTGCGCGCCGGAACGGCAGCACGATGCGTTGACCGGATTCGGCCTCGAACAGACCGGTGCCGATGCTGAAGCCGTGGCGCGCGAGTACATTGACAGGGTCCATGTCCGGGCATCGGTCCCGGGGTCGGGATCTTGAGATGACGGCTGTCAGCGTGGCTGGCGCGGCGCCAGCGGATCGGCCTCGAACACGACGCCGGCCCAGCCGCTGGCCATGAAATTGCGGATATTCGGGTGATTGTCGCCGTCCGGGTGCAGCCGTACGGCGTCCCGGTAGTGGTGTCCGAAACAGGCCAGCGTCTCCTGCCCGGTGAGGCCTTGAAGCCGGGCGAAGGCGAGCAGCTTGCAGGAACCGGTGTTCTGGCCGGCCGCGTTGCGCAGCGTGCCGTTGCGAAATGCCACCGGTGTGAAGCGATAGAGGGCGTCGATCAGCGCCAGGATGTCGTCGAATTCGACCAGCTCCGGGCTCTCCCGCAGCTGCCGCAGGAAGGTATCCAGCGTCACGGGCGGACTGACGCTCAATGGCGGCGCGGCGCGGACTGGATGGCGATCAGCTCGTCGAAGCGCCGGATGCACGCCAGCAGCGCGCCGTTCGGCGGATCGTTCTTGCGCAGGCACTGCTCGGCATAATCGAAGATCCCGCTCCTGGCAGGAATGGGCCGGCACTCGCTGAGGATCTGCTGCATGCGCGGCAGGAGCACCCACTGCAGCCATTGCTCGAAGCGCAGCGTATCGATACAGAATGGCTCGGGGCTGGCCAGCGACCTGGCCGGCGGCCGGACCCGGTCCCAGCGGCCATGGCGTCGCAGGGTGGCCTCGATCTCCAGCAGGACATCGGCAATGCGGCTCGGGATATCGTGCATGGCGGCATTATAACGGCGCGGGCCGGCCGCCGCATGCGCAGGGCTGGCCTGTGTCCTTTGCCGCGAAATCGGCCCGAAATGCGCCCGATTCATGGATTTGTTGCCACTATCGTTTATAATCCCGCGCCTTATCTTCAGGTATGCGCACGACCGCGGGCATGAGTCAAAGCCGCGCCGGGTACCCGGCCAGTGGTCAATAACGTGTGTCGATTTAACGAGTTAACCAACGAGTAGCAGGAACATGACTGATCTATCCAAGTACAGAAACATCGGTATCTTCGCCCACGTGGATGCCGGCAAGACCACGACCACGGAACGCATCCTGAAGCTGACCGGCAAGATCCACAAGATCGGCGAGGTGCATGAGGGCGAAACGACCACCGATTTCATGGACCAGGAGCGCGAGCGCGGCATCACCATCCAGTCCGCCGCCACCAGCTGTTACTGGAACGATCACCGCCTGAACATCATCGACACCCCCGGCCACGTCGACTTCACCATCGAGGTTTACCGTTCGCTGAAGGTGCTGGACGGTGGCGTCGGCGTGTTCTGCGGGTCCGGCGGCGTCGAGCCGCAGTCCGAGACCAACTGGCGCTATGCCAACGAGTCGGAGGTCGCGCGCGTGATCTTCGTCAACAAGCTCGACCGCATGGGCGCGGACTTCTACCGCGTGGTCAAGCAGGTAAAGGATGTGCTCGCTGCCGTGCCGCTGGTCATGGTGCTGCCGATCGGTATCGAGGACGAGTTCAAGGGCGTCGTCGACCTGCTTTCGCGCAAGGCCTACGTGTGGGACGATTCCGGCGATCCGGCTGCCTTTACTGTCCAGGACCCGCCTGCCGACATGGCCGGGCTGATCGAGGAGTGGCGCGAGAAACTGATCGAGACGGCACTCGATGAAGACGACGACCTGATGGGGAAATACCTGGAGGGCGAGGAGCCGTCCGTCGAGGACCTCATGCGCTGTATCCGCAAGGGCACCATCGCGCTGCATTTCTTCCCGACCTACTGCGGCTCTGCGTTCAAGAACAAGGGCATCCAGCTGGTACTGAATGCCGTGGTCGACTACCTGCCGGACCCGACCCAGGTGACGCCGCAGCCGGAGGTGGACCTTGAGGGCAAGGAGACCGGCAAGTTCGCCATCGTCGATGCCGACAAGCCGCTGCGTGCGCTGGCGTTCAAGATCATGGACGACCGCTTCGGTGCGCTGACCTTCATCCGCATCTATTCGGGTCGTCTGGAAAAGGGCACCACTGTGCTCAACACCTTTACCGGCAAGACCGAGCGCATCGGCCGTATCGTCGAGATGCACGCCGACTCGCGCCAGGAGCTGGACAGTGCGCAAGCCGGTGACATCGTCGCCGTGATCGGCATGAAGAACGTGCAGACCGGCCACACCCTGTGCGATCCGAAAAATCCGGCCACGCTGGAACCGATGGTGTTCCCGGACCCGGTGATCTCGATTGCCGTGGCGCCGAAGGACAAGGGCGCGGCCGAGAAGATGGGTATCGCGCTGGGCAAGATGATCAAGGAGGATCCGTCGTTCCGCATGGAGACCGACGAGGACAGCGGCGAGACCATCCTCAAGGGCATGGGAGAACTGCACCTCGACATCAAGATCGATATTCTGCGGCGTACGCACGGTGTCGACGTGACCGTCGGCAAGCCGCAGGTAGCCTACCGCGAGACCATTACGCAGCGTATCGAGGACAGCTATACCCACAAGAAGCAGACCGGCGGTTCAGGCCAGTTTGCGAAAATCGAATACGCCATCGAGCCGGGCGAGCCGGGCAGCGGCTATGTGTTCGAGTCGGCGGTCACCGGTGGCACCGTGCCGCGCGAATTCTGGCCGGCCGTGGACAAGGGCTTCCAGAAGAGCAAGGAACGCGGCGTGCTGGCCGGCTTCCCGTGTCTCGACTTCAAGGTGATCCTGCTCGACGGTTCCTACCACCCGGTGGACTCCTCGGCGATTGCCTACGAGCTGGCCGCCGGTGCCGGTTACCGCCAGTCCATGCCGAAGGCCGGCCCGCAGCTGATGGAGCCGATCATGAAGGTGGATGTCTACATTCCGGAAGATCATGTCGGTGACGTGATCGGCGACCTCAACCGCCGCCGTGGCATGATCAAGTCACAGGAGGCGGGCGCAACCAACGTGCACATTCGCTCCGAGTGCCCGCTCAGCACCATGTTCGGCTACATCGGTGACCTGCGCACCATGACCTCGGGCCGTGGCCAGTTCTCCATGGAGTTCCTGCACTACATGCCGTGTCCGAGGAACGTCGCCGAGGATGTGATCAAGGAAACGAAAGAGCGCGAAGCAGCCAAATAATACTTGCAGCAGCATGACACGAAAAGGGGCGGTTTGACCGCCCCTTTTTTATGTCCCACGCAAGGATGCAAACAAATAATCGATGCAGTGCTGCGTGGATTCTGTGTCTATGCATGTGTAATGGCTCAGAGTCGAGTGGACAGACAATATCAAATGAATACTGACTTGCGATCAGCCGAAAACGGCCATAGGCCCGATGGGTCACCGCGGCACTCACTCAATAATCACGGTGCAGCCTGATATCCTGCGGGCGAATGCTCTCCCGCTTCGGGTGGAATGCCAGGGTTGTAAAGGGGATGTCATGGAGCTGGAAATAATAACAGGAGATCCCGTATCCGATACGCGTGCCGCGCCAGTCCTGTTTGTGCATGGCATGTCGCATGCCGCGTGGTGTTGGACAGAGCACTTCCTGCCCTAATTCACCCGGCATGGCGCATGACATGATGCTGGAGACCGGATGGCAGGCGGTAGCGGATCGCATACTGCGTTGGCTTGAAGCGCAGGGATTGTGGTGATCCAGGCGCAGCGACCAGGGCAAATGGACAGATTACTAGCCACAGCGGAATGTCTGGTTTGAGCGATGCTGCGAAATTAAGGGAAACTCTTACATGGACACCGCCCGTATGCCAAGTGAGTTTTGGTGAAGAGGATCGATTGCAGTCTTACATCCGGCCTGTTGATGGAGTCTGTTCTCCTGGCCTCTATGGTATGCGCCGACGGGGCCCTATCTGATTAGCGAGGCTGTTATCCTCAAGAGCTTCCCCGGGTTTGACCCGTCGTGGTTCGACCTGTTTTCCCCTGTCTCACTTGTGCAATCGGTGCGTGACCTCCATTACTCGTTAATCAGTGGTATATACCGGCCCATTCGGTCAAAGCGGACGCGCCGCACACCAGGTTTCGTTTCTGGCCAGCAAAACCCAGGCGGTGCGGGCCATTTTGTTGGCCAGCGCGACCGCCACCTCATTGACATGGCAGCGTTGCAGTAACTGTTCTACCCAGGGGTTGCCACCGGGTTGATGGGCTTTCAGGCGCCGCCGAATGTGGTGGATCACGGCCCGGGCGCCATGGATCAGCAAGCTGCGCAGGTAACCGTCGCCGCGCTTGCTGATGCCCAACAACCGCTCCTTGCCACCCGAAGAAGCCTGACGGGGCACCAGCCCCAGGTAGGCCGCCAGTTGGCGGCCATTCCTGAAGTCCTGGCCTTCACCGACCGTGGCCGCCAATGCGGTGGCCGTTAACACGCCAATACCCGGGATGCTGGCCAGACGCTGACTCACGGCATTACCGGTATGCCAGGCCTTCAGCTGCCTCTCCAGCTGTTCAATTCGTTCCATCAGCTGATCGTGTGCCGACTTGAGTTCTGCCAGCAGATAGCGGGCCAGCATCGGCAACTCATTATCGGCATCGTCCAATAGCGCCGGCAGACGCCGGGAGATCACCTTGACTCCTTGCGGCAGGACGATACCGTACTCCGACAGGATCCCGCGCAGGTGATTGCTCAGGGCAACGCGTTGGCGTACCAGCAACTGGCGACCATGATGCAACTGTAAAACGGCCTGTTGCTCAGGCGCCTTGGGCCGGACAAACCGCATGCTGGGCCGCTGCACCGCTTCACAGATCGCTTCGGCATCATTGCGATCGTTCTTGTTGCTCTTCAGGTAGGGTTTCACAAAGGCCGGTGCCATCATTCGAACGGTATGCCCCAGTTCAGTCAATATCCTGGCCCAATAGTGGGCGCCACTACAGGCCTCCATGCCAATCAGGCAGGGAGATAACCTGGCAAAGTAACGCTGCATCTGTGACCGTGTGAGCTGCTTACGCACCAGGACCTCGCCGGCTTCGTTCACACCATGTACCTGAAAAAGGTTCTTTGCCAAATCCAGACCCAGTACGCTAATCTTGTTCATGGATACCGTCCTCCTGGTTTAGTTGAAATTCGCATCTCAACTATGGCACCTTGATGCCGGTTAAGGGAGGGCGGTGTCCATACCATCTGATTAA
>DATKZN010000089.1:0-4245 GCA_035527955.1 Gammaproteobacteria bacterium
TATGTGAAACAACCGACGCACGGTGAGATATGCGGGCTGGAAACCCGGGAATGACGTCGTTCATGTGTCCATTTCAATTGTTTCTCCAGAGTGGTCAGGCAGTGCCGTGCGCCAGAGACGGACCAGCAGAATCAGGAAAGCGCCGCTCCAGGTGGCAGCCGCCAGCCAGAGCAGCTGGTTTTGTGCGGCCGGTATGCACGACGCGAGGAGACGGCTGAGTGCTGCTGCGCTGACCAGTAAGGCCGCGACCCCGATATCCCCGAAATCCGTGATCGGTCTGCGTGCCCGCAGTGTTGCGGTGCGCGCCATCATGACCAGTGTCAGGGTGCCGAGTGCGCCAATCCCGATACCATGCAGCATTCCGGTAACGGGTAAATTCTCAACCAGCTGTGCGATCCCCTTTAGCGCCAGTCCCGGCACAAGCCAGAGGTAACCGAGCGCGAGCGCCCATAGCTGTGGAACCGAAAGCGCACGGTGCAGCTGCCATGGCAACACGCGCGCGAGTGCAAGCATCGCCGCGCCAAGGCAGAGGATGCCGGCTGCCGTTTCGAGTGCGATTGCGTCGGCAATTGCCGCGCCGCCCGCGAATGCCGCCAGCGGAAGTTCGTAACGGCCCTGCATGTAATCCTGGCGCGCGATGCCCTGGCGTTCGAGATGACCGCCCGCGGCCACGCGCAGGGCGCGGCCACCAATGAGTAACAGCAGCAATGCAACCAGGTCGATTGCCGCCAGCAGTACATGAGTTTGTACTGCCGGGCCAAACCATACCTTACCTGCCCACCATGCTGCATCGGCGGCAATCAGGGCGGTGAGTATCGCGGGCAGGATGCGATTTTCCCGGCGCTTGGCCCCGGCGATCAGCGGGGGTGCCGCGACGAGAAAAACCACTACCGGAAACGATATACCGGCGATCAGTGCGGCCGGGCCGCTACCGGTTGCAACGGCGATTCTGGCGCCGAGCCAGGTCCCGGCCAGAACCCAGCTCACGGCATGTGTCGCACGTGTGGCAAGAAATCCGGCGATGACGGCAAGTGCGTAGCCAAACAGCATCTCATGGCCGTGCCAGTCAATGCCGGTTATGGCGGGATGCATGCGTCGAATGACAAGCCACAGTGGTATTGCGACGAGCGCAAATAACGCGGCCAGGGGGAACAACAGGCGATAGGGAAGGAGTAGGGCGCGCGCCATGTGGTTTGTTCCCGGGACGAAGGTTGTGACGATGCGCGTGTGGTTCAGCATCCGCTAAAGGTGCCATCGGGTATGCGCACAGCAGTTCAGTATAAAACTCTCTACAGGATATGTGTCGGTTTACATCGGGGTGGGTCAACGCATGCGGCCGGGTCAGCCGGTGCTCCAGGCGCGGGGGCGCTGCATGCCGGCGATTTTACAGGCCTGTTTTACATGGCCGTAAGGAAACAGCTGGAACAGGTGTCGCTTTGAAGCCTTTTTTCGAAGCCCTGTTCCTTGACCAGGAAATCGACGACATGGGGGACATCCGGCGCCACGCGGTGTTCTAACCAGTATTCGCGCATGAAATGCAGTACCGGCCAGTAGCCCGCTTCCAGTTCAATCCCTTCATCCGCAGCGAGCGTGCGGGCCACGGATTCGTCCCAATGTGCCGGGTCTATCAGGTAACCCTCGGCATCGTAGGCAATCTGTGTCTCGGTGTTCATGCTGCAGCTCCTCGTTAATTATTACCCTGCTGGCACTATATAAGGGCGTTAATATGGCAGTCAAACGACATCATTCGCTATAAAATATCGAATACATCGATATTAAAAGCGGCATGCCGCTGGTATTGACAGGCTCCCGGCGGTTGCACCGTGTTCGATGTAACGCTGGCGCTGGTCAGCGGCCCGCGTGAGGAATACAGCTAAAAAGCCCCGGGTCCCTCGCAGGCTTGTACCCTGCGAGGGATTGTCCGGGGCAAGCGACTGAAGTCAGTTAAACTGAAGTCAGTTAATGAACGCTAACGCATTCTGTTCATCCATCCGGCTGCAATCGTTAGCTGAAGGATATATTCAATCGCGCCAGTGCGAGAAGACATAATCATTTTCTTTCTGTGATGTATGGCAGGCGAAACAGGATTGCCCGCCATCATTGACCAGCCGCTCGGTGTGGCTGTTGCCTTTGAATCCCTCGAATCCCCAGCCGCCGGTCGTTGGGTACCTGGTGCTGTCTTTGACCATCACACCCACCAGTACACGCTCACCCTCAGTCGAGGCGTTCTCCTGCGTCATATTCTTGAGCAGATCAAAAACCAGCACGGCGCCATCCTCGAACCGGCCTGATTTCGTACCCTGCACGCCTTGCTCATTGCCGTAGACATGGTGCATACCCAGGAAGGGGTTTTCCAGCGGATGCCCTTCATGCAGCACCATGGTCTTGATGTGAGTCCACGTGCGGTATCCATCCGGATAGCCGACACTATCCCCGGCATGCGTGCTGGCGGTAACCAGCAGCGATGATGACATTATCAGGTTGAGTAGGGTTCGTTTCATTGTCTTTCTCCTCTGGTGGTTCTGTTAACAGGCTGCAATGGGGCAACACCCCGTCTGGTAATGCAATATCCGTGTTCACGGATTCGCTGTGGTACTTCCCTAACGGCAGTCTCGGAGTGGCAACAATGGCACTTTCCAGGCTTGTCTGCCCTGGATGCTGCCGATGCCTTGCAGCCATGCTTTGGCGTGGTGTGTCGCCTTGCTGCCTTCACCGCCTGGAAGCAGGATGTCGACGTGCAGTCGATCGCCTGTGCTGTTACGAACGCAGGTATCGTATTCGTCAATTTTCATTGATGTTGTCAGTGCTTTCCACGGCAAAAAAAAGTATCGACACGAAACAATATAGGAGGCCTGTTCTGGTTTGTCAATAACGTATCGAAACGATACAATTCTGGCATGGCCACGGATATGCGAGAAATACATGATCTAATAGAGCGCCTGGGCAACCTGGTGCGGGCAGATGTGCGTGCGGTATGCAATGAATATGGCATGCGACCGGTACAACTGGAGGCCCTGAGATTTCTGACACAATGCAATCGTTATTCCGATACACCACAGGCCGTCACGGAATTTCTGGGGTTGACCAAGGGCACCGTATCCCAGACGCTCAAGGTGCTGGAGCAGAAGGGGCTCTTGCGCAAACAGGGTGATGCTGCAGATAAACGGCTGGTGCACCTCAAGCCAACCTCAAAGGGGCGGCGACTGGTCGAGCGTGCCGCGCCCGCAAAATCATTGGTGCCGGGGCTGAAAAGACTTGCAGGCACCGAAAGTCAGGCGGTCAAAAAAGCCCTGTGTGACTTATTGTATTCGATACAGGAGATGAACGGTTTCAAAACCTTCGCACCCTGTCACACCTGCCGCTTTAATCAAAGACACGACGGACAGTACTTTTGCGGTCTGACCCAGGAGCCGTTATCGGACCGGGATGTCCTGCTGATCTGTCGCGAGCACCAGTATCCAGTGACGGCCGGGGCGAAATAGACGGCGCCGGTCTGCCGGCTGGAGCTGCTCGACAGCTCAGGCCTGGCGCGGCTGGGTATAGTGGTCGAAGAAAATTCGCACCAGGTCCAAACGTGTGATCATGCCGAGTGCCCGACAGCTCGCTGTCGCAGACGACGACGCGTTTGACACTGTTCTGCTTCATCATCTCGATAACTTCATGCACATCCTGTTCGGGCTGTACGCAGACCACGTTCTTAACCATGTGCTCCGTGACCGGTGCATACGGGGCCTCCGGCTCGCCGTGATGTGTCAGGTGGCTGAACAGGGAATCCAGGGGCTGCCAGAGATTGTGGTGCGGTTGATGAGCGGGTGCCCCGATGGCACGCAGGAAGTCTGCCACGGTTATGATGCCGACCAGAAGACCGGCGTCGTCGACAACCGGCAGGCCGCTGATCCGTTCGCTGATCATCAGATGCCCGGCCGCCTGTTCCAGGTCCGTGGCGGACCCGAGTTCATTCATCCAGCGTATATGGTGTTTCCTCGCGAGGCCGACAGCGAGGTGCTAGGCCTGGCCCTGCATGGCCTTCGCGAGCTCGCCACAGAGATACAGAATGCGACCCCAGGCTGAGCATTGTCCGGTCTCATGACCGTTCCTGATATCGATCGGGAGCTTTACCTGAATCGACAAGACCGTCCGGCTTGAGCAATGACTGCATGCCGATAGCCAGATCCCTGAGGCTCTTCGTCAGAGGAGATCAGATGTAGAAAGTCAGGCGCGGGGTTTCAACTCAAACATGCCGAA
>DATKZN010000090.1:0-2371 GCA_035527955.1 Gammaproteobacteria bacterium
AATCATCGTTCCCTCCCTTGGTTAGACCTTGGCCCGCTCTGCGAACATGATGCCCACGTTTCATGCGCATTCTTCGTGGTAATAGTCGCCGGGGATGGCCGCGTCCTGGATTGCCACCTGATTGTCAGGGATTCCCTCCCCGCACTCTCTGCAGGGCTCAAGGCCCGAGCCCTCGCACCGCTCGCACTGGTCCCCGCCGCCAGCCTCGCCCTTTCCGCGGCACACCGTGCAGGAGGCGCCGTCCGCCATCCCTTCCCCGCTTCCGCTGCACCAGCCGCACACCTGGCCCAGCATCGTGCCACACTCGCATCCTGGTTCCTGGCATTGCATTACTTGCCTCCCTTCTCTAACGCCTTCCCAAGCCCGTATATGGCAAAATATGCAGCTATCGCGTCATTGCCAACAAGGGAATCGGCCTGTTGTACAAAATGGCCCAGTAGAGTGACCACATCTTCTTGTGGCTGTGCCGAAAGCCACGCCTTGAGCTCCATCTGCCCTTGATCGACTTTTGGCTGCATGATGGTTGCAAAAGCTTTCATCTGTCCTGGTGTCATCACTCGCCTCCTTTCTCTGCGTTCAGCCGGTCGCATTCCGCCCGGGCCTCGTCCAATGACGGAAGCAGCCGCTTCAGTTTATACACGCGCCCGGACCCGATGCCGGTCTCCCTGCACATGTATTCCTCGGCGCGCTTCTCTTCCTGGTGCCCGGTGTTGCAGGCGATGGTATCCTCGCCCTCGGTGTACTCCGCGCGGTATGACACGCGGACCTCTCCAACCGTCAGCGCGCCGGTCACATGCCATTCCGTATCGACGTGCCGCCATTCGGTCCTGCGGCCGTAGCATTCCGGGCACATTCGCTCGCCATTGGCCAGCGTGACCTTTCCGGTGCCCTCACAGGCGGAGCAGGCCACCTCGTATCGCCGGGTGGAATACGCAATCTCGTACACGATGTCGCCGCAACTGTATTTCGTTTCAAACTTCATCTCGTTTCTCCTGCCCCTCGGGGCGTTAGTGTTAGTTGCCTGCCAGCCGCGCCGCCTCGCGCTCACAGTACGCGCGGAGTTTGTCGACCTGCCAATACTCCAGGTCTCCATCTCCCATCTGCAGGCTCGCGTCGATGAACCCCTGCACGATCTCGTCCACGCTCTGCCCCTCGGCCAGCGCGTCGTATACCGTGCCCATCGGGTCCAGGTGGTCCTCGGGTGTCCAGTTGTGATCTATGGCGGTCGTCATGTCTGTCTCCTCTATCCCCCGCCCGGCACGGCGCACATCAGGCCGCCAGGAGAGATGCGCAGCGCGTGCCGGGTCGGAGGTCGGTATGGTGTGTGTGAGGCTGGCGGCCATGCCCCTACTATACAGGATGGCTGGACTTTGTCAATATAAAAAGGTTGCAATCTTTTCGATTTGTGATATTCTCGGATCAGCAAGGGAGGTATACCAATGGCGAAACGAGGAAGGCCCTACAGGTACGGCCCTGCGGACCCCATAGTGCAAGTCCAGCTTGGGTTGCCCGCGACGATAGCGCAGGCCCTACAACGTGCCGCATACGCAGCGGGACGGCCATTAAGCATGCATCTGGCGCTTCTGTTGCGGGAGCAGTCCCCGGAATGGCCGTGGCCAAAGGAAGGCGACCGGTCCCCCGGGCCCGGATAGGCCCACCGGTCAGTAGCGGTAATTCGAGGCTCGCAGGTGGCCGCCTCGGCTGGTACTATACCTTCGGCATTTCAGGGAGCAAACTGTTGACAGAATCCGACGAAATCCCCGAAGAATTCGACCCCTCCGACGAACTGGTCGGCCATGACTGGTACTGGCGCCACAGTGCCGATGAGCCGTCAATCCATGAAGTCTTTGACTCCGGGGAGGTTATGGCCCTACGGCGCCTTGTGCAGCGGGCGGTCAGGCACGAGATTTCCCGGTCCTTGCGGGACATGGTGACGGAGATTATCCGCCGGCCTTGAGCTTCTCGTGCAGTTCGCTGGCCAGCTTGACGAGCTTGTTGGTCGTGGCCATATCCCTCATCAGCGTGTCAAAGTCATTCGCGCTGAGTTCCCGTTTCAGTATAGGCTTGACGACTTCCACCAGCGCGTGCCCGTCCAGCTTGGCCTTCTGCCGGGTGGTGAACCATGCGCCCACGGTGCAGATTATGCCCAGAATACCACTCCCCAGGGCGGCATAGGGTACTCCAGCAGCCCCGGCCACCTGCGCGACGGCCGCAGCCTGATCCACCAGCCCAGTCTCACCGGTCACCCCGTCGCCGTCCCGATCCTCGCCCGGGCCGTCGCTCCATACCTGACATGCTCCCACCAGCAACAGCCCGGCAAATACTGCGAATGCATAACGCATGTTACGCCCCCTTTGTTATCAGAAACCAA
>DATKZN010000091.1:0-2006 GCA_035527955.1 Gammaproteobacteria bacterium
TCGCCGGACGGCAGCGGGTTCGAGTCCTTTGCACTTGCGCACAATGTCGAATCCGACAACCAGGTGGACGAAGTCATCAAGCAGGCCGTCA
Organism: Gammaproteobacteria bacterium; assembly: GCA_035527955.1. Classification (GTDB taxonomy): domain Bacteria; phylum Pseudomonadota; class Gammaproteobacteria; order UBA9214; family UBA9214; genus UBA9214. The sequence goes on from DATKZN010000091.1 coordinate 92, forward strand.
GCGCCGGTGCAACCCTGGTGAAAAAACCCGGCAAGGTGTTCTGGGGTGGATACAGCGGCTACTTCAAGGATCCGGATGGCCACCTTTGGGAGGTGGCGCACAATCCGTTATTCTGGATCGGGCCGCGCGATGCGAGCGTATAACGCAGCGCTGCAATCAGAATCAGGTCGGTAATGTAAACCGGGCGACCGAAGTGACGGAGTCGCGGCTTTTCGCTCATGAGCCGTTTGTCGGGCTTGCAGTATCGATCTTCTCCGTCTATGTTTTTGCCTTCGCCGCAGGAAACAGGGTTCCGATACCTGAAAGGCGGTTTATGAGTGTGTCCGGAACTTTACCACGGGCAAATGATCGAGGAATGTGAATGTTGAGTTATCCTGCAGCCGCAAACTGTGTGGCCGTATTGTGCCAACTGTGTCATTGCCGGGAGTGCTAGTGGTCAGCCTTGGCAACAGCTTGCGCGCCTGGAATACAGCTGCCTTTGCAGGCTCCCTGAAAGCCGACATCCTGGGACTTGGTGCCGGTGTGTTACCGCTGCATGAGGCCGCTGCAGGGGGGTGCGTCGATGAAAGTGACATCGAAATCACGCTGCTGGGTACCAGTCATTCCGCAACCGAAATCCATGCCAATATCGGCATCTTCTTCTCGGAAGTCATCGCGGGCTGCAGTTGTGGTGACGAGCCTGTACCGAGCAATGCCTATTGCGAACTGCGAGTCAGCATCGACAAGGGGAACGGGCAAGCCCGGTTTGAGGTTATTCATGACTGAATACCCGGAAGCAACACGCATAGCCACTCTCAACGCTGTCCGGTCATCACTTTGACATGGGGAATGATGCAGTGACAGACTCCATGCTGGAGACGCTGCTTGAACGCAAACTGGCAGTCATGTTTCCCGAGGATTTCACCCGCCGCAGGGTGCGGAAGATTCTCGGGGGCTATGGCAGGGAGGCCCATGAACGCGAGCCTGATCGCGTGCGCCTGGCTATTCTGAAACTGGCCGGGGCGGAGTTGCAAGCGGTTGAAAAGTACTCAGGCTATGCTCGCGAGGATTACCGGAATATTCTTGCCTGGGCAGAGCATCCGCGGCAGGCGCGGGAGTGGCTGATGCCCGATGCCGACGAGAAGCAGAAAATGAGCGTGGCCGACCTGACCGAGTATGAAAACTGGTTGCATGACAGCTGATTCTGCCGTGTATCCCGGAAACCCGGGCCGCAGGCTTCACTGCTAACGTGGGCGGCGAGATGCCAGACACTCGCGGTATTGACCCTGCCGGCCTGGAAAGCTTGCGGGAAATTGTCGTCAGCGCGGCACGGGAAGAACTGTTGCCACGTTTTACCAGGGTGAAGCGTGGCCGGAAAGCAGATGGCAGCGTGATCACCGAGGCCGACCTGGTGGTGCAGCAACGTATCGCGGGGGAATTGCGGACCCGCTGGCCAGATACGCTGTTCCTCGGCGAGGAAATGCCCGCCATGGAACAGAATGCATTGCTGCAGACAGGTAAGCCGTTATGGTGCCTCGATCCGCTCGACGGTACGAGCAACTTCGCGGCAGGGATTCCCTTCTTCTCAGTGTCGCTGGCACTACTGGAACAGGGCCGGGTCACGGCTGGTATCGTGTATGACCCGGTGCGTGATGAATGTTTTACCGCGCTGCTCGGCCAGGGCGCGATGCTCAACGCCGTGGCACTGCCCGCCGTGCGCGCCGGGCTGTCGCTGCAGCACGCGACCGGTCTGGTAGATTTCAAACGCCTGCCACGTGAACTCGCTGTCCGCCTGGTGACCGAAATACCCTACGCATCGCAGCGCAGTTTTGGATCCGTGGCGCTGGACTGGTGCTGGATCGCGGCCGGCCGCTGTCACGTATACCTGCATGGCAGGCAGAACATCTGGGACTATGCGGCAGGCCATCTCGTCCTG
>DATKZN010000092.1:0-23250 GCA_035527955.1 Gammaproteobacteria bacterium
GCCGGACATCGGCGAGGACCTGGTCACGGTGTTCAGGCACAACGACATCGCGGTAACGCTGGCGCATCGGGAGCAGTGTTGCGGCATGCCCAGGCTGGAACTGGGCGACCTCGACTCGGTAAAGGCGGCGCGCGATGCCAATATTCCCGAGCTGCTCAGGCTGGTCGACGCGGGCTGGGATATCGTCGCGCCGGTACCGTCCTGCGTGCTGATGTTCAAGCAGGAACTGCCGCTGATGTTTCCGGATGACACGGATGTGCAGCGCGTGCGTGCCGCGATCTACGATCCTTTCGAATACCTGATGCTGCGCCACCGTCACAACACGCTGAAAACGGATTTCAGCACCTCTCTCGGCGTGGTCGCCTATCATGTGGCCTGTCACCTGCGCGTGCAGAACATCGGCATGAAAACGCGCGACCTGTTGCAGCTGGTACCGGGTACCACGGTGGAGGCCATCGAGCGCTGCTCGGGACACAACGGCACCTATGCCGTGAAGAAGGAGTTCCACGAGACCTCGATGAAGATCTGCCGGCCGGTGGTCAACCGCGTGGTGCGTGCCGAGGCGGCCTGGTACAGCAGCGACTGTCCCATGGCCGGCCACCAGATCGAGAACGGAATGGACAGCGCGCAGCCGCCGGTGCACCCGCTGACCCTGCTGCGCATGGCGTACGGTCTGTAGACGGGTGACAGATTGATGGACAAGCTCACGCGCCGAGATCTCTACAGCCTCGAGCAGTACGCCGAGAACCGTGCCGAGATACGCACACGGGTGATGGAGCACAAGAAGGACCGCAAGGTCCACATCGGACCAAACGCTACCCTGTATTTCGAGGATCGCCAGACCATCCAGTACCAGATACAGGAAATGCTGCGCGTGGAACGCATCTTCGAGGCCGGCGGCATCGAGGATGAGCTGGCCGCCTATAACCCGTTGATCCCGGACGGCAGTAACTGGAAGGCCACCTTCATGATTGAAGAGGCGGATGTCGACAGGCGTCGTGCACTGCTGGCCAGCCTGATCGGGGTCGAGGACCGGGTCTGGGTCCGGGTGGATGGCCACGACCCGGTCCATGCCATCGCGGACGAGGATCTCGACCGGGAAACCGCCGACAAGACTTCGTCGGTGCACTTTCTGCGCTTCGAACTCACAGCTGCGATGGTGGCCGGCCTCAGGCAGGGCGCGTCCCTGAGCATGGGCATCGACCATTCCGCCTACCGGCACCAGATCGAGCCGGTCGCGCCAGCGGTGCGCAATTCGTTGCTTGCCGACCTTGATTGAACCGCCAACTCCCCGGCCCTGCGTTTATTTCTCCGTGCCGGCCGAGGGCCGTGCGCGGCTGTCCTGCGTTTCAATTGGCGCGGACTGCATTTTTCATTAAACTGCGCATCCCATGTACCAGTCGCCGTTTGTCTCCGCGCATTGCCTGCCGGCACTGTGTGCCTGCCTGATGCTATGTTCGGCATTGCCGGCGCTTGCCGGCTCGCTGCCGCGCGAAGACGGGCCGGTCGGGTTTACACCCGATAACCTGCCGGCTGACCAGCCATGGTCGGAACTGGCAGGCGGGCTGCCGGCCTATCCGGAGCAGTCGCGTCTGCTGGATCTCGATATCGATACCGGGGCAAATCCGTTTCGCTACTACCTGGATCCCGCATCCCTGACTGCGGGCGATGACCGTGTTGTGCGATTTACCTCGGTCATCGTTTCGCCAAGCGGGGTCTGGAATGTCACCTACGAGGGACTGCACTGCGGCGACAGGAGTTACCGGCGCATTGCCTATGGCAGCAACGGGCAATGGCACGCACTGCCCGAAACACCCTGGCAACGGATCAGCGGTATCGGTACGCAGCGCTACCGCAAGGTGCTCTACGAAAAGTACATGTGCCCGCCAGCCGAACCCTACCAGGATGCCGCCCGTATCCTGCGCCGGTTGCGCTCAAACCGGCCCTTGATCGGAGACTGATATAAATGCAGGCCCTGAGGAATAACAGCGCATGAGCGCGGTCTACGACGCCTCTGCGATCGAGGTGCTGAGCGGTCTCGAGCCGGTGCGCAAGCGCCCGGGCATGTACACCGACACCACCCGGCCCAATCATCTCGCCCAGGAAGTGATCGACAACAGCATCGACGAGGCCATGGCAGGCCATGCGAAGCGTGTCGACGTGACCGTGTTCAAGGATGGTTCACTGGCCGTCAGCGATGACGGCCGCGGCATGCCGGTCGATATCCACCCCAACGAAGGGGTGCCTGGTGTCGAGGTCATCCTCACGCGGCTGCACTCCGGCGGCAAGTTTTCCTCGAAAAACTACCAGTTCTCCGGTGGCCTGCACGGGGTCGGCGTATCCGTGGTCAATGCCCTGTCGAAACACCTGGAAGTGTGGGTCAAGCGCAACGGCAAGGAATACAATATGGCCTTCTCCGGCGGCGACAAGGTGTCGCGGCTGGAAGAAGTCGGCAAGGTCGGCAAGCAGAATACCGGCACCACGCTGCGCTTCTGGCCGGACGCGAAATATTTCGATTCGGTGAAATTCTCCCTGTCGCGCCTGAAGCACGTGCTGCGTGCCAAGGCCGTGCTGTGCCCGGGCCTGCATGTCAGCCTGTATGACGAGTCAGGCGACGAGCGGCTCGAATGGCATTACGAGGACGGCTTGCGTGATTACCTGCGCAGTGCGCTGGGTGATTCGCCCACGCTGCCGGAGGAGTCATTTACCGGCAAGATGGAAGGCAACAGCGAGGCCGCGGAATGGGCGCTGGCGTGGCTGCCGCAGGGCGGCGAGACGGTTGCTGAGAGTTACGTCAACCTGATCCCGACCATCCAGGGCGGCACCCATGTCAACGGTCTGCGCATGGGCCTGACCGAGGCGGTGCGCGAGTTCTGCGAGTTCCGCAACCTGTTGCCGCGTGGCGTGAAACTCAGCCCCGAGGATGTGTGGGACAACTGCAGCTACATCCTGTCAATCAAGCTGGAAGACCCGCAGTTCAGTGGCCAGACCAAGGAGCGCCTGTCATCGCGCGAATGCGCGGCGTTCGTCTCCGGCGTCGTGCGCGACGCGTTCGGCTTGTGGCTGAATCATCATACCGAGGTCGGCGAGCGCATCGCCTGGCTGGCCATCGAGAACGCGCAGTCGCGGCTGCGAGCCGGCAAGAAGGTGGTGCGCAAGAAGATCACCGCCGGACCGGCGCTGCCGGGCAAGCTGGCCGATTGCACCTCGACCGACAGCGAACGCTCGGAGCTGTTCCTGGTGGAGGGTGATTCCGCCGGCGGTTCCGCCAAGCAGGCGCGTGATCGTACCTACCAGGCGATCATGCCGCTGCGCGGCAAGATCCTGAATACCTGGGAGGTCGATTCCGCCGATGTGCTGGCTTCGCAGGAGGTGCATGATATTTCCATCGCCGTTGGCGTGGAGCCGGGCACCGGGCGGCTCGACAAGCTGCGCTACAACAAGATCTGCATCCTGGCCGATGCGGATTCCGACGGTGCGCATATCGCCACGCTGCTGTGCGCACTGTTCCTGCGCCATTTTCGCGCACTGGTCGAGGCCGGACACGTGTATGTCGCGATGCCGCCTCTGTATCGCATCGATGCCGGCAAGGAAGTCTATTACGCGCTGGATGATGCGGAGAAGCAGGGCGTGCTGGACCGCATTGCGGCGGAAAAGATCAAGGGCAAGGTGACGGTGCAGCGTTTCAAGGGGCTCGGCGAGATGAATCCGATCCAGCTGCGCGAGACCACCATCGCACCTGAGACGCGCAGGCTGGTGCAGCTGACCATCGATGCCGACGACGATACGCACGGCATGATGGACATGCTGCTGGCGCGCAAGCGTGCGTCCGACCGGCGTACCTGGCTGGAGTCGCGCGGCAACCTGGCCGAGGTCTAGCCGCTGGACGCCGGATCAGACTGTTTTTGAATAGCCACGGAATCCACGGAAGAACACGGAAAAATGTATGCAGGACGAGTCTTTGCGTGAAGCGTGATGTTTGGTCGTCGCTTTTGATGCAGGTGCGCGGGGCTGCACGAACAGCCAAGCCGGTTTGATCGCGTACAACGTCCGCTCCAGCAAGCAGGAGCTCTGGCTGGCAAGATTGAAAATAGCCACGGAAACACACGGAACCACACGGAATAAAATCATCAAGGGATTTCCGTGTGCTTCCGTGGCCATTGAGGTAGTTCGGATATAACCATGGAAATCCCGGAATAAAACCTCCAGGTATTTTCGCGGCCATTTTGACAGGGTGCGCAATCGCGCAGAAGTTTTCGAGAATAATTGCTACCGGGTCACACGGTGTTTTGACGTAATTTTTCCGTGTTCTTCCGTGGATTCCGTGGCCATTAATAATCAGGCTTAAATCAACGACAGGTTTTTCAACATGGAAACACTGGAACTCGACTACGAAGGCATCGAGCAGCTGCCGCTGAAGACCTTCACCGAGAAGGCGTACCTGGACTATTCCATGTATGTCATTCTCGATCGCGCGCTGCCGCATATCGGCGATGGCCTGAAACCGGTGCAGCGACGCATCGTCTACGCCATGTCCGAGCTCGGTCTGCAGGCCACCGCGAAGCACAAGAAATCCGCGCGTACCGTCGGTGACGTGCTCGGCAAGTTCCATCCGCACGGCGATTCCGCCTGCTACGAGGCGATGGTGCACCTGGCGCAGGATTTCACCTGCCGTTACCCGCTGGTCGACGGGCAGGGCAACTGGGGCTCGCCGGACGATCCCAAGTCGTTTGCCGCCATGCGCTATACCGAGGCGCGCCTGACACCCTATGCCGAGGTGCTGCTGGCCGAGCTGGGCCAGGGAACGGTCGGCTGGACGCCGAATTTCGACGGCACCCTGGATGAGCCGTCGCTGTTGCCGGCGCGGTTGCCGAACGTATTGTTGAATGGCGCCACCGGCATCGCCGTGGGCATGGCGACCGACGTGCCCCCGCATAATCTGCGCGAGGTGGCCGAGGCGGCGATCCTGCTGCTGGACAAGCCGAAGAGCACGCTCGAGGACCTGTGCGAGATCGTCCAGGGACCGGATTTTCCTACCGGTGCGGAGATCATTTCGTCGCGCGCCGAACTCATCGAGGCCTATCGAACCGGTTACGGCAGCGTGCGTATCCGCGCCTGCTACGAGGTCGAGAACGGCGAAATCGTGATCACCGCGCTGCCATTCCAGACCTCCGGCAGCAAGGTGCTGGAGCAGATAGCCGCGCAGATGAACGCGAAGAAACTGCCCATGGTTGAAGACCTGCGTGACGAGTCCGACCACGAGAGCCCGACGCGCCTGGTGATTGTGCCGCGTTCCGGCCGCGTGGACGTCGAGACGCTCATGTCGCACCTGTTTTCCACTACCGGCCTGGAACGCACTGCGCGCATCAACCTGAACCTGATCGGGCTGGACGGGCGGCCGAGAATCAAGAACCTCCTGGAGATCCTTCGGGAATGGCTCCAGTTCCGTACCGCCACCGTACGGCGCCGCCTCGGGTTCCGTCTCGACAAGGTCAACAGCCGCCTGCACATGCTGGACGGCCTGCTGATCGCGTTCCTCAATCTGGATGAAGTCATCCATATCATCCGCACCGAGGACAAGCCCAAGCAGGTGCTGATGGAACGCTTCAGGCTGACCGAGGAGCAGGTTAACTACATCCTCGATACGCGCCTGCGGCAACTGGCGCTACTGGAGGAGATGAAGATCAGGTCCGAGCAGGAGGAGCTGCTGGCCGAGCGTGACGAGCTGCAGGCCATCCTGGGTTCCGAGCGGCGCCTGAAAACGCTGATCAAGAAGGAGCTGCTTGCGGACGCGGACAAGTTCGGTGATGCGCGGCGCTCCGCACTCGTCGAGCGCGAGGCTGCTCAGGTGCTGGACGAGACCGCGCTGATCCCGAGCGAGGCCGTGACGGTGGTGTTGTCGAAGAACGGCTGGGTGCGCGTTGCCAAGGGACATGACATCGACCCGGAGGAGATGAGCTACAAGGCCGGTGACGGCTTTTTCATGGCTGCACGAGGGCGCAGCAACCAGCTCGCGGTGTTCATCGACTCCAACGGCCGGACCTATGCCTTGCCTGCGCATGGCCTGCCCGGCGCGCGCGGGCAGGGCGAACCGCTGAGCGGGCGGCTCAAGCCGGCCGACGGCGCCCGTTTCGCCGGCGTGATGATGGGTGAACCGGAACAGCTGTTCCTGCTCGCCAGCGACGCCGGCTACGGTTTCGTGGCCAGGCTGGCGGACATGATCACGCGCAACAAGGCAGGCAAGTCTACCCTGTCGGTGCCGAAGGGTGCGGATGTGCTGCCGCCGGTCACGGTGCGCAGTCATGACGACGACTGGGTCGTCGCGGCGACCACCGAGGGTTATCTGCTGGTCATCCCGCTCAACGAGGTGCCGCAACTGCCGCGCGGCAAGGGCAACAAGATCATCAGCATTCCGTCCACCAAGCTGAAGAGCCGCGAGGAATACGTGGCCGCGATCGACTGCATCCAGGACGGCGAGAAGCTCACCGTGCACGCGGGCAAGAAGTACAAGACCATGAGCGCGGCAGAGGTCGACGAGTACGCCGGCGAGCGTGGCCGGCGCGGCCACAAGCTGCCGCGTGGCTACCAGAAGGTCGAGCGGCTGGAGGTGATTCGCTCCTGATCCGTGGCAGGCCACCGCCCGGGGGCCTGCCAGACTACATACCGCCTGCCACGGGCACGGTTGTTGTGCGTGCAGCCGTGGCGGGTGCGGCAACTTGTCGCGCGACACAATGACACATTCTCGCACACGCCCGGCAACGGTATATTTTCGTAGCAATCCCAATAACTAACACATTGTTACGGTAATTTCCCGATGGCTGGACACGCATGCAGTGGCAGGTGGTCAGAACGGCGTGGCTGGCTGGTCGCGCTTTTCGTTGCCGTCACCGCTCACGCCGGCGTCTACCAGCAGCTCACGCACGGTGACAGCAAGGTTCGCCAGCACGATGTTGCGCCCATGGTCACGGTATCCCTGGTGACAACCACCGCCGCGCCGGCGCCAGCCGAGCCGGCAGCGCAGCCCGTGGTGCCGGTTGTCGCCCCCGAACCCGTTGTTGCCGCCCCGGAGCCGAAAGCGCAGCCCAGACCGGTCAAGCCGAAACAGTCCGCGAGCCCGCGCCAGGCGCCGGCCCGACCTGTCGAACAGCAGGCCGACCCGGCGCCGTCTCCGCAGCTGCCGCAGGCGATCGCGAGTGCCAGCCCGACTGCCGCCGGACGGCCTTCGACCACGGAGTCGCCGCTCGAACCACCGCGTGCCGATGCCGCTTACCTGCGCAATCCGCCACCGTCCTATCCGAAGCGGCTGCTCAGGCGCGGCGTGGAGGGCGAGGTGCTGGTGCGTGCGCAGGTTCAGGACGACGGCCGCTGCAGCCGGGTGCAGCTGAAGGAATCGAGCGGCTTCCGGCAGTTTGACGAGGCCGCACTGTCGGCCGTCAGGGACTGGCGTTTCGTGCCGGCCCGGCAGGGCGAGCAAACGGTCGTGGCATGGGTGGATGTACCGATTGCCTTCCGGATCACCCGCAGCCCATGAGTTTCACGGCTTCCGTTTCCATCGTGCACCTGACGCTCTGGCTGCTGGCGACCTTTTCGCTGGCGAGCTGGACCGTGATCCTGCTGAAGTCATGGCTGTACCTGCGTGCGGGTCGCGAGAACCGTCGCTTTATGCGCGGCTTCTGGCAGGCGGATGATCTTGCAGATGCGCAACGCTGTGCGGAACAGGGCCGCGGCATGCTCGCGGCGGTGTCGCGGCGCGGCTTCGCCGTGCTGCAGTCACCTGCGGACGAAGGTGTCCTGCTTGCGCACACCGATCATGGCCGGATGTTGCTGGAGCGCGCCCTGCGCGACGAGGTGCAGCAGCAGCAGCGCCGCCTGGACAGCGGGCTGATGCTGCTGGCCAGCGTCGGCTCCACCGCGCCCTTTGTCGGCCTGTTTGGCACGGTATGGGGCATCATGCTGGCGCTCGAGGGCATCAGCGCCAGTGGCTCGGCCGCGCTTGACGTGGTGGCCGGGCCGATCGGCGAGGCGCTGATCGCCACGGCGGTCGGCATCGCCACTGCCGTGCCGGCGGTGCTGGCCTACAACCACGGCCTGCGCCAGTCACGCCGCCTGGGGATCGAGCTGGAAAATTTCGCCGCCGATTTCGTCGAGCTGGGCTAGCATGGCACTGCAAACAAGATCCGAACAGCAGGCGATGAGCGAGATCAACGTGACGCCGCTGGTGGACGTCATGCTGGTATTGCTGGTGATCTTCATCGTCACGGCGCCGCTGATGACGCGCGCGGTGCATGTAGAGCTGCCCGAGACGGCGGCCACGACACCTGTTGAACAGTCGCAGCATGTGCACGTGAGCATGGACGCGCAGGGTATGCCGTTCATCGAGAACCGCCCGGTCACGCTGGAGGAGCTGGAAGCCGAATTGCATGCGCAGCTGGATGCGGATCCGGGACTGACCGTGCAGGTGCACGGCGACGCGCAGACACCTTACGGCCGTATGGCGTTGATGATGTCGCTGATCCAGCGTGCCGGTGTCACGAAGGTCGACCTGGTGACGCTGCCGATGCAGTGAGCTTGCGGCAGCAATGGCGGGGAATACCGGGCGGTTGAATGCTCCTGGTCAGTGCAGGCGTGGTGCAGCAAACCTGATCCGGGAGCAGTCAGTAACACGTTGACCGGCTGCCGCGTTCCTGGTGATGACCCGCAACTATCTGAAGTTTCGTGTGCATTGTCACTTCGTTCCTGATGTTGCCTGTCCGGCCCGGATCGCAGCTTGACCGGTGGTACATCGGGTATTTTTCCGGTATTGCGACAATTGGCCGCATCGCAATCGAATTCATGGTCCTTATAATTTTGTCACAAGTCCTGCGCCGAACAGGGCTGTATTAGATTTCAATCAATAACAATCTCCGGGAGTCATTCATGTCTGTCACAATAACAAAAAGCGTATCTGCCTGTTGCATACTTGTCCCGGCAATTGCCTGTTCACTTGCCGCGTGGTCGGCAGAGGAGGCCACGCGCCTCGGTACGGTCACGGTCACCGGCGCAGCCATCGAGGAAGACAACACGTATCAGCTCGACACGGAAGAGGTTGCCGGCATCGCGCCGGACGCGGCGAGCCTGCTGCACAAGGTGCCGGGCGCCAACGTCAACCGCAACGGCGCACTGACCGGCATTGCCCAGTACCGCGGCCTGTTCGGGGACCGGATCAACGTCAAGGTCAACGGCATCTCCGTGCAGGAAGGCTGTCCGAACAGCATGGACCCGCCGCTGTCCTTCATCCCCGGCACGCAGCTCGACAACATCGAGGTCATTCGCGGCATCGCACCGGTCAGCTCCGGCCTGGAGACCCTGGGCGGCACCCTGCGCGCGACATCGATCCGGCCTGCATTCGGCAGCGGTGATGACATGGAGGCGCACGGTTCGCTGCGACTGTCGGGCGCCACGGTCAACGACTCCGGCGCGGCCGGCGTGCTGACCGGAGTTGCCAATCGCACGCACCGCCTGCATCTGGCGGGCAGCCGCGAGGCGGGCGATGACATCGAATTCAACGGCGGCACCATCCGGCCCAGCGGGCACGAGCGTGACAGCTATGCCCTCGGCTACGGCTTCCGTCAGGCAGGCCACGAAGTCGGGCTGGATGTCGCGCATATCGATACCGGCCCGACCGGCACCCCGTCACTGCCCATGGATATCGAGATGGCGGATACCGACATGGTCAGCGGCGAGTACGCCGGTTACCTCGGTGCCCATGCCGTGCATGGCCAGCTGTTCCATACCGACGTACACCACAAGATGACGAATTTTCTGCTGCGTCCGCTGATGATGAATATGATGCCCATGCGCAGCACCTCGGATGGCACCGGGACCGGTTTCCGCCTCGACGTGGGCCGTGCCCTGGTCGGAGGTGATCTGCTGGTCGGTATCGACGGTCAGCTGGCGACCCATGATGCGCTCATTACCAATCCCGACAATCCGATGTTCCAGGTGGTGAATTTCAATGACGTGGAGCGCAACCTTGCGGGCGTGTTCGGCGAATGGGAGGGTGCACTGGGTGCAGGTTGGCATAGTGAGTTCGGCCTGCGCGTCAACCAGGTGCGCATGGATGCCGGCGTCGTCAGCCACAGCATGGCTGCTGCTGCCGCCCTGCAAGACAGGTTCAATAACGCGGATCGCAGCCAGACCGATACCAATGTCGACTGGGTGGCGCGCTTCATGCGCCCGCTGTCAGCCTCCACTGACTTCGAGATCGGCTTTGCGCGCAAGATCCGCTCTCCCTCCTATCAGGAGCGCTATCTGTGGGTGCCGCTGGAGGCGACCGGTGGCCTGGCCGATGGCATGACCTACATCGGTGACATCAACCTCGATCCGGAGGTCTCGCACCAGGTCGAGCTGGCGCTCAACATGGAAACCACCAACGCCTACTTCGAACCGCGGATCTTTTACCGGGATATCAGCGATTACATCCAGGGTATCCCTACCACGGATATGGCTGCCATCATGTTCATCGACATGATGAACATGATGAACGGCACAAACATGCCGTATCCATTGCAGTATGCCAACGTCGACGCCACGCTGTATGGCGCCGATGCGGCCTGGGGCTACCGGCTCAAAGATCACTGGAGCCTGGGCGGCATCGTCAGCTATGTGCGCGGCAAGCGCGACGATGTCTCCGATAACCTGTACCGGATCGCACCGCTGAACGGCACGCTGGGGCTGACCTATGCAACGGCTGCGTGGGATGTTACTGCCGAAGGCGTGTTCTATGACCGCCAGGACAAGGTGTCGGCCACCAACGGTGAAACGGAGACCGGTGGCTACGCCCTGATGAACCTGTACGGCAAATACCAGGTCACGAAGGACCTGAAACTGTCGGGTGGCATCGGTAACGTGTTCGACCGCCGGTATGCGGCGCACCTGTCGGGCGTCAACCGGGCGGATGGCAGCGATGTCGCCGTCGGCGAACGTGTGCCGGGCGAGGGGCGCAATGTCTACCTCGCCGTGCAGCTGGACTGGTAACTACGATGCGGAAATTGTAACCGGGTAGTAACGATCACGCGGCCAGCCGGGCGCAGGCGGATGTCTGCACGGCAGGCTGGTACGTCAGCCGGCAGGTGATTGCAGGGGTGCTGCGCTGGCTGCCACCGGGCAGCAGGGACGTCGGGCTATTTCTGCTGCTGGCGTTTCAGCTGCTCAAGGTTGGCCAGTACCTTGTTGGCGCGTTCGGTGCGTTCGCGTACCTCGGAATTGCCCGGATCAAGCGCCAGCGCCTCGGACCAGGTTTGCAGTGCCTCGAAAATCTTCTCGGCACGGTACTGGGTGTCACCGGTCATGATGAGGTTCTTGACCCGGCTGTCGACGGCCTCGTCCAGCGTATTCTGCACGGCGATAACCTCGCTGTCCTGGCTGGTCGAGGGCGGGATCTTCGTGAATGCCTCGCGTGCATCCTGCAGCTTGTTGTTACTCAGCGCCTGCTGCGTAGTGGCCAGCAGCTTCTCCGTTTCATGCTTGTCATCGCGATCGGTTTTGAGCTTGATCTTGGCCTTTCTGACGTTTACCGCCTGGCGCACGGACTCCTGCTGTGATACCTGCATGGCCTGCAGCTCTTTCTGCAGGACGGTGGAATCGGCAGTTTCATTGAGTTGATGCGCGATATTCGCGCAGGTCCTGGCGACGTCCAGTTCATTTGCCTGCAGGGCATGGCGGGCATGTTCCAGCAGCTTGTCCGAGAGGGTGATTCGCTCGTTTTCATGATGTGCGTGTTCGCGCCGCTGTTCGTAACTCGGCGACTGCAGGTTGACCTGCTGCGCATAGAGCTGTTTCCGTTCCAGCAGGTACTGGGCGCGCGTGGTCAGGCTGTTGCGTTCATTGACCTCAAGCTGGTGTACGCGCTGTGCCTCTAGCGCGGTGCGCAGTTCGCGCAACTGTGAGCTGTGCGGCACCCTGCGCAGTGCCTCGGAGAGCAGTTCGACGGCGCCAAGCAATTCATTCTCGGCCTGCAGTGCACGGGACTGTACGAGGATGTCGCCTTCATAGGCGGACTCGAGACTCATGATCCTGTCCTGCAGTTCAATGGTGTCGATTTCGGGATGTCCGGTAGTCAGGGTGCGGACACGGGAAAATTCGTGTTGCTCGAGCAGTGGCTCGATATCTCCGGGCGTATCCTGTGCGATGCGGATGTTCTGTACTTGCAGGCAACCGGCCAGTAATGGCAGCAGTAACAGTGACGCAATCAGGTGCAGGGGGCGATCAAGCATGGATGGCCTCGTCAGCCTCGCTGGTAATGATGTTTTCGAACTGCTTGTCGATGATGATCTGGTAATCAGCGACCAGTCGTTCGACCCGGTAGGTGCTCACCGGCTGACTTATTCCCCGCAGGTGTATGGACTGGTATTCACTTGCCATTACGCGATGCCTGACGTCGTCACGCGTGTACATCTCGCGCGAGATGACGATTTCATCGGCGTTGGTAATGCCGCACAGCCGTGAAGCCAGGTTCACGGTATCGCCTACCACGGTGTATTCCATGCGATTCCTGGATCCCATGTTGCCGGCCAGCATGCTGCCCGTATTCACACCGATCCTGAACTGGACCGGGAACAGGTTCTTTTCGAGGCGCACGCGGTTTTCCTGCTCGACCAGGCGCTGGATCAGCAGCGCGCAGGTAATGGCATGAAAGGCATGATCCTTGTCCGGTTCCGGCGCGCCGAATACGAGCATGACGCCGTCGCCCATGTACTTGTCCACCATGCCCTGGTTGATTTCGCAGGCCTGCGTAACCAGGGTAAAGTAGCGGTTCAGTATGCTGACCAGGTCCTCGGGCCGGATGGTCTCCGAGATCTGCGTAAAGCCCTTGATGTCCGCGAACACCACGGTGCCTTCCACACGCTTGCCGCTGAGTCCGACATCATCGAGATTGGAAAGGATCTCGCGTGCCACGCTGGGCGATACGTAGCGCGACAGGGCGCTCTTGACCTGGGATTTCTCCAGCATGCCCTCGGCCATTTCATTGAATGCCTCCATCAGCAGTCCCAGCTCGTCCTTGCGACACTCCTTGAAACGGAAGGTGTATTCGCCCTTGCCGATGGCGTGGCTGGCATTGACCAGTTGATCAATCGGCTGGGTGATGCGCCGCCCGAGTGCAAAGGACATCGCGACGCCCAGCGTGATGATCAGCACCGTGGCACCCACGATGGTCTGGATGGCCTGCCTGAGCGAAGCAGTCATGCCGGCCTGGCTGAACGTGACCATGGCATAACCGGCCGTGACGTCCTGGAATGACACTGGCTCGATAAACGACATCACGGTCTCGGCCCTGGTGCCGGACAGCGGAGTCCAGTTCCAGATATGTGTACCTGCCGTGTTGCGGATAATGCGGCTGACGTCCTTGCTGGTGAGCGGATTCTTCTCTTCGAACAGCACACCGGCCTGTGTGACGAGCGTGCCATCGATGGCCGCGATCGCGGTACCGACCACACTGTGACTGTTGGAGAAGCTGCTGGCGATTGAATCCAGCGCCAGCTTGTCTTCCGCCAGCAGCGGCTCGCGCGCGGATTTTGCCATCAGTCGCGCCAGGGTGCCGCCAAGTTCGCTGATCTGCGCCTCCAGCTGGCGGGATTGCTGCTGGATGAGAATGGTCCCGAGCAGCAACATGCAGCTCACGATGACTACGGTAATCAGGAACGATAACTTGTAGGACAGCGGCATGCGCTGGATGCTGTCATGCTGGCTGCGCCAGCGTCCGGCCACGGCCGAAAGCAGGACGCGCAGTCGGGTCTGCTTCCTGAACACGGCGATGGCGCTGGAGCTGATCACGTCATCGCTTGCCGTGCCGCTGATATCCGGTTCTTCCGGCAATGGACTGTCCATCAGTGCACCTTACGGAGTACGGTAATCGCGGTGCATGCACGGTCTGTGTACAATGCAGTGTCATTCAAGCATTCGCCGGAATCCACATGACCCTGATCAGACCCTTTGCCGCCCTGCGTCCTGTCAGCGAACACGCCGCGGATGTGGTGGCGCCGCCCTACGATGTACTCAGCTCGGCCGAGGCGCGTGAACGCACGCGCGGCCGACCCTTGAGTTTCCTCCATATCTCCAAGGCCGAGATCGACCTGCCGGAAGGCACCGATCCCCATGCCGCCGAGGTCTATGCGACAGCTGCGCATAACCTCGAGCGCATGCTTGCCGACGGAATCCTGGTGCGTGACACGGCACCCTGCTACTACGTCTATCGCCTGGTGATGGGCGAGCACCGGCAAACCGGGCTGGTGGCTGCGGCGTCTGTGGCCGCCTACGACAGCAACCGGATTCGCAAGCACGAATTCACCCGCCCCGACAAGGAGGACGACCGGGTGCGCCAGATCGAGGCGCTCGATGCGCAGACCGGCCCCGTACTGCTGGCCTACCGGTCGGCCGCGGAAGTCGACGGCATGCTCGAGCGGATTACGCAGGAAACGCCGGCTGCCGATCTGGTCGCCGATGACGGAATCGGTCACGCACTCTGGGTGGTGCACGATGCGGCGCTCATCGACTCGCTTACCCGTGCCTTCGATGCCATGCCCGCCCTGTACATCGCGGACGGCCATCACCGCTCCGCGGCGGCTTCCAGGGTATCCGCCAGCCGGAATGATGCCGACGGCAGTTTCCTGACAGTTATCTTTCCCCATAACCAGATGCAGATCCTCGACTACAACCGGGTGGTTCGTGATCTGGCCGGGATGAGCGCGGAACAGTTCCTCGCCCGCATCAGTGCCGCCTTTTCCATCACCCCGGACGCTGGCGCGGTTCGTCCCCGGCGGCCCGGCGAGTTCGGTATCTACCTGGCAGGGCAGTGGTACCGGATTGCGGTGCCGGCGGATTCCATTCCCGCCGATCCCGTCGCGCGGCTTGACGTCAGCCTGCTGGCTGACCGCCTGCTCGCCCCGGTGCTCGGGATTACCGATCCGCGGCGTGATACACGCATCGATTTCGTCGGGGGTATACGCGGCCTGGGCGAGCTCGAACGGCGTGTCGACAGCGGTGAAATGGCGGTTGCCTTCGCCCTGTATCCGACCCGCATGGAAGACCTGATGGCGGTGGCCGATGCCGGCGAGGTGATGCCGCCCAAGTCCACCTGGTTTGAACCCAAGCTGGCGGACGGTCTGGTATCCCTGGTACTCGACTGATACGGGCGGGGAGCAGGGCGGCTGCTTGTGGTGGCAATTAGTCATGACGTTCTGCTGTCAGGCGACCTCGCTCTCGAATGTATAACCCAGTTCCCTGGACGGCTCCTGGATAAAGTTCCCCTGTATATAATGTATGCCGAGCTGCCATAGCTTCGCGAGGCAACTGGAATCCTCGACGTTCTCCGCGATGCAGGGTTTGCCGGACTTTTTCGCAAGCTCTATAACCGCCTTGACGGTATCCTGCGCTTCCTTGTCACTGGTGAGTTTCGCGATCAGTGAGCTGTCGATCTTTATGATGTCGGCAGGTACATGATTCAGTATCTGCAGTTTCCCGTTGCGGCCGATGTGTTCGAGCGCCACCTTGCAATTGATGGAATGCACCGCCTCGACAAATGACATGGTGTGCTTGAGGTCGAGTTCGGCCACCTGCTCCGGGATTTCAAACACCACGCCTTCGCTGTCAAGCCCGTATTCCAGCAGCCTGTCGCTGATCCAGTCTGTCAGGTCGCTGTCTGTCAGGGTCGAGCCGGACAGCTTGATATAAAATGAGGTGGTACTGTTTTTGCGCAATTCAGCCAGCGTGGCGAAGGCATGGTCGATTATCCAGCGGTCGATCTTGCCGCTGAGACCGGTTTTGTCGGCAATTGCCAGGAATTCACCCGGCAGGATGGTGTGGTCTTTTTCATCGAGTATCCTCAGCAGTACCTCGTAGCGCGGGGACGTGTCGCCCTTCAGGCTGACAATGGGCTGGTAGACGAGATAGAAACGTTCCTGCTCGATGGTGTCACTGATAATCCAGTCCAGATCGCTCTTCTGTTCGTTGCCGATACTGTCGTCGACAATCGTGCTGTGAGTATGGATCTGGTTGCCGCCCGAGGTGCGTGCGACTTCGCACGCCATGTCTGCATAGGAAATGATTTTCTGAATATCCTGTGCGTGTTCGTTGATTGCACAAATGCCGATGCTGGCTGTCAGGGTGAATACGCGTCCATCTGCCTCCGACAGGTGGTGCGCAATAGTATTCAGCAGCTCCACGCCGGCACGCTGGATAGCGTCCTGATCACTTGCCTGTTTCAGGATTGCGAAACTGAAGTCGCCAAAACGTGACAGCGTATCTTCCTCGCTGCATTGTTTGCTGATCAGGCTGGCCATGTCACACAACACAGCATCACTGGCGGCGACGCCGGCCTCGTCGCGCACGGACTTGAAATTGTCCAGCATTATGTAGATGAGCCCGCGTTTCCTGTTGCTGACCGGATGGGCAATGCGCTGGGCAAGCAGCGTCATGAAGTGCTGGCGGTTGGACAGGCCAGTGAGCATGTCTTTATTCGACAATGAATTGATTCGTTCCTCGAATTCTGAATTCGAGTTATGGACACGTATCAGGAGCTGCGTGCAGGGTTCGCCCGCCATGGTCGCGGGCGAGCATTCCATGGTGCAGTTGAACTGGCCTTCATGAGGGCTCAGACACTCGATGTCGAGGGTGGTGCTGTTGTCACCGTTTTCGATATCGCTCTTGAGAAATTCCTTGAACCGGTCGCGCTGATCGGTGCTGATCATGTCCAGCACCGGCATGCCCTCGATCTCTTCCTTCGTTTCGATAGCAAACAGCTTCATGTAGGGGCGGTTTGCGTAGACATGCATGCCATCGTGGATGTAGGCAATGGCGTCACTCGAGTTTTCGATCAGTTCATGACAGCGGGTTTCGCCGTCATGCAGTTTCTTTTCGAGCCGCTGCAAGCTGCGACGCAGCCGGATTGTCTGCATCTGCCGCTCGAATACCATGTGCAGGTGTTCGGGCCTTTCATACGATACCAGGTCGTCAATGCCGCATTTCTGTGCGCTGATGACATCTGCCTCGCTGACTGCATCGGCGATCGCTATGACGGCGGGGGGAGTGGTGCACCGTTCGAGGATCGAGGCAATCTCATGCAAATCGGGCAGGCCGTCGCCACTACCGCAGATAACAAGGTCGGGGAGCTGCTGTTCGAGTGCCGCAGCCAGTGCATCGCCGCTGGCGACATGTTCGAAGGCGAGGGTATGGCCGGCGTTTCTGAACTCGGTGGCAAGCGATTCGGCATCGGAGCCGCTTTCCTCGACGATGAGCAGGCGTAATGATTCACCAGTTGTCACTGCAGACCTCTTTTCCGGAACAGCCACTGGAACGGCCAGCAATGACGAGCAGACGTCATGCTCACTACTGGCCCCGACCTGAGTAATGTCGGCAACACGTCCATGCTCTTGAATTACACCCTATATGTAACTGCCTGAAACGGGCCGGGTGTGCGGCCGGGGGTGTTTCCTGTCACGAGGATTCCTGATAGCATGCAAGTAACTGATAATCGGAATGTTTGCATGTCCGGCTGACGAAACCCGGCAGCCGGCCTGAATACCCGGAGACCTGCTATGCACCCTGTGACGGTAAGAACTGAAGCCGCGGATGATGTCCGTGCCATCGATGTGGTTCACATCAGCGCCTTTGGTGGCGAGGCGGAGGCACAGCTGGTCAGCGCGCTGCGCGCCTCGAATGACTATAACCGGGAACTGTCGCTGGTTGCCGAGCTGGGCGGACGCATCGTCGGACACGTGTTGCTGACACGCGTGCCGTTGCGCAAGGGTGGTAGCGAAAAGCAGGTGCTGGCGCTGGGTCCGATGTCCGTGGTGCCGTCCCAGAGCCATCGCGGTATCGGCTCGGAACTGATCCAGGCCAGTGTCAAACTGGCGCGCGAGAAGGGCTATGGCAGCATTGTCGTCCTCGGGCACCCCGAATACTACAAGCGCTTCGGTTTCGTGCCGGCGAAAGAACGGCAGGTGACCTGTAACCTGCCGGCGCCAGAGGAGGCGTTGACGGTCTACGAAGTGGAGACCGGCAACCTGGCCGGGGGCGGGCACGTGGAATACCCGGAGCCGTTCATCGCGCTGTACTGATTAATCGACGGCTGGCCGGGTCAGCGGCCTGCCGGCGTAAAATGGAACTGCGCGAAATAACCGGTATTTTCCAGTTGCCGTGTGAGAATAATGTTCTCCCGGCGACCGTTCCGTTCCAGGATGCAGGTGCAGCCCGGGCGAAACGGCAATGATGGCAGCAACAGGGATGCCTGTTGGCCCAGTGCCTCGATCCCGGGTAAGAGGATGCCCTGCATGCGCTTGTCTGTGCGCGGGTCAAGGCGAAAATCGTCGTTGCAGGCAAAGGCCCAGATTGCCTCGCCGGCCGGAGCCAGCAGTTGTACGCCCAGCTCCAGACCGCGCTCACCGGTGAATTTCAACCAGCGGATGACTCCCAGCTGCCAGCCCTTCTCGGCGGGTTCTTTCTGTTGCACGATGGCGACCAGCTCACCGACGCGGGCGTTCGAGGCCGTAATATTGTCCCAGAGCAGGCTATAGCCGCCGGCGCTCGTGTCCGTCATGTGCCAGGATTCGATATGCGAACCCTGGGTAGCGTCCGCATGGAAGGCGCCACGCAGCAGGTTGTCCGCCACGTCTGCCCGGGTCGTGAAGCTTGTCGAGCTGTCGAAGGTGGGGTCGGGCAGGTAATGGTGATCCGTGATCGAGTCATCGTCCTCGTGAACCTGGCAGGCGGGCCCGGTGATGAGAGCGTGTATGGCGTTGATGCCGGTGAGCAGCCTGACCGGGGAGTGCTGGTGGTGGTGCCGCGGGAATTTGCGTTTCGGCATCGCGCCCCATGCCAGCATGAGCTGCTGCAGAGTATCGGTATTGCCGATGCCGGTATGGTTCACGGCCGGAACATTTTCGGCGGACAGCACGTTGCGTAACTGCTCGGTGGCTGCCGAGGTATCCAGGATACGTGTGTGCTTGTCGGTCGCCGCGTCTTTCGCCAGTGCGCGGTAGACGGGTGGGGAGTCGGATTGCAGGTTAAGTGTGAACAGTCCGTTGGTGCGGGTATTGCTGGCTGGCACCAGGCGACAGAACCGGGCCCAGTCCAGCAACGCGCTGTAGACGTAATTTATTTCTTTCTGGCGCATGCGGTACGGGCAAGCCAGTGACAGCAGCAGGATCTGCATGTAAATGGTTGCGATGGTGCTTTCCTCGCTGGCCGGCGCGGTCGGGTCGGTGACGGGGCGCGTGGTAATGCCGTACTCCTCGGCCAGTGCATACAGGACGTGAATGCTTTTCCAGAGGCCATCCGGATACTGGATATAGATCTGGTAATGGATCAGCAGCAGTTCGCTGAGGTAGCGCAGGGCGCGATGAATCGCGATTGCCAGCTGGTTTTCCTGGTTGAGTTTCCTGCCGAGATCGTCCGCCAGGATGCGGTAGCCGGTCGCCATGCGATTAAGGATATCCAGCGCCTGCGTGGCCGCGGTACTGTCTGCTTCCTGCAGCGGCATCGGCTTGCCCAGAAAGATTTTCTTGAGTGCATCGGTAACGCACATGACGGAGGTCGACATCAGTTCGAGCGCCATGTGGCGATTGTCTGCCGGAATGTCCAGGGTGTTGATATCATCCAGGGCATCATTCAGTAGCTGCAGCGTATGCACGGTATTGAGCAGTGGCAGGTCGTCAACCCAGAGCTTGATCGCTTCCGGGTTGGTATTGAAACTGTTACGTATGGGTTGCTTGCGTTGCGGGAGCTGGAGTTCCATGACCGGTCTGTCCTGCCTGTTGTTATTACCTGCGAATAACCGTCTGCGCACTATTATATGTAATCATGCAGTGGCTGTCAGGATCTGTAGACGGGCGTTTTACCGGATTTTCCGGGGATTTCCTCGACCAGCCGGGGTACCAGGTAGCCCGGCAGTGCTGCGTGTGCCGCGTCTATCAGTGCGCAGGCGCGGTCAGGATCTACCTCGAAATGGGCGGTGCCCTGCACCCGGTCGAGCCGGTGCAGATAGTAGGGCAGGATACCGTAGGTAAACAGGGCCTCACTCAGGCGGATCAGTGTATCGGCGTCATCGTTAACGCCGCGCAACAATACCGACTGGTTCAGCAGTGTGACCCCGGCCCGTGCAAGCTGCCGCATGGCCGTGCCCACCGAGGTATCGATTTCATTCGGATGATTGCAGTGCACTACCATGACGACCTTGAGCCTCTGCCGACCGATCCACGCCAGCAACCCGGCATCGACGCGTTCCGGCAGGACGATAGGCATTCGGCTGTGGATGCGCAGGGTGCGCAGGTTGGGCAGCGCCGACAGCCGGTCAGTCAGTGCCTGCAGGCGGTGGTCGGCCAGGCTGAGCGGATCGCCACCGCTGAGGATGATTTCGTGTATCCCGGGGTTCCGGGCCAGGTAGTCAAGCGATTGTTCCCAGTGCTCACTGACCGGGTTTGCATCCTGGTACGGGTAATGGCGGCGGAAGCAGTAACGGCAGTGCACGGCGCAGGCGCCGGTGACCGTCAGCAGGGCACGGCCGCGGTACTTGTGCAGCAGGCCGGGGCTCGGCATGGCGCCGAGTTCCTGCAGCGGGTCGGGCACGAAACCCTCGACTTGCCGGGTTTCCTCGTCGACCGGTAACACCTGGCGCAGCAGGGGGTCGTGGATATCGCCCCGGGCCATGCGCGCCACGAATCCGCGCGGAACCCGCAGCGGGAAGTCACTGGCCAGCGGCTGGATCCGGTGCCGGGCAGGGTCGATGTCCAGCAGGCGCAGCAGCTCGTCGGCCGACCTGACTGCCCGGGCCAGTTGCATTTGCCAGGCCGGCCGGTGTTCCGGATGCATTATTCGGGGTATCATAGCCGGCGTTTTCGACTCATTCAGGATTGAACAGTATACATGGCATCCTATAGCACCAACGAATTCAGAAGTGGCCTGAAGCTCATGCTCGATGGTGATCCGTGCGCCATCATTGAAAACGAATTTGTCAAGCCAGGCAAGGGACAGGCGTTCAACCGCGTCAAGATCCGCAACCTGAAGTCCGGCCGCGTTATCGAGCGCACCTTCAAGTCCGGCGAGACGGTCGAGGCGGCTGATGTCATGGATGTTGATCTGCAGTATCTCTACAACGACGGCGAGTTTTGGCACTTCATGGACCCGCACAGCTTCGAGCAGCAGGCGGCCGATGCCACTGCGGTGGGCAATGCCAAGCTGTGGCTGAAGGAGCAGGACATGTGCCTGGTGACGTTGTGGAATGGCTCGCCGCTGGCCGTGACACCACCCAATTTCGTCTACCTGGCCGTAACTGACACCGATCCGGGCGTGCGCGGCGATACCTCCGGCGGCGGTGGCAAACCGGCCACGCTGGAAACCGGTGCGGTGGTGCGCGTGCCACTGTTCATCGAGGTCGGCGAGACGTTGAAGATCGACACCCGCACCGGTGAATATGTCGCCCGCGCCAAGGAATAGGCCCAGACCGGCAGCCTGACTACGACCGTGCAAACGCATCCGGACTGGCGACCGACGGCATCGCTCGATGCCATGAAACTCAGGGCCACGCTGCTGTCCCGCGTGCGTGCCTGGTTCGAGCGCGAAGGCGTACTTGAAGTCGATACTCCCGCGCTGTCCTGTGCCGCCACCACGTCACCGCACCTGGCCAGCTTTGCCAGCCGCTATTACGGGCCTGGCGTGCGACAAGGCGCAAGGCTGTACCTGCACACCTCTCCGGAATTTCCTATGAAACGCCTGCTGGCTGCCGGCAGCGAATCGATCTACCAGATCTGCAAGGTTTTCCGCGACGGCGAATACGGGCCGCATCACAACCCCGAATTCACGCTGCTGGAATGGTACCGGACCCGCTACGACCACCTCGACCTGATGAACGAGGTCGAGAGGCTGCTAACCGAGATCCTCGATGGCATATTCCGCATCAAGGCCGTCTATCACTGGCGTTACCGTGATCTGTTCCTGGAATTTATCCAGGTCGATCCGTTCAATACCACGCCGGAGGCCTTGCAGGCCGTGCTCGAATCCCGCCATGTCGTGGCCCCGGTCGGTATGCAGGAGGCAGACCTGGACAGCTGGCTGGACCTGGTCATGTCCCATCTTATCGAACCGCGTCTCGGCGCCGGGCTGATCTTTGTCCGTGACTACCCGGTGACCCAGGCCGCGCTCGCGCGGCTGCGCCCGGGCAATCCGCCGGTGGCATCGCGTTTCGAGGTCTACCTGAACGGCGTCGAACTGGCCAACGGTTTCCACGAACTGACGGATGTCCACGAACAGCGCATGCGTTTCGATTACGAAAACAGGATGCGCGAGCACTATGGCTTGCCGGCCATGCCGGTGGACGAGCGTCTGCAGGCCGCATTGGCGGCAGGGCTGCCAGACTGCGCCGGAGTCGCGCTGGGTCTCGACCGGCTGCTGATGATCGTGTCGGGCGCCGAGTGTCTGGCGGACGTCATCAGCTTTGATTTCGAATCCGCATGATCGGGCCGCGCAGGGCTTGTATCCACCCGCCATATCTTTGAGACTTGTCGCATGCCTGAACCGGATGCCAGTCCAGCTGCAATCAAAGTCACCGAAAATGCGCTGATTTGCAGCGGCCGCTGGACCGTCGGCAGCATCGCCGCCCTGCGTTTGAGCATGGACAGCATGGCTGTGCCGGCCGGCGAAACGGTGTCTGCCGACGGTACCGCGGTCACCGCGCTCGATTCCGCCGGGGCCTGGTTGTTGCTGCAGCTCGGCAAGCGCGTCGAGGCAGCGGGCGGGCAGATGACACTGCAGTCGTTTCGTCCTTCCTGGCTGCGGCTGGTGGACTTCATCGCGGCTGAGGCTGAGGATGCCGAGCGCGTCCTTGCGCCGCGCCGGAAAACGCCCCTGGCCGAGCGGGTCGCGGGTATCGGCGGTGATCTGACCGCGTTCCTGGCCTTCATCGGTGAATCCGTCCTCTCGCTGCTGGGCGCCGTGCGCCATCCGGGGCGCGTGCGCTGGCAGGAGCTGTTGGACGATATGTGGCAGACCGGCGTCAATGCCCTGCCGATCGTCGGCCTGCTGTCGTTCCTGATGGGGGTGGTGATCGCCTACCAGGGTGCGGTGCAGCTGAAGCTGTACGGTGCAAATATCTACATCGCCGACCTGGTCGGCTACTCGATGTTGCGCGAGCTCGCACCGCTGTTGACAGCGATTCTCATCTGCGGGCGTACCGGGTCGGCCTATGCCGCGAAGATCGGCACCATGCAGGTGCGTGAGGAGGTT
>DATKZN010000093.1:0-18815 GCA_035527955.1 Gammaproteobacteria bacterium
TGACCCCGAAAAAAAGGGTACCTCTGGCGAGGTACCCCTTCGGTTCGGCATGGGGAATTCAACCTGCCTTTTTGATGTCGCCACTGAGCTCCCGCACCAGCGGGTAGAGCCGTTCCGTTTCGTTCTGGATGCGTTCGAGGATCAGCTCGAACATCTCCTCGGATTCCTTGAGGAAGCGGTCATAATCGGCAATCGCGAGGGTTTCCGACTTTTTCTTCGGGCACCAGTCCTTCATGTAGGAGGCGATGATGCGCTTGATCTCCTGCGACCCGGACATGAAATTCCGCGCCAGTTTCTGGATTTCGTGGTCATCGTGCGTCAGCAGCTTGCTGTAGAGGTTCTCGTCGACCAGGTCGATATGCTGCTTGACCTTGTCGGTGTAGCGGTGGAACAGCTCGCAACAGGTACCGGTGTCGCACATCGACCGCTCCCTGAACAGGTAGAGCAGGACGTTGGAGAGTTCCGTGATACTGTGGTTTTCGCTATGCAGCTCGTCGTAGGTAATCATGATCTGAATCCTTCACTCGCCCCCCCGTTAGAGGCTGTTGATGTTAGCGGTATCGCGACTTGCGTTGCCCAAGCATAACCTGTTCGCTGTCCGGCCTTCCACCCGCAGGCACAGGGGGTGGTAAATTGGTGACCGTGTATCCGGCTATATCCTGGCAACGCCGTATCGGCTCATGGTGAAATGGATGATTATCCTGCCGTCCCCCTGACCGTAAAAAAATGACCAGGCTCAATTTCCAGGCATATCAGCATTCCGGCATGGCGCAGCGCCGGTACCGCTCAGGGTCGTGCAGCCTGGGCCGCTGCTGGCGCCGCTGATCGGTATCCCG
Source organism: Gammaproteobacteria bacterium (assembly GCA_035527955.1). GTDB lineage: Bacteria > Pseudomonadota > Gammaproteobacteria > UBA9214 > UBA9214 > UBA9214. Next base: position 837 of record DATKZN010000093.1, read on the forward strand.
GTGGCTGCCGTGCTGCTGCGGCTGCCGTGAGTCCTGAGCGGCTGCCAGCGGGGGGTGCTGAAATTTTTGCCGCTTTTTCCGGCAAATCAGTGGCTTGTTAAAGACGCGCCGCGCCGAATCAGGCTATATTAGGGCAACACCCGTAACGGCCTGAATCTGCATGCGCAAACCGCTGAACATCAACCTGCTGAGTGGCCTGGTCGTCGCCATTATCCTGCTGGGACTGATCAGCGTGTTGACGGTGGTCATGAACGCGCGCACCTACCGCGAGCTGGCCTTCAATTTCCAGCGCCAGTACATGATGCAACTGGTCGCCGCCGAGACCAACATGCTGCTGGCCGACAACGCCGAGCAGGCCCGGCGCATGGGGCTTGCCATCCAGATGGACGAAACCTTTCGCGCCGCCTTCGCGTCACGCGACGCGGTTGCGCTGGCCAGCGCACTGGAGGCACAGTACTACCGCGCACCGGTTACGTCGAACCTGGTCAACGCCGTCGGTATCTATGCCTATGACGCGGATTTCAACCTGCTGGCGGTCGCCATGCGCAGCGACAGTGACCTGCCGGCTGACACGATCATCTGCCCGGACCTCATCAGCAAGGCGCGCATCCGCGAAGGGGCGCGCCGGCTCAAGCCGCTGTTCGAACTCTGTCTGCAGGACGGGATACCCTACCAGGCGGCGATCGCGCCGGTCGGCGGCCTGGTGCCCGCCGGTTATCTGCAGGTTGTCGCCGATCCTGTGCCGGCACTGGAGCGGCTCGATGCGCATCTGAAAATGCCGGTTAAAATCAGCCGCACGGACGGGACGGTGCTGTATGCCGCCAGCGGCTGGGCTGACGACACCTCCGTCAACAACGTGCAATCGGCCTACACGCTGACCACCGACAATTCCCGGCCTGCGCTCGGCATCGTGTCGGCACGCAACGCCGATGCGCTGGTGCTGCAGATCGATCGCACCAATCGCGGCCTGCTGATCACCGTGGTGCTGGTGCTGCTGACCACCGTGATGCTGGCCCTGCTGATGGTGAACTACTCGATATTCAAACCATTGCAAAACCTGCGCCAGCGCCTGCGCGAGGAATGGGGCCGCAGCGTCGACCTGCAGGACCCGCAGGTCACGTCCGGCATGACGGGGCCGACGACCTTTCATGCGCTGGGCGAGCTGTATGAAACGCTGCATGACCTGGCCATTCGCGACCCGCTGACCGGCATCTACAATCGCGCACTGCTCGAGGATCGCCTGATGCAGGTGATCGCCGAGCATCGCCGCACGCCCGGCGTTGCCGCCGTGTTGCTGATCGACATGGTGCGTTTCAAGTACGTCAATGACATGCTCGGGCACCATATCGGCGACGTCCTGCTCAAGGACGTGGTCGGGCGCATGGCCGACGTACTGCGCGAGTCGGACACGCTGGCACGGCTGGGCGGTGACGAGTTCGTGATCGTGCTGCCGGACACCGACACCGAGCAGGCCGTGCAGGTGGCGCACAAGATCATCAAGTCCATGAAGCATCACTTCGAGGTCAAGGAGCACAAGATCTTTGCCTCGGTGACCATCGGCATTGCGCTGACGCCGCAGCATGGCACGGAGGTGGATGCCCTGCTGCGCAACGCGGACTATGCCATGTACTCGGCCAAGGCGCTCAAGCAGGGCTGCGCCGTCTATGATCCGGCGACTACGGAAGACATCGACCTCGCGCGCATGACGCTGGACGGCGTGCTGAACGAGGATATCGGCCGCAACGACCTGTTCCTGGTCTACCAGCCGGTGATCGAGTTCGACACCGGTCGGGTCAGCTACCTGGAGGCCCTGCTGCGCTGGCGCAAGCCGGACGGGAAGATCCTGCTGCCGGATGCTTTCATCCGCGCCGCCGAACAAAGCGGCCTGATCCGGCAACTGTCGGAGTGGGTGATCGAGACGGCCTGCCGCGAGCTGGCCCTGCTGCACCAGGACAACCCCGAGCTGCGCACCGGCATCAACCTGTCCATGCACAACCTGCACGATTTCAACCTGCTGGACCGCATCCGCAATGCGCTGCAACGCCACCACATCATGCCGGAGTCCCTGCTGCTGGAAATCACCGAGACCGGGGTGATGCTCGATCCGGAGCAGGTGAGCGAGATGCTGCGCCAGCTGGCGGCGCTCGGCCTGCGGCTCTCGATCGACGATTTCGGTACCGGACACTCCTCGCTGGTCTACCTCAAGCGCCTCCCGGTACACACGCTCAAGATCGACAAGTCGTTCGTCGCGGATATGGATTCCGACGAGGAAAATGCCTCCATCGTGCGGGCCACCATCGAGCTGGCCCACAACCTGGGGCTGACCGTGACCGCGGAGGGCGTGGAGTCGCGCGCGGTTCACGATCGGCTCAAGGGTATGGGGTGCGACTCATATCAGGGGTATTATACGGGCAGACCCATGGCGCTGAAGGATGTAATGCTGTGGCTGGACAGCCGGCGCCGGTCCTGGTGACGGGTCGGAACAGGGAGGGAATTGATGTGAGGCAATATCCAGTACTGGTTGTTTTGCTTACATTGGTCGCCTGCGGTGATCATCAGCCGCCTGCACCACCAGAGGGCGAATCTGTCTGGAAGACGCAGACGGACAAGATCGAACAGGCGAAGGAACTCGAGGGTATGATCGGTGACATCAGCGCAAAGCAGCGCCAGCAGATCGATCAACAGGCACAGTAATACCATGTGGGCAGGCGCCGCCGGATGCGGCGTGTCCCGGTATATCCGGCAAGCAACCGCGGCCGGACGCGGCGTGTGGCAATGACCAGAATAATCATGATAACCAGTGGTTCACCTCGCGCGGGCAAGACCCAGCTGTCGATCAATCTCGCGCTCGAGCTGGTCCGGCGCGGTCACCTGGCCGGCGTGTTCCAGGATACGCTTGCCGCGCGTGCGCTGGACAGTCAGCTCGACCTGAACCACAGCACGACTCCGCACCGGCGCACCACTGACCTGCCGGCCGGCGATGTCGTGCGCCGGGGTTACCAGGGCGTGGATTTTCTGACCTGCCGGCTGCGCCTGGATGAGTGGGCGGACAGCGACGCGGACCGGCTCAAGGCCTGCATCCACGACATGGATACGCACGACGGCTACGACGACCTGCTGATCGACAGCTCCGGCATGGAGCCGGCGGCCATCCTGGGATGCTGTCTCGCGGCTGCCGTGGTTGTCCTCGTGGTTACGCCGGATGCGCGTTCGCAGGCCGAGGCCTTCGCCCTGCTCAGGATTTTGCGGCTGAACGGGTTTGACGGCGCATTGCATTTGTTGGTGAACCGGTTGCACGACGTGCAGCAGGCCGCTGACACGCGCGGTCGGCTCAACGCCCAGGTCAGTGAGCATCTCGGCCTGGAGGTGCCGCTGCTTGGCGGGATGGCCGAGGACGAACACGTCGCTGCCGCGCAGCGCACGCGCCAGGCATTCAGCTCGGTCTATCCGGATTCCGACGCGGCGGCTGCCGTGGTCGGCATTGCCGATGCCCTCGATGCCATCGGCAGCGGCGCGGCGCCCGCACGACAGACTGTGACGCGTTTCTGGAAGACATACCTGGACAAGGTGCGCGCGCCACTGCAACTGCCCGGCAAGCTGACGCTGGCTGAGGTGCCGGAGCAGGCCGGAAACGGCGCCCTGCAAGGCCAGGCGGAAGATGCGGCCACGGAAACCGGCCTGGTCCAGTTCGACGGCAGCCTGGCCCTGTTGTGCGACACCCTGGTGACGTTGCCCGAGACGCTCGGTGTGCTGGCGCACGACATGTCAGATCTGGTCGCGGCGCTGGCCAGCGCGCAGACGGTGCGCGCGGTGCCGGACGATGGTGTTTGCACCGAGCGGGAATGCCTGCAGCTCGCGGCAGCCATCCTCAACGGGGTGTGCGAAACCGCGACACAACGTGAACACGTGCACCTGCAGGTCACCGAATGCCGCCTGGCGGCTGATACCGACAACTGGCTGCAGGGTGGGGACTATATGCGATTTTCGTTCCGTGTCGGCACGCAGGGCGGGTTGATGGAGCGACTGCAGGCGGTGTTCGCACGCCTGCGGCTGACGCTGCGTGCGCAGCTGCAGGACAGCGAGGTGCTCTGGGAGCGGATGAACAAGGCGCGTAACGTATCACTCGGGGTGAGCGTCTGCCTGCCGGACGAACTGCGCATGGTCCTGTGGGTGCCGGGTCGCAATGAGGCCGGCACCGCGGCGGGCGCGCCGGCAGCAGCGGTCAGGAAGCACTAGCCCGCATAAAAAACGCCCGGCCGGTAAACCGGCCGGGCGCGGTCTGCCCCCGATGGCGCAGTCGGCGGCGGTGTTATTCCGCCTTCAGCTCGATGGTGGCGGATTCCCGCAGCGTGTTGATGTGCTGCTGCAGGCCCTGGTTGGCGATGAGTAACTTCAGGCGATCCTTGACATCCTCGAACGGCGGTGGGGTGCTGTCGCGCACGTCGTCCAGCATGATCACATGCCAGCCGAACTCGGTCTTTACCGGGGTCTTGCTATAGGTGCCCTTGTCCATGGTAGCCGCGGCATCTGCGAAGGGCTTGACCATCTGGCCGGCGCCAAACCAGCCCAGCTCGCCGCCGGAGGGACCGGACGGACCGGTGGATTTTTCCTTTGCCAGCTCGGAGAAATCCCTGCCGGTGTCCAGCATCGAGATGACGTTCTTCGCCTCGTCCTCGTTATCGAGCAGGATGTGGCGGGCCTTGTACTCCTTGCCGGGGACGCCGACCTGCTCGTCGTAGAATTTCTTCGCGTCCTCATCGGTCACCTGGTTGCCCTCCATGAAGCTCTTGATCGCCGCGCCGGCCATGGTGCTGCGTTCCAGCTGGTTGAGCGTCGCGGCCACCAGAGGTGTCGAGGCCAGGCCCTTGGCCGCGGCTTCCTGGCGCATGAGTTCCAGTGCGACCAGCTCGTTCAGGATGGTCTCGCGGGTGGCCTCCGAGTTCTGGGCCTTCGCGGCGCGCTGCCCGCTATAGACTTCGAAGACTTCCTCGGTGATGGCGCTGCCGTTGACGGTGGCGACGACTTCGCCGCTGAGGGCGGGCGCGTTGCTGCCGGAGGTGGCCTGGTTGGTCGGCAGTGCGGTCTGCATCTGGTCGCATCCGGTTAGCAGTAACAGGGATGCAAGGAACAATAACGAAGGACGGTAATTCATCTGTAATACCTTTTATGGGTGGGTGGACTGGTTTTCTTCCGGGGTTCTGGCGTCGATGCTGAGGGCATGTATGTCGCGCTGCATCATATCACCGATGGCATCGTAGACCAGCCGGTGGCGCTGGATCAGGCTCTTGTCCCTGAATGCGGCGGCGGTGATCTGCACGATGAAGTGGCCGCCGCCGCTGGCGGCCCCGGCGTGGCCGGCATGCTTCGCACTGTCATCGATGATCTCGAGGGCGACGGGTTGCAGGTGCCGTGTCAGGCGTGTGCGAAGTTCCTTGATACGGGTTTCGGACATGTCAGGGCAGCACCTTGCGGAAGGGTTTCACGGTGACCTGGTCGTAGACGCCGGCGGCCATGTAGGGATCGGTATCGGCCCATGCGCGCGCATCCGGCAGGGAATCGAACTCGGCGACCACCAGGCTGCCGGAGAAGCCGGCCGCGCCGGGATCGTCGCTGTCGATGGCCGGGTGCGGGCCGGCCAGCACCAGCCTCCCTTCCTGTTTCAGTACCTCGAGACGCGCCAGGTGGGCGGGGCGCGCCTGGCGCCGGGCGTCGAGGCTGCCATCGCGGTCCTGGCTGATGATGGCATACAGCATTACTCGCCGTCCTCCGCGGTTTCCATGTAGCGGCTGAGATAGAAGGCCTGGCCGAACACGAACACCAGCGTCAGGCCCATCATGCCGAACAGCTTGAAATTGACCCAGGTATCCTCGCTGTAGTTGAAGGCGACGTACAGGTTGAGCAGACCGATACCGACGAAAAACACGATCCAGGCCCAGTTGAGCCGGGACCAGACGGCGGCCGGTACCTTGATGGCATGGCTCATCATGCGCTCGATAAGGGTGGTCTTGCTGAACAGCCGGCTGCCGAGGAAGGCCGCGCCGAACAGCCAGTTCACGACGGTCGGTTTCCACTTGATGAACACGGGGTCCCGGAGTATCAGCGTCAGCCCGCCGAACACGACCAGGATACCCAGTGTGATCACGTGCATCTTCTCGAAGCGGCGGTGCCTGATCCAGAACAGCCCGGTCTGCACGAAGGCGGCCCCGATGGCGACGGCAGTGGCGACATAGATGTCGTACAGCTTGTAGGCCCCGAAAAACAGGATGATCGGGAACAGATCGAACAAAAACTTCATATCGGGCGCTTCGCTGTTGTCAGGGGGTTCGGGTGCAGACGGCGTCAAGGGGCCGAATCATAGACCGTTTGCCGGCCGGATTGAACCGTGTGGAACGGTTTGCCATACAAGCCATGTCAATGCAGTGACCGGTCCATTGACCATTGCCAGTGATATTTCGCCATGACCTTGCGCACAGGCTCGGGATAATCCAGTGCATCCATCTGCTGCATGCCCTCGCTGAAGAAGCGCCCGGCATCCTCCTGCAGGTGGCGGGTCAGGACGGCAAATGCCTGTTCCATCATGGCGGTGTTGTGACTGCGCGTGGCGACGATGCTGTAGTTGAGCAGGAGCACGCGCCAGGGTCGGCCCGGGTTGATTTTTTCCAGGTCGCTGCTGATGACCGGGGCTACCGCAGCCACGATCCGGCCGATCTCCGCGCTCAGCGTTTCGAGCGTCTGCGGCGTGTGTATGGTATTCGCCAGCAGCGCCAGGGCATCGACGACCGGCTCCAGGGTGTCGATCTGTCCATCGTGCCGGGCGACCCACAGCGCCATATTGACGATGAGTGACGCCGTGTTTTCGCGCTGCTCGCCCGGACTGAGGCGTTCCGCGCACGTCGCCAGTCCCTCGCACAGGCGCAGGGCATACTCGCCGATTTCGGTGACGTCCGTGGCCGTCGTCGTCGTGCCGCCGGCATCGGCTTCGACCCGGGTCATGACGTCCGCCAGTTGTTCGAAGGCCTGCGCCAGTCCAGGCAGATCCGGCTCGTCCGCGCTGTTGTCCGCCATGTCGCACGCCTCGAGCAGCGTGCCGGCCAGTGCCTGTATGGTGTCGAGTTGTCCTGAAGGTATCTGCATGTGAATCACCGGATGTGCGGCCAATGGTACCAGTCTTGCCGGGATGCGTGCGATACCCAAACCCTGCCCGGAATGTGTCAAATAAACGCAATCGGCGGGAGGCTCCTGTAGAATGGCCGGGTGACCGCACGCTACGACCTGCACAGCCATTCCCTTGCCTCGGACGGGACCCTGACGCCTGCCGCGCTGGTGCAGGCCGCGCATGCGGCCGGCATCGGGGTGCTGGCACTGACCGACCACGACACGACCGACGGCATCCGCGAGGCGGCCGATGCGGCGCAGGCACTGGGCTTGCGGCTGGTGCAGGGCGCGGAACTCTCGGTTACCTGGCAGGCGCAGACCGTGCATATCCTCGGCCTCGGACTCGATACCGAAAACGCGGTGCTGCAAGCCGGGCTGGCGCAACTGCGCGAATCCCGCGACTCGCGCGCCGAGGAGATCGGGCGCCGGCTGGCGCGGGCCGGTATCGGCGGGGCATGGACCGGCGCGCGCGCCCTGGCGCAGGGACGGATCGTCGGCCGCATGCATTTTGCGCATTACCTGGTTGCGCAGGGGCATGCGGCCAGCGTGCGCGACGTATTCCGCCACTTCCTGGTCAACAACAAGCCGGGCTATGTGTCCGTGCAGTGGGCGTCACTGGAAGACGCGCTGGCGTGGATCCGGGCGGCCGGCGGCATCGCGGTGATCGCGCACCCGGCGCGATATCGCATGACGGCCAGCAAGTTGCGCCACCTGGTCGGTGAATTCCGCGAACTGGGCGGTTCCGGCCTGGAAGTCGTCTCCGGCAGCCACACCCGCGATAACGTCGACACGATGGCGGCGCTGTGCCGCAACGAGCGCTTGCTGGCCTCGTGCGGTTCGGACTATCACGGTCCTGAAAACTGCTGGATAAGGCTCGGCGAACTGCCGGACCTGCCGGCGGGCTGCAAGCCGGTCTGGCAAAGCGAGCGGTGGCGGTTGCAATAATCAGGTTTGCGCCAGGTCGCATAGGCGCCAAGCAAACCTTTCTCGCGCAGAGACGCGGAGTTCGCAGAGAGCACAAACAAAATCAGGTCATTCCCAGGCAGGCGGGAATCCAGTCGAAACATCAGTGACGCAGCTTGATTTATAATCCGTGACCGGAATGTTCATGCGATATTGACTTTTTGCTTGTGCGTGCATTCGTTGCGGTAATATACGACCATTGCCAGCAACGGTTTGCACCTGATTTTCAACGGGTTGCCTGTGTGGCAGTGGCCAGGATTGCCCCCGTTTCATTGCGAAAATCCTTTCCATTCTTTGCGCCTTGGCGTCTTTGCGCGAGATAGTATTTATGAGCCAGTTCTTCCAGATACACCCGGTCACCCCGCAGCTGCGGCTGATCCGGCATGCCGTGGAAATTCTCCGCAACGACGGGGTGATTGCCTACCCGACCGATTCCAGTTATGCGCTGGGTTGTCGCATCGGTGACAAGCGCGGCATCGAACGCATTCGCCGCATTCGCGGACTGGATGACTCGCATGACTTCTCGCTGGTCTGCCGCGACCTGTCCGAGATTGCGGTGTTTGCCCGCGTGGAAAACAGCGCCTACCGCCTGCTGAAGTCGCTGACACCGGGACCCTATACCTTCATCCTGCGCGCCACCAGCGAAGTGCCGCGCAGGCTGCAGAATCCCAAGCGCAAGACCATCGGCATCCGCGTGCCCGAGCACCCGATCTGCCAGGCGCTGCTGAGTGAGCTCGGCGAACCGTTGATGAGTTCCACGCTGATCCTGCCGGGAAGCGAGGTGCCGGAGACCGACGCCCACGAAATCCGCGATCGGCTCGAGCGCGAACTCGACCTGGTCATCGACGGCGGCAACTGCAGCCTGGAGCCGACCACGGTGGTCGATATGGTCGGCGGCGTGCCCGAGGTGGTGCGTGTCGGCCTGGGTCCGGTCGAGGCCCTGGTGCAGTAATGCAATCGCCATCAGTAACCCGGCTTGATGTCTTGCCTTCACCCTGTTCTGCCCGCTTCGAAAAGGGCGGGGACGCAGGCCATGATGGCGGGCTATTTCCGTTCGCCTTGGTATAATCCGCCGATGCTCGATCTCAGCCTGGTACAAAAGATAGCCGTCTGGATTGTGCCGGTGCTGCTCGCCATTACCGTGCACGAAGTGGCGCATGGCTGGGTCGCAAGCAAGCTGGGCGACCGCACCGCGCTCATGCTGGGGCGCCTGACGCTGAACCCGTTCAAGCATGTCGACCCGGTCGGGACCATCCTGATTCCCGGCATGCTGCTGCTGTTGCAGGCCGGCTTTATTTTCGGCTATGCGAAGCCGGTACCGGTGGACTGGCGCAACCTGAATCATCCCAAGCGCGACATGGCGGTGGTCGCGGCGGCCGGGCCGCTGGTCAACCTGGTGATGGCCATTGGCTGGGCGCTGCTGATCCGCGCAGGCAACCTGCTGGGCGAGACCGGCCTGGCACTGGTATACATGGGAGTGGCGGGAATCTTCATCAACACCGTGCTGATGGTGCTGAACCTGCTGCCGTTGCCGCCGCTGGACGGCGGGCGTGTGCTGACCGGACTGCTGCCGGGACGCTGGGCCTGGTATTTCAGCCGCATCGAGCCCTACGGCTTCTTTATCCTGATCGGCCTCCTGGTGACCGGGATCCTGGGGATGATCCTGTGGCCGCTGATCGAGCTGGTCTGGAGCGTGCTGCTGCCGGTGTCCGGTATGCCGGCGAATAATTTCCAGGACGTGTTGCTTTCATTGATGGGAAGAAAATAGGAGAACCGCTTGGTCAGCCTGAATACCACCGGGCGGGTTTTGTCCGGCATGCGTCCCACCGGTCGTCTGCACCTGGGACACTATCACGGCGTGCTGAAAAACTGGGTGTGGCTGCAGCAGCAGTTCGACTGCTTCTTTTTCGTGGCCGACTGGCATGCGCTCACCACGCACTACGAGGACTCGCACGTCATTGCCGAGCATGTCTGGGACATGGTGATCGACTGGCTGGCCGCGGGCGTCAATCCCGGGCAGGCGCGGCTGTTCATCCAGTCGCAGGTGCCGGAGCATGCCGAGCTGCACCTGTTGCTGTCGATGGTGACGCCGCTCGGCTGGCTGGAACGCGTGCCGAGCTACAAGGACCAGCAGGAAAAGCTGCGCGAGCGTGATCTGGCCACCTACGGTTTTCTCGGTTACCCGCTGCTGCAGAGCGCCGACATCCTCATCTACGGCGCCGACAAGGTGCCGGTTGGGGAGGACCAGGTGGCGCACGTGGAGCTGACGCGCGAGGTGGCGCGCCGTTTCAACCATATCTTCGGGCGCGGCGAGGGCTACGAGGATGCCGCCGAGGCCGCCATCAGGAAGATGGGCAAGAAAAACGCGAAACTGTACCGGCAGCTCCTGAAGCGCTACCAGGAGCAGGGCGACCACTCGGCCGTGGAGGTGGCGCAGGCCCTGCTCGCCGAGCAGCAGAACCTGGCGCTCGCCGACCGCGAGCGCCTGCTCGGCTACCTGGAGGGCGGCGGGCGCATGATCCTGACCGAGCCAACCGCGCTGCTCACGCCGGCCTCGAAGATGCCGGGACTGGACGGCCAGAAGATGTCGAAGTCGTACCACAACACCATCAGCCTGCGCGAGAGCCCGGAGACGGTGCGGGAAAAGCTGCGCACCATGCCCACCGACCCGGCGCGCGTTCGCCGCACCGATCCGGGCAACCCGGATCTCTGCCCGGTGTGGCAGCTGCACCAGGTGTACTCGAACGACGAGGTGAAGGACTGGGTGCGCAGCGGCTGCACGAGTGCCGGCATCGGCTGCCTGGACTGCAAGCAGCCGGTCATCGACGGCATCCTGACCGAACTCAGGCCGATCCAGGAGCGCGCGCGCGAGTTCGAGCAGGACCCGGGACGGGTGCGGTCCATCATCCACGACGGCTCGGAGGCCGCCCGCGACGTGGCGCGCCAAACGCTCGCGGAAGTGCGCGAGGTGATGGGCCTCAAGTATTACTGAGCCGTGCGGAAAAACCGCCGGAAAACGCGACATTTAAACGGGGATGGGGTAGTATTCCGCGAACGGCTGCGGTCGTTCACTCGAATCCCGACACAGGGTAGTCAATGAGCGAACATCCAGGACACGAAGTCTCCCCCGATATCCAGCGCCAGGAAGAACTGCCCCTCGCAATCGTCAAGGGCCGAAGCCTCGACGCCCTGCCGCACGATCTCTACATTCCGCCCGATGCGCTGCAGGTGTTCCTCGAGGCCTTCGAGGGGCCGCTGGACCTGTTGCTGTATCTGATCCGCAAGGAAAACATCGATATCATCGATATCCCGGTCGCCGAAATCACGCGCCAATATGTTGAATATATTGAACTTATGCAGGAAATGCAGCTCGAGCTGGCCGGCGAGTACCTGGTCATGTCCGCCATGCTCGCCGAGATCAAGTCGCGCATGCTGCTGCCGCGCCCGGCCGGCGTGGAGGAGGACGAGGACGATCCGCGCGCCGAGCTGATCCGGCGCCTGCAGGAATACGAACGCTACAAGCAGGCGGCGGAGGATATCGATGCGCTGCCGCGGCTGGGCCGCGACGTGTTCCAGGCCGAGGCCGAAGCGCCCGAACAGAAGATCGTCAGGTTGCCGCCGGAGGTGGATCTGAATGACCTGATCGAGGCCTTCCGGGAGGTCATGCAGCGCGCCTCGCTGTATACCCACCACCACGTGCAGATGGAGGCCCTTTCGGTGCGCGAGCGCATGTCCAATGTGCTGAGCATGGTCAGTGCCCACCGCTTCACCAGTTTTACCGACCTGTTCACTATCGAGGAAGGGCGTATGGGCGTGGTGGTGTCATTCCTGGCAGTCCTGGAACTGGTCAAGGAATCGCTCATCGAACTGGCGCAGGCGGAGCCGTTTGCACCGATTTACGTCAAGGCCGCCACGCGTGTCGAACAACCCGAGGAATCACCAGCCGAAGCGGCCGCCGACGAGCCGGCTACCGCCTGATCCGGAACATCATGGAAAACGAACAACTGAAACTGATCATCGAGGCCATGCTGCTGGCCGCCGGACGTCCGCTGAACATCGACCAGATGCTGGTCATGTTCGAGGAGCACGAAAAACCCGGGCGTGACGCCATTCGCGAGGCGGTCGCGCTGCTACAGGCCGACTACGAGGGCCGCGGCATCGCGCTGGTCGAGGTCGGTGGCGGCTATCGTATCCAGGTGCGCGAGACCATGCAGGCCTGGGTCGGGCGGCTGTGGGAAGAGAAACCGGCGCGCTATTCACGCGCGCTGCTGGAGACACTGGCCCTGATCGCCTACCGGCAGCCGATCACGCGCGGTGAGATCGAGGAGGTACGCGGCGTCACCGTCAGCACCAACATCATGAAGACCCTGCAGGAACGCGAATGGGTGCAGGTGGTCGGTCACCGCGACGTGCCTGGCCGTCCGGCGATGTACGGTACCACCCGGCAGTTCCTCAACTACTTCAGCCTGAAAAACCTGGACGAATTGCCCTCGCTGGCCGAACTGCGCGACCTGAATGCCATCGGGCGGGAACTGCAGCTCGACCTCAGTGAGATACCCGGGTTGCTGGTCGAGTCGGCCGATGCCGGTGAGGGCGCGGAAACCGATGCCGTCAATGATGCGGAAGCGGTGGAAGCAGCCCCGGTCAACGAGGCGTCTGAAGGCGAAAGCGGCGCCACGCTGCACTGATATCCCGCCCCGTTGCGGGGTACCGGTAAAATCCCATGGCTGAACGTTTGCAAAAAGTGCTGGCCCGCGCCGGCCTCGGCTCCCGGCGTGAGATCGAGGACTGGATTCGTGCCGGCAGGATCACGGTGAACGACCAGCCGGCGGAGCTCGGTGTCAGCGTCACCGACCTTGACCGCATCAAGGTCGACGGTCGCCTGGTAACGCTGGCGGCGACCGCGCCGGAGCCGCGCACGATGATCTATCACAAACCGGCCGGCGAAATCACCACACGCAAGGACGAGGCCGGACGCCCCACGGTATTCGACAGTCTGCCGAAGATCAGGAACGCTCGCTGGATCACCATCGGCCGCCTCGATTTCAACACCGCCGGCCTGCTGCTGGTGACTACCGACGGTGAGCTCGCGCACCGCCTCATGCACCCGTCCTGGGAGATCGAGCGCGAGTACGCGGTGCGTGTGCTGGGTAACGTGGACGAGCACGTGCTGCTGAACCTGATGGAAGGCGTGATGCTCGATGATGGCATGGCCGCCTTCGGCACCATCCGGGATGCGGGCGGGCAGGGTGCCAACCACTGGTACCACGTGACCGTCCGCGAAGGCCGCAACCGCGAGGTGCGCCGGCTTTGGGAATCCCAGGGCGTGCAGGTAAGCCGCCTGATCCGGGTGCGTTTCGGCCCCATCAGCCTGCCGGCGGAATTGCGCGCCGGCCGGTTCCGCGATCTTACCCGGCAGGAGGTCGAGGCCCTGTACGCCGCCGTGCGACTGCCGGCGCCCAGGCCGCCACCGCCGCGCCGCGCGCCGTCACGGCGCGGACAACGCACGCGCGGATGACCGTGCGCAGGCGCTGGACGCTGCCTGCGGTTTACCAGCGGCTGTTCGCTGCCTACGGCCCGCAGCACTGGTGGCCGGCACAGACACCCTTCGAAGTCATGGTCGGCGCGGTGCTGACGCAGAATACCGCGTGGAGCAACGTGGAGCGGGCCATCGCCAACCTGCGGGCGCGCGACCGGCTTGACGCGCATCGCATCGTCGCGGCGCGCCGCGACCACCTCGCCGGCTGGTTGCGCCCGTCCGGGTATTTCAATATCAAGGCGGCGCGGCTGAAGAACTTCTGCCGCTGGTATCTGGACAGCGGTGGTCTCGAGGCGCTGGCACGCCTCGAGACCCGGACGCTGCGGGCCGCGCTGCTGGACGTGAACGGCATCGGTCACGAGACGGCGGACGACATCCTGCTGTATGCCTTCGACCGGCCGGTGTTCGTCATCGACGCCTACACCCGCCGGCTGTTTGCCAGGCTGGCATTGTGCGCGGGCGACGAGCCTTATGACGCGCTGCGGCAGACCATCGAGCGCAGGCTGGGACGGGACGTCGGCCTGTACCAGGAATACCATGCACTGATCGTGCGTCACGCCAAGGACCACTGCCGGGTCAGGCCTGCGTGCACGGGATGCGTGCTGCGCAGCGCCTGCCCGGCGGCAGGATAAAGGATAAAAACAGGGCCGGATACTTTGCATGATAATGCAACCGGCGCCTTTCTTATCAAGCCTTCACCACCAGCACGGCGCAGCCGGTGTCGTTCAGGATGCGTTCGGTGGTGCTGCCGAGCAGGATGCGTTCCAGGCCGGTGCGACCGTGACTGCCGGTCACGATCAGGTCAGCGGCGCGTTCCCTGGCCACCGCGACGATCATCTCGTCAGGGCGGCCCTCCAGCACCAGACCCTCGGCATCGATACCCTCGCCGCGCATGTGGTCGACCACGCGCTGCACCACCTGGTCAGCCTCCATCCGGTTGTCGGGACCGTGTCCGGCCGACACAATCGAGACGACGGTGGCCCGGGCCTTGCAAAAACTCGCCATGCCAACGGCGGTAATGGCGGCGGCATCGGCGTACCGCGAGCCATCAGTCGCCAGTATGATGTGCCGGCCCTCGAACCGGGTCATGCGCGGGATCACCATGACATTGCAGTGCGCCAGGCCGATGACCTGGGCCGTGGCATGACCCAGCATCATGCGCGCCAGTCCGCGGCGGCCGCGCTGTCCCATCAGGATCAGGTCGATATTGAGCCGGTCCGCCAGCTCGACGATTTCGCGGTCCACGCTCTGGCCATGGATGAGGTGGGTGTCGCAGGCCACGCCTGCCGCTTCGGCCTGCGCGCGCACTGCGTCGAGGTGCGCCTGCGCCATGTCCATTTCCTGCTTCAGCACCGTCTCGCCAAGTGCGGCGTGCTCGGCGCCGGTCGCCACCAGGGTCATCACGCTCAACCGGGCGCCGCATTTGCGGGCCATGCCGATGGCCTCTCGCACGGCGTCCTCGCTGAACTCGGAGCCGTCGCTGGCGGCCAGGAAGCGTTCGAATCGCGCCAGCGGCGAGATCTGCACCGGTGCCGGTGCGCTGACCGGCTGTGCTACGGCAGCCGCTTCCTGGGCAGCGACCGCGGCGGCGGCCTCGGCGACACGGTGATCGTGCATGCCGCGGCGCAGTGCGCGTATGATCATGAACGCACCGAACACCAGTGCGAAGGCGAGTGAGAATTCACCCAGCGTGTCAAGCAGGTGCACCGTGCCACCGGCGATTGGCCGGATGGTGCCCAGTTCGGACAGGTAACCCGGGATGTAGAAGAAGCGGCTGACCAGCACCAGCAGCATTATGGCCGCCATCACGAACTTCACCACGTAGTCCTTGACGTAGGTGGTACCAATGGCTCCGATCTGGATGCCGAACAGCGAGCCGGCCAGGATGATCATGGACAGCCGGATATCGACGAAACCGTCCAGTGCATAAAAGAAGCTGCCGCCCATACCCATGACGAAGGCGATGACGAGCTCGGTGGCGCTGGCCATCAGGGCTGGCAGGCCGAGGATGTAGATCATGGCCGGCACCCCGATGAAGCCGCCGACCGCGATTGTGCCCGCCAGCAGGCCGGTGGCGTAGCCGAGCGGGGCGAGGACCAGCACGGAGATGCGGGCGTCGATACTCTTGAAGTGGATCATGGTACCGGGGATATGCAGGCTGCGCACCTTGCGTACCAGCGGGCTGTGTTGCCGCGGTTCTTTACGGGTGCTTTCGCCGTGTTTCTCGCGCAGCCCGTCACGCAGCACGAAGGCGCCGACGATGCCGAGCACGACCACGAAAATAAAGGAGACATACAGGTTGGTGCCGGCCAGGCCGTAGCTTTCACGGATACTGACCATCACGTGCTTGCCGGACAGCACCCCGGCCTCGGCGAAGATGCCCATGACGATACCGAGCTTGATGTCCACCTGGCCGTACTTGTTGCGCTTGTAGGCACCGACCAGAGCCTTCGGGAACTTGTGCGCCATGTTGCTCGCGACCGCGACCGCGGCCGGCACACCCAGGCTCATCATGGCCGGTGTCAGCACGAAGGCGCCGCCGGAGCCGATGAAGCCGCTGACCATGCCGCCGATGAAGCCAACCAGGAACAGGATCAGGACCGTGGTGAGCGTGAGGTCGATGAACTGAAAGGTCATGTGGTCCATGGAGTGGCTCCCCTATTTCCTGGCCCGGAAGCCCAGCAGGTCCCAGAAATGCCCGGTGAAGGCACCGTGGACCAGCGAGAACACCAGCGCCACGGCCAGCGGAATGAAGGCGTAGAGTTGGTGCTTGCCGTCCCGATTCGCGCTGGCGAGCGTAGTCAGTTCGTCCGCGAACAGGAACAACAGAAGGTACAGTCCGGCGCTGCTGGCGCCGAGCATCAGGGTGACTACGAGCGCGCGCGACGATCGCGGGATCGGGGTGCCGGGGACAGTCATGGGGTTACCTGCAATACAATGACGAGTGGAGTCGTCAGGCTCGGCCGGCCGGCTGGATGCGCGGGGCGGCCCAGTCTATAAAAACAGGGATAACAGGGCAATCGTTGTTTGCGGGGGCATGTTTTTTTCCGGTCGTGGCGGCAGATGCTAGAATCGGGCCAGAACACGTGGAGGACTGCCATGCGCAGAGCAGGGGAAGGGTCGGTCCGTTGGCCGGGGGCGGCGGTCGCGAGTAAGTGGTGCTGTGTTGCCTGGTGGATACTTGGGGTCTCGCTGCTGGCCGGCTGCGACGGCAAGCCACCGGTGCCGGCTGTCGCTGAACCGGAGGCGCAGACTGCGGTGCATGAGTCCGCGGCCACGAGCCCACCGGTCGGGGAACTGGCAGCCGGCATGGTCAATCCGGGTTACGAGGAAAAGCCGGAATGGTTCGCCAATACCTTCCTCGACATCCGCGAGGACATTGCCGAGGCGCAGGCTCAGGGCAAGCGGGTGCTGCTCTATTTCTACCAGGACGGCTGTCCCTACTGTAAAAAACTGCTCGATACCAATTTCGCCCTCGCCGATACCGTGCAGCGCACGCGCGACAATTTCAACGTGATCGCCATCAACATGTGGGGTGACCGCGAGGTTACCGACGTGGCGGGAACGCTCACCACCGAGAAGGAATTCGCCAGGGCGCTGCGCGTCATGTTCACACCGACCCTGCTGTTCATGGACGAACAGGGCAAGGTGGTGCTGCGACTGAACGGCTACTATCCGCCGCACAAGTTCAATGCCGCGCTCGACTATGGCGCGCAATACAGCGGCGATGCGCCGGACTTCCGCGGCTACCTGGAACAGGTCGATCCGGCCCCGGCCAGCGGCAAGCTGTACACCGATGCATCCTTCCTGCCAGCCGGTACCGACCTGGCCGCGCGTGACAGCGGCAAGCCGCTGCTGGTGCTGTTCGAACAGGCGGACTGCGCGCCCTGCGATGAGCTGCACCAGGACATCCTGCAGCGCCCGGCAAGCCGCGAGCAGCTGTCGCGCTTCGATGTGGTGCTGCTCGATATGTGGTCGAATGCGCCGGTGTCGCGCGCGGACGGCCGGCACAGCAGCATCGCGGAGTGGGCCAGGGACCTGAAGGTGCAGTATGCGCCGTCGCTGCTGTTCTTCGATGCGGACAACAGGGAGGTATTTCGTACCGAGGCCTACCTGAAGGCCTTCCACACCCAGTCCGCCATGGACTATGTCGCCTCGCGCGCCTACCTGGAGCAGCCCGGCTTCCAGCGCTATATCGCCGCGCGTGCCGACGCGCTGGAGGCGCAGGGTATCCACGTGGACCTGATGGAATAGATATAACTCGCGCTCGACTACATGGATGGAGGAGGTAGAGTAACGCATGGAGCAGTTACCGAGGAGGT
>DATKZN010000094.1:0-12904 GCA_035527955.1 Gammaproteobacteria bacterium
GCGCCAGGCGCCGGCCGTCCGGCGACCAGGACGGTGCGCCGTTGATACCCTTGAACGAGGCGAGCTTGCGACGCGCGCCGGTGCCGATCTCCTGGGTGTAGATCTCGGCGGTCTTGTTTTCGAATGTCA
The DNA here is from genome assembly GCA_035527955.1 of Gammaproteobacteria bacterium. Taxonomy (GTDB): domain Bacteria; phylum Pseudomonadota; class Gammaproteobacteria; order UBA9214; family UBA9214; genus UBA9214. The sequence continues at coordinate 130 of DATKZN010000094.1, forward strand.
CGTAGGCCACGCGACGCGCATCCGGCGACCACGATGGCGACATCAGCGGCTGCTGCGAGGTCAGGATGGTCTGCGGGTTATAGCCGTCAGAGTCGGCCACCAGCAGGGTGTAGGACTTGTTCTTGCCACTGCCGCTGGTGGTGACGTAGGCCACCTGGGTGTTGAATGCCCCGCGTTCGCCGGTGATCGCCTTGTAGATGAGATCGCTGATGTGGTGCGCCACGCGCCTGAGGTCGCCCTGCGCGGTCGGGAAGCTGTAGCCGATCAGCTGCTTGCCGCGGAATACGTCGAACAGCTGGAACTGCACCTCGTAGTTGCCGCCACCGGTCGAAGTGATCTTGCCGATCACCAGGTAGTCGACGTTCACCATGCGCCAGTTCTGGTACTGCACCTGCGTGGCCTCGGTCGGGTGCGCCACCAGGTCACGGTCCGCCAGCGATTCGAAACGTCCGCTGCGGTCGAGGTCGGCGCCGATGATGGCAGAGATGTTCTCAGGCGCCGGTCCGGCAGCCGTCCAGCCGAACGGCACCACGGCGATCGGCACCGCGCCCTCCACGCCCTGGGTGATCTCGATGGTGAGCGCGCTGTGCGCCGGACCGGTGATGAGCAGTAACAGCAACAGTGCAGTGAATCGCGTGACTTGCATGATGGGTTCGGTTCCTATCGTCCTGGATTGAATTTGAAATTGATTTCACGGAAATGCTTGAACAGCGTTGCATCCTCCGGCATGGGCAGTGGCGATGCCTTCAGCACCGCGGATTCCACCGAGCGGTCGAACACCGGGTCGCCGCTGCTCTGCACCACGCGGGCGCTGACCACTTCACCGCCCGGTATCAGGCGCACGTTCACCACGCACACCAGTCCCTCGGGGCTGCCGGGCGGTCGGTTCCAGTTGCGCTGCACCTTTTGCTGGATATACGGCACGAATTTCTCCAGCTCACTCAGCGCGCGGCGCTGTTCCGCCTCTTCCTGCAACTGGGCCTGCAGCGCGGCCTCCGCCTCGCGGCGCGCCGTCTCCTCGGCCTTGCGTTTCGCCTCTGCAGCGGCCTTCTGCTTGGCCTCGGCCGCCGCCTTCTTTTTCGCCTCTGCCTCGGCCTTCTGCTTCGCCGCGGCCTCCGCCTTTTGCTTCGCTTCCGTCTCGGCCTTTTGCTTCGCCTCGTTGGCGGCCTTCAGTTTTGCCTCGGTTTCGGCCTTCTGCTTCGCCGCGGCCTCCGCCTTTGACTTCGCTTCTGCCTCTGCCTTTTGTCTGGCCTCGGTCTCCGCCTTCTGCTTTGCCTCGGCGGCGGCCTTTTCCTGCTCGAGCCGTTCCTGCTTGCGCTGTTCGTCGAGTTTGCGCTGCTCTTCCTGCTTGCGCTGCTCGATCTGCCTGAGCGGGTCCTCGGTAACCAGCTCGGCCTCGATCGGTATCTTCACACCCGGCGGCGCCGTCACCTTCGGCGTCCAGTCCAGGCCGATCACCAGCAATGCCAGCAACACCAGGTGCATGAGCACCGCATAGGTCACGGCGCGTGGATTCTCGCGTATCGCCTTCCACATAAACTGCGATCAACGCTCCGGCGGTTCCGTGACCAGGCCGACCTTGGGGATATCCGCCTGCTGCAGCAGCACCAGCGCCCCAACCACCGCGCCGTAATCCACGCTGTGGTCGCCGCGTATCAATACACTCTTGCCGGGCTGGCGGCGCAGTACGGCCGAGATATTGTTGACCAGCGTGGCGCCGTCGACCGGCTGGTCGGGCGCATCGCCCACGTTCAGGTACATGTTGCCGGCGGCATCGACGCTCACCACCAGCGGTTCATTGTCCGGGTCCGGCACCGGCTCGGCATCCGCCTGTGGCAACTCCACGCTCACGCCCTGGGTGAGCAGCGGCGCGGTCACCATGAAAATGACCAGCATCACCAGCATCACGTCGATGTACGGCACGACGTTGATGTCGGCCATGGGCTTCTTGCGAACGCGGTGTCGTGCCATTTAATCAGTCATCCGGCGACCACCCTCTGCTGCCGGCACGTGCGCCTGGCGTTGCAGGATGGTGGAGAACTCTTCCAGAAAATTATCGTAGCGGTTGATCAGCCGCTCCACGTCGTTTGAGTAGCGGTTGTAGGCGATCACCGCGGGGATGGCGGCGAACAGGCCCATGGCGGTCGCGATCAACGCCTCGGCGATGCCGGGCGCAACCATGGACAGCGTCGCCTGCTGCGCGTTGCCCAGTCCGCGGAACGAATTCATGATGCCCCACACCGTGCCGAACAGGCCCACATAGGGACTGGTGGAACCGACCGTGGCGAGAAACGACAGGTGCGTCTCGAGGTCGTCGGTCTCGCGCGACAGCACCACGCGCATGACGCGCTGTGCGCCCTCCACCACGCTGCGCGAGTCACTGCCGGTCTGCTTGCGCAGGCGCGCGAACTCGCTGAAGCCGGCCTGGAAGATGCCGGCCATGCCGATGGTGTCCACGGGAACGGTGGAGATCTCGCGGTACAGCGCGGACAGGTCGCCGCCCGACCAGAAGCGGTCCTCGAATTCATCCGCCGCGGCCTGCGCCGCCTTCAGCGCCGTGCGCCGCCGGAAGATCATGGTCCAGCTCGCCATGGACACGCCCAGCAATAGCAGCATGACCAGCTTGACGACCATGCTGGCACCCATGATCAGGTGGAAAAACGACATATCCGTCGCCATTCAAAGCTCCTTCAAAATGAAATCCGGTATCGGCCTGGGCCGGAACGCGTCCGCATCGAGGCAGGCAATTTTCACCCGTCCGTCGCACAGCAGCTGTGCATCGTCCTCGCGCGTAATGACCTGCCGGAAGGTCAGGCTGGCGCGGCCGCGCCGCACGACCTCGGCACTCACGTCGAGCTGCTCGTTGAAGCGTGCCGGCGCATGAAAATCGATGTGCGCGGAACGCACGGCAAACAGGATGCCATGCTCGGCAAGCAACCGGTCCTGCTCAAAACCCAGTGTGCGCATCCACTCCGTCCTGCTGCGTTCCATGAAACGCAGGTAATTGGCGTAGTAGACCACGCCGCCGCTGTCGGTGTCCTCGTAATAGACGCGCACGCGCCACTGGAAGCCGGCCACTCGTTTTCCTCATTGACCGTTAGTGACCACGGCACAAGCCATTGGTGCCATACAAACTCCCTTTTCCAAAGCACCTAAAAAAGCGGGCATAAAGGAGAAGGCACGCAGTATTTATACGGCAGTGGATGGTTTCCATGTCCGGTCTAAATCAATTACACCGCGGAATCAATTCAATTACTGACTTGCTGAATTCCCGGTAACGTACCTGGGACAGCAAAGCGCACATCCAATAAATTCCCTGATGCGTGATGGTGTTAGCATGTATGCAGCGTGTCAAGCTGTCGGGGAACAGCGACATCCGGTGTGTCAGGATGAGACTTCCTCGCCGGTTGCGGCCTGGAGCAGCTCCAGCGGCTCCGTGAGCAGTAGCGCCGGCGGTTTCAGGCCGCAATGCAGGTAGGCGTGACGCGTGGCGACGCGTCCGCGCGGCGTGCGCATGATGAAGCCCTGCTGGATCAGGTACGGCTCCAGCACGTCCTCGATGGTGCCGCGCTCCTCGCCGATGGCGGCGGACAGGTTGTCCACGCCGACCGGGCCACCACCGAATTTCTCGATAATGGTGGTGAGCAGTTTGCGGTCCTGGGTATCGAAACCCTTCTCGTCGACGTTCAGCATGATCATCGCGGCGTCGGCGACCTCGCGTGTGATGTGGCCGTCGGCCTTCACCTCGGCGTAATCACGCACACGGCGCAGCAGGCGGTTGGCGATGCGCGGCGTGCCGCGCGAGCGCCGCGCCAGTTCCAGCGCACCCTCGGCGTCGATGCTGATCTTGAGGATGCCCGCCGCACGCTGCAGGATCCCGGCCAGGTCGCGCTGGTTATAGAACTCCAGGCGCTGCACGATGCCGAAGCGGTCACGCAGCGGCGAGGTCAGCAGACCGGCGCGCGTGGTGGCGCCGACCAGCGTGAACGGCGGCAGGTCGAGCTTGATGGAACGCGCAGCAGGGCCCTCGCCGATCATGATGTCGAGCTGGAAGTCCTCCATCGCCGGGTACAGGATCTCTTCCACCACCGGGCTGAGGCGGTGGATCTCGTCGACGAACAGCACGTCGTTCGGTTCGAGGTTGGTGAGCAGCGCGGCCAGGTCGCCGGGGCGTTCCAGCACCGGGCCGGAGGTGTGGCGCAGGTTGGCGCCGATTTCGTTGGCGATGATGTGCGCCAGCGTGGTCTTGCCCAGCCCGGGCGGGCCGAAAATCAGGGTGTGGTCCAGCGCGTCGCCGCGGCCCCGCGCCGCACTGATAAAAATCTCCATCTGCTCAGAGACTTGCGGCTGACCCACGTAGTCGGCCAAACGCTGCGGACGGACGGTCCGGTCGAGGATCTCGTCCTCGCGTGAACCCTTGGGGGTCACCAGGCGGTCAGGTTCAATCATGGTCGAGTAGTGTCTGCGAGCCAGCGACAGTAATCAAGCTACTGCACCGCTGATTGCAGGGCCTGGCGGATAATCTCCTCAGACGACAATTCCATGGCGTTTATCGCGCGCACCATGCGGCTGGCCTCCTGCGGCTTGTAGCCCAGCCCGACCAGCGCGCTGACCGCATCCTCCACCGGGCTGGCCGTGGACGCCCCGGCTGCGCCGGGCGCCACCGCGGCCGTACCGGCTTCGCCCGTCAACCGGTCGCGCAGCTCGATGATGAGCCGCTCGGCGGTCTTCTTGCCGATGCCGGGCAGTCGCACCAGCGCAGTGATGTCTCCGGCCTGTACACAGGCGGTGAACTGGCCGGCGTCCATGCCGGAGAGGATCCCCAGTGCCAGCCGCGCGCCGACACCGTTGACCTTGAGCAGGTGCCGGAACAGCGTGCGGTCGGACAGGCGTACAAAACCGTACAGGGTGTGCGCGTCCTCACGCACCGCCAGGTGGGTATAGAGCGTGATGTCGTGGCCGACGGCAGGCAGGTCGTAGAAGGTGGTCATGGGCACGTCGACCTCGTAGCCGACACCCTGCACGTCGAGCAGCAGCGTCGGCGGCTGCTTGTCGAGCAGACGGCCGCGCAGCAGGCCGATCACGTGCGTGCCTCGCGCGCCGGCTGCATGGCCTGCATGCGGCGGCGCGTTTCGCGGTGATGACCGTGGCAGATGGCGATGCCGAGCGCGTCGGCGGCGTCGCTGGGCGGCTTGCCGCGCAGCGCCAGCAGCACGCATATCATGTGCTGCACCTGTTCCTTGGTGGCCGCACCGGTACCGGTCACGGCCTGCTTGATCTCGCGCGCGGCGTACTCGTCGACAGGAATGTCCTGCTGCACCGCGGCGCAGATCGCCGCACCGCGCGCCTGGCCAAGCTTGAGCGCGGAGTCGGCGTTCTTGCTGATGAACACGCATTCGATGGCCATTTCGTCGGGCCGGTATTCGCCGATGATGTCGCCGACGCCGGACAGGATGATGCCGAGCCGTTCCGCCAGCGAATCACCCCGCACGCGGATGACGCCGCTGGCCACGTAGGCGAGGCGCTGCCCGTCCTGATCTACGATGCCGTAACCGGTGGCCCGGGAGCCCGGGTCGATGCCGAGGATACGCGTCATGTGTGGCGATCATACCTCCGTTGATAGCGGCTTGCGAAAACAAGTGGCAAACATCATATAACAGCCTACATGCCCGCGCTGGATAAATGTCGTCTATCTGTGTAACACCCCATAATGGCCACGGAATCCACGGAAGAACACGGAAAAATAAATAAATCTTTTCCCTGTGGTTCCGTGGCTGCTATCCATCGCGCGATCTACAGGGAGAAGGTGAGACCGTTTTTTCGGGCATAGCCCGGGTCGAGAGGCTGGCCTGGGCCATGTGCGGGAACGGCCATGCGATGCGCTCCTGCAACAATGATCCCGACGTGAACACAATTCACCTTTCACGTCTCACGTCTCACGTCTCACGTCTTGCTCAATGGTGCACAGAGTGCACCCTACATTCTTTCTGCGTGTTACGTGGCTATTATCTATCGCGCATAGAGATGCGCTCTTACAAAATAATCCTGCATTTATATTTCCGTGTTCTTCCGTGTTCTTCCGTGGCCATTATCTATCCCACCCAAAACACACCTTTCACGTCTCACGTCTCACGTCTCACGTCTCACGCAATGGTGCACGGGTGCGCCCTGCATCTTTCCGTGTTCTTCCGTGGATTCCGTGGCCATTTCCCATCGCGCTTGAGAAGCGCTCCTGCAACCAATCGATGCGCCGGCGGGATATGGACCGCGTCCGTGCGCAAGCGATTTCAGGCCAGTTGCGCCAGGATGTCCTCGGCGATGTCCGCGTTGGAATAGACATCCTGCACGTCATCGAGGTCTTCCAGCCGCTCCAGCATGCGCACCATTTTTTCCGCGTTTTCCAGTTCCAGCGCGATGGTGTTGTCGGCGCGCATGGTGACCTCGGCCTGTTCGGGTTCCAGCCCCGCGGCGACCATGGCATCGCGCACGTCGATGAACTGTTCCGGCTGCGTCAACACGTCGAAGGATCCGTCGTCGTTGCCGCGCACGTCGTCGGCGCCCGCCTCCAGCGCGGCCTCCATGAGGCTTTCCTCGTCAGTACCCTTTGGATAGCTCAGCACACCCGTCTTGGCGAACTGGTAGGCCACCGAGCCGTCGGTGCCGAGATTGCCGCCGGCCTTGCTGAAGGCATGGCGCACCTCGGCCACGGTGCGGTTGCGGTTGTCGGTCATGCAGTCGACCATGACCGCGACGCCGCCGGGACCGTAACCCTCGTAGCGCACCTCTTCGAAATTGTCACCTTCCGCGGCGCCAGAGCCGCGCTTGATGGCGCGCTCGATGGTGTCCTTGGTCATGTTGGCGGTGAGCGCCTTGTCCACCGCCATGCGCAGTCGCGGATTGGACGCCGGGTCCGGATCGCCCATGCGCGCGGCAACGGTGATTTCGCGGATCAGCTTGGTGAACAGCTTGCCGCGCTTGGCGTCCTGGGCATTCTTGCGGTGCTGGATATTCGCCCATTTACTGTGTCCTGCCATGGTCCTTCCACCTCGTTAAACACTATCGCGGCATTCTAGCATTGCACGCAGTCCGGCGGAATTAACACGCGTATCTCCAGCTTCTCCAGCCGCCCGGCGAGGAATGCGGGCTAGCCCTGGCAACACGCCGGACCAAAGCGCTGCGGATCGACACGGTCTATTACGCCCTTGAACGGCAGGCGCAACAGCTGGCGCGGACTGACCATGGGTACTTCACCCGCCGGCCAGCCGTTCTGTTCGATAACCGCCTCCGACTTGAAGTACCAGAGACCCTCATCGTTCACCAGGACCAGAAAGATTTCATTGTCCTTGGCGAATGCATACAGGCCACTGGCCGGTTCCGGCAACAGACCGGCAATGGCCGCGGCAATGCTTTCGCCGATCACCCGGTAGCCGGCCGCGAGCGGATGGCCGTTGGAGTCATTCGGGTAAAGCGCCGTGCTGCCGAGGGCGGCTCGCTGCAGCGGCTTAACCACGTCTACATAATGCGTCCCGTCGATGGCCTGCAATTGCACGGCCAGTACTGCCACCCTGCCGGCCTCCGCGCTGATCAGCGCACGGTAGGGTTCCGGCGCATCCAGTCCCGCCGCGCTGACCTTGTCCGCGTAAACCAGCTCCTTGGTCGGAATGATAGTGAACACCAGCTGCACGCCCAGGTGTTTTGCCTTGTCCGCAAGCAGCCGGCCTGCCGTCGCCATGAGTGCATAGCCGGCATCGACGCCCGGGTGATCGGTGTTGGATATCAGCCGCAGCTGCGGCGTGAACACAGTCGCGACACCATCAGCGAAGGTCACCGGCCACTGCTCCTCCGGCGGCATATCGAGCGAGAACGCCGGCAGTCCTTGCATCGAAACCCCGTCAGCGATGCCGGCGCGCGCCTTCAGCCAGTGCCAGTTCTCGTTGCCGTTCACCAGCTGCAGGGACTCAAGCGGATCATTGCCGGTGTAGAACGCGACCACCACGAGGTAGGGACGGAACGATGCCGCATACTCCAGCATGTCCAGGTACTGGACCGCCGCCCAGCCGCCGGTGGACATGTTGTAGACATTCACGTCCTCGCGCTGCAGGGTGGCCAGCATCCAGGCCGGCCAGTTCTCCTCCATGACCGCGTTGTTGCCATAGGTCATGCTGTCGCCGATGGTCACGATATCCGCGACCACCGGGACCGCGGCGTTGCGGAATCCCAGCACATCATGCGGGCCTGCGCCAGGAATGGACTGTAAAAAAGGCCGCGCCCGCACTCGCGTCAGCGGGTCCTTGAGGAGAAACTCCCGGCTACTGGCGTGCTCTTCCCGGAACACGCCCTTGTAAAACGCGGGTACCCGGTCATCGAGCTGCACCAGCTGCAGGTCCGTCGGTCCGCCCAGCAGACCCGGTGCCAGCTGGCGGATCAGCCCCAGCGCGACCAGCAGGGTCAGGACCGTCACGCCCAGCAGCAACAGGACATTCTTTTTCATGCGCAATAAAACCGGGACAAACCACGTTTTCCGTTCTGCGGCAGCAGCGGCACGCACCCGTCCATGCAATCAGGACTCCAGCACCGGAGGCTTGCGCAGGTGGATGCCGAGTTCGATCAGCTGGCCCGGGGCCACGGCCGAGGGCGCATTGGTGAGCGGACAGGACGCGGTCTGGGTCTTGGGGAAGGCCATTACCTCACGGATCGAGTGCGCGCCGGACATCAGCATCACCAGCCGGTCGAGGCCGAAGGCGATACCACCGTGCGGGGGGCAGCCGTAGCGCAGCGCATCGAGCAGGAAGCCGAACTTCTCGCGCGCCTCCTCCTGGCCGATGCCGAGCAGGCGCAGCACCGCCTCCTGCATGTCGGTGCTGTGGATACGGATGGAACCGCCACCCAGCTCGGTGCCATTCAGCACCATGTCATAGGCACGTGACAGTGCATTGCCCGGATCGAAGGCGAGCTGTGCCGGGTCGTCGATGTTGGGCGCAGTGAACGGATGGTGCAGTGCCATCCAGCGATTGGCCTTTTCGTCGCGCTCGAACATGGGGAAATCCACCACCCATACCGGCGCCCACGCGCCCTGCACCAGGCCGCGATCGTGGCCCAGTTTCACGCGCAGCGCGCCGAGCGATTCGTTGACGATCTTCGCCTTGTCGGCGCCGAAGAACACCAGGTCGCCGTTGGCGACGCCCGTGCGCTCGACCAGCGCCGTCACCACGTCGTCGGGCAGGAACTTCAGGATCGGCGACTGGAGGCCGTCACGCCCGGCCGCGACATCGTTGACCTTGATATAGGCCAGGCCCTTCGCACCGTACTTGCTCACATACTTCGTGTACTCGTCGATGTCCTTGCGGCTGATTTCGCCGCCGGCCGGCACCCGCAGCGCGGCGATGCGCCCGTCGGGATCGTTCGCCGGTGCGGAGAATACCTTGAACTCCACCTTCTGCATCAGGTCGCCGAGGTCGACCAGCTCCAGCGGGATGCGCAGGTCGGGGCGGTCGGTGCCGAAGCGACGCATGGCCTCGTGATAGGTCATGCGCGGGAACGGCTCCGGCAGCGCGACGTCGAGCACGTCGTGGAACAGGCCGCGCACCATGGTCTCGGTGATGCCCATGATGTCGTCCTCGGCGAGGAACGAGGTCTCGATATCGAGCTGGGTGAATTCCGGCTGGCGGTCTGCGCGCAGGTCCTCGTCGCGGAAGCAGCGCGCGATCTGGTAGTAACGGTCCACGCCGCCCATCATCAGCAGCTGCTTGAACAGCTGCGGCGACTGCGGCAGCGCGAAGAACTCGCCCGGGTGCGTGCGGCTCGGCACCAGGTAGTCGCGCGCGCCTTCCGGCGTCGAACGCGTCAGCATCGGCGTCTCGACATCGATGAAGCCGTGTCCGTCCAGGTAATTGCGCATGGCGCAGGTGATGCGGGCGCGCAGGCGCAGACGGTCCTGCATCAGCGGCCGGCGCAGGTCGATGTAGCGGTAGCGCAGCCGGTTCTCCTCGCTGACATCGGTGTCGTCGAGCTGGAACGGTGGCGTCTCGGCGCTGTTCAGTACGACCAGCGCCGTTCCGAACACCTCCACCTCGCCGGTCGGCATGTCCGGATTCTCGGTGCCCGCCGGGCGGCGCCGCACCTTGCCGGTGACCTGCAACACGTATTCGTTGCGCACCCGCTCGGCGGTGGCGAAGGTCTGTGCGTCATCCGGGTCGAACACCACCTGCACCAGGCCGCGATGGTCGCGCAGGTCGATGAAGATCACGCCGCCGTGGTCGCGCCGGCGATGCACCCAGCCGCACAGGGTCACCTCCTGGTCGAGGTGGGCCGCGTTGAGTTCTCCACAGTAAAGGCTGCGCATGGCTGGATTCCGGTCGAGGGCGTTGGAAAGCGTGAAATGGTACGGGGTTGCGCGAGGAGGCGCAATATCAGACTGATCCGACTCACTTTTTGGGCTTGGAGGTGTCTCCGGAGCCGGTCGCGGCCGGCTTGTCTGAACCCCCCTTGGCGGGCTTGTCTGAACCACCCTTGGCGGGCTTGTCGCCACCGGCGACGTTCTTCTTGGTGCCGGTCTTGAAGTCGGTCTCGTACCAGCCACCGCCCTTGAGGCGGAAGGCGCTGGGCGAGATCAGTTTTTTCAGCGCCTCTGCTCCGCATTCGGGGCAGCGCGTCAGGGGCGGCTCACTGATCTTCCGCAGGGTATCGAAGGTGTGCCCGCAGGCAGTGCACTGATATTCATAGATTGGCATGCATAATTCCCGTCATCCGGCCTGATTTCCAGGCCGGCGCATTATACAGGCCAGGCGGCCTGAAAACAGCGCCATGGCCCGGACCGCCGCGCGCAGGACTGAACCACGGTACCGCCTGCGTGCCGATTCTGTGAGAATAGTGCGTTCCGCTTACAGGCCCGGCACACCATGCAAATCCACCGCCCCACCGACATGCCCGGCAGCGCCGGCTATGATATCCGGACCCTGCGCTCGCTGGCGCCGTTCCTGTGGACCTACCGCGGCCGCGTGCTGCTGGCGCTCGCCTTCCTGATACTGGCCAAGGTCGCCAATGTCGGCGTGCCGCTGGTGCTGAAGGGCATCGTCGACAGGCTGGACGTGGGCAAGACCGAGGTGCTGGTGCTGCCGCTGGCCCTGCTACTCGGTTATGGCGCCCTCAAGCTGACCAGCTCGCTGTTCAACGAGCTGCGCGATTCCGTGTTTGCACGCGTGCGCCACGGCGCCATGCGCCAGGTCTCGCTGAAGGTGCTGGAACACCTGCACCGCCTGTCGCTGCGTTTTCACCTGGAACGCAAGACCGGCGGCCTGTCGCGCGACATCGAGCGCGGCACGCGCAGTGTCAGCTCGCTGATGAATTATATGGTGTTCAGCATCCTGCCCACGCTGGTCGAGATCACCCTCATCGCCGGCATCCTGTTGACGCGCTATGACGCCTGGTTCGCCGTGGTCACCTTCGTCGCCGTGGTCCTCTACATCGTGTTCACCATGTACATCACCGAATGGCGCATGAAGTACCGCGTCAGCATGAATGCCTTCGACTCGAAGGCCAATACCCAGGCCATCGACAGCCTGCTGAATTACGAAACCGTGAAGTACTTCGGCAACGAGGATTACGAACTGCGGCGCTACAACGACAGCCTGCAGAGCTGGGAGGAATCGGCCGTGAAGAGCCAGACCTCGCTGTCGGCGCTGAACTTCGGCCAGTCGGCGATCATCGCCACGGGCGTCACGCTGATCATGATGCTGGCCGCGCAGGGCGTGGTTGCCGGCACCATGACGCTGGGCGACCTGGTGCTGGTGAACGCCTTCCTGCTGCAGCTGTTCATCCCGCTCGGTTTCCTCGGCGTGGTCTACAGCCAGCTGAAACACGCGCTCGCCGACATGCACCTGATGTTCGAGGTACTGGAGCGCACCCCGGAGATCACCGACCGGCCGGACGCGCCCGCGCTGGATGCCGGCACGGGGGAGATCCGCTTCGAGCAGGTGTCGTTCGCCTACGACCCGGCGCGCCCGATCCTGCACAACATCAGCTTTACCGTGCAGCCGGGCCAGAAAGTGGCCATCGTCGGTCCGAGCGGCGCCGGCAAGTCGACCCTTGCGCGCCTGCTGTTCCGCTTCTACGACATCACGCAGGGACGCATCCTGATCAACGGCCAGGACATCCGCGAGGTCAGCCAGGACAGCCTGCGTCGCACGATCGGCATCGTGCCGCAGGACACGGTGCTGTTCAACGAATCGCTGTACTACAACATCGCCTATGCGCACCCGGGGGCGACAAGCGACCAGGTCGAGCAGGCCGCGCGCCTGGCCAACCTGCATGAATTCATCACCACCCTGCCAGAGGGCTACGAGACGGTGGTCGGCGAACGCGGCCTGAAGCTGTCCGGCGGCGAAAAGCAGCGTGTCGCCATTGCGCGTGCCGTCTTGAAGAACCCGCGCATCCTGGTGTTCGACGAGGCCACCTCGAGCCTGGACTCGCAGTCCGAACAGCTCATCCTGGACGCGTTGCGCGAGGCGGCCGCACATCACACCAGCCTGGTGATCGCGCATCGGCTGTCGACCATCGTCGATGCCGACCACATCCTGGTCATGGAGGCGGGGCGCATCATCGAGTCCGGCGTGCACCAGGCGCTGCTGGCGCACAACGGCATATACGCGAAGCTCTGGGCACTGCAGCAGGAGGAACAGCGCGAACTGGCAACGGCGCGGGTGACGGATTCCGTCTGAAGCGGTGTTTCCAGGGATCGGTAACAAGGAACCCGCCGGATGGCGGGTTCCGGGTAATG
>DATKZN010000095.1:0-2186 GCA_035527955.1 Gammaproteobacteria bacterium
CCGCCGTGAGCTCGCCGCGCGCCAGCATGCGGTCGAACTGCGCCTGCTGCGGGAACTGCGCCATCTGCACGGCGTACTCGATGGCCGTACCTGTCCCGCCCGGCTGCGGGCGTTCCGGTGTGCCGGTGATGGCTACCACGCCGAGGTACAGGTCCGGCGCCAGGCGGCGATTAAGGCGCACCTCTTCCGTGCAGCAGTGGCGGCGTTTCCCGAGCGTGGAGAAATCGAGAAAGCCGAGATCGACGGGCTTCTTGATCTTGTAGACGTAGTCGCCGGTCAGGATGACCCAGGAAATATGGGTCTCGATCAACTCGATCGCCTGCACGGGATGGTCATATACGTCCGCCTGCAGCAGGGCGGCGATCAGGGTGCGGGACGCTGCGGGGATCCCGGTCATGCCGTTGCGGGCCGCAGGTATCCGGACGCCTGCGGCCCGCAACGGCATCCGGCACGTGTCACGTGGCGCGCTCGAGCCCGGCCACACGCATGAAGGGCTGCGAAAGTTCGCCGCGACCGTAGCGGTCCAGCAGCTCCTCCGCCGTACGACTGATCTCCGCCAGCGGCCCGGTGAAGTACACCATGCCGAGCTGCAGGGTCGCGCGCACATCGGCCGCCGGGTTGGCGAGATTGGGATGTTCGGGATGCAGGAACACCATCTGGATTTCATCGACCTCGTCCGGTATGCGCTCGCAGCCGCCACCCGGCGCGACGAAGGCGAACAGTTCTTCCGGGCTGTGGATCGGTACGGTTTCCTCCTGGTAATCGGTCCCTTGCGCCCGGGCGCCGAATTCCACTGTCATGATGGGTTGTTTCATATGTGCTCCTGATCGCGTATGCGTGCCGCACGGCACGGTTGTCTGATCGCTGTTTTACGGCTTGATGTTAAAACCACACCGCCCGCGCCCACATTGACCCGGATCAATACAGGCGGATTGCACACCGACACAGGCGGCTCACCCGCCCTCGCGTTCGATCGAGCAGCAGTGCAGGTCCGGCGCCTGCGCCTCCAGCACCGCGCCACGCACCGGGTTCGGACGGAACAGGGTGCAGCCTTTCAGGCCGCGCCGCCAGGCCTGCACGTAGAGCTCCCGGAACTCGCCGAACGGACAGTCTTCCGGCACGTTGATGGTCTTGGATATCGCGCTGTCGACGAAGGGCTGCAACGCGGCCTGCATGTCAAGGTGCGCGCGCGGCGGCAGTTCGCGCGCGGTCACGAATGCAGCCGGCAGCGCCCGTGTATCGCCGCCGCTGTCCCGGTATTTACGCCAGGCGTAATCCTCGACGGCGAAGTCGTGATAGGCGCCGGCCCGGTCGAGCACCTTCCTGCCGTAGCACATCCCGAACACCGGCTCGATGCCGCTGGAGACATTGTTGGCGAGCAGGCTGATGGTCCCGGTCGGCGCGATGGCCGTGAGGTGACTGTTGCGGATACCGTGGCTGGCGATGCCGACGCGGATATCGTCCGGCAATGCCTGCACGAACGGGCTGGCGAGATAGGCATCGCGTTCGAAAAAGGGAAACGCGCCCTTCTCGCTCGCCAGCCCGATCGAGGTCCGGTAGGCCGAGTGACAGACGACCCGCATCACGGCTACGGCGGTTGCCTGCGCCGCCGCGCTGCCGTAGTGCTGGCCGAGCATGATCAGCGCGTCCGCCAGCCCGGTGATACCCAGCCCGAGGCGGCGGCTGCCGCGCGCCTGCGCCGCCTGTTGCTCGAGCGGAAATGCGGAACAGTTGATCACGTTGTCCAGCATGCGGGTGGCAACGCCGGCGGCGTCGCGCAGCGCATCCAGGTCCAGGTCTGCCTGCGCAGCGAATGGCTCACGGACGAAAGCGGTAAGATTCAGCGACCCCAGGTTGCAGGCACCATAGGGTGGTAACGGAATCTCGCCGCAGGGGTTGGTGGTGGCGATGGTTTCGCGGTAGGCAAGGTTGTTGCAGGCGTTGATGCGATCCACGAACAGTACACCCGGCTCCGCCGTGTCGTAGGTGGCACGCATCAGTTGTTCCCAGAGCACGCGTGCCGGCCGGCTGGCCAGTACCCGGCACGGCACCGGTGTTTCGCAACCGGGCCATGCGCGCAGCACGCTGTGTGCATGGCCCGCGGATTCGAGCGATGCGGCCGGGAACACCAGCGGCCAGTCGGCGTCGTCCTTGACGGCCTGCATGAAGGCGTCGCTTACCTGTAC
>DATKZN010000096.1:0-2616 GCA_035527955.1 Gammaproteobacteria bacterium
CTGGGGCACAATCCTGAACAGTCTGGCGCGTGGTCCGGGGGTGGTCTGCGCGGATGTTGAACTGGGGCGACTCAACAGTGCCCGTCGCAACTTCCCGAGTATTCAGCACCGCCGCCTGCAGTGCCGCAATCAATGAGCGATTCGAATCTCGATTTCGCGCGCCAGCACCTGCTGGTGCCGGCCGGTATCGACGAACATGACCTGGACCGGGTGTTCGGCCAGTTGTTGGGGCATGCCGTGGAGAGCGGTGACCTGTATTTCCAGTCAACCCGCTACGAGTCCTGGGTGCTGGAAGACGGCATCGTCAAGGAGGGTACCCACAGCATCGAACAGGGCGCCGGCGTGCGCGCTATCAGCGGCGACAAAACCGGCTTTGCCTATTCCGACGAGATCATGCTGCCGGCATTGCTGCAGGCTTCCAGCGCTGCACGCGCGATTGCCAAACACGGCGATACCGGCAAGCTGCAGGCCTGGCGGGCCACGGCTGCCGCTTCCCTGTACTCCGCGCTGGATCCACTGGAGCTTATGGCTGCTGCAGACAAGGTCGACCTGCTGCGGCAGCTGGATGCCGAGGCGCGTCGCCAGGACCCGCGTGTGCGGGAGGTGATCGTCAGCCTTACCGGGGTTCACGAGGTCGTCATGGTGGCGGTCAGTGACGGCACCCTGGCTGCGGATGTGCGACCGCTGGTGCGCTGCAATGTTACTGTCACGGTTGCGCAAGGTGGCAGGCGCGAGCAGGCCAGCAGCGGTGGTGGTGGCCGCAGCGATTACAGTTTCTTTATCGAGGACGGGCGTGCATTGGGTTATGCGCGGGAGGCGGTGCGCCAGGCGCTGGTCAATCTCGAGGCCGTGGCCGCGCCTGCCGGTACCTTGCCGGTGGTGCTGGGACCCGGCTGGCCCGGCATCCTGCTGCACGAAGCCATCGGCCACGGGCTGGAGGGCGATTTTAACCGCAAGGGTACGTCGGCCTTCGCCGGCCGGGTTGGTGAACAGGTCGCCTCGCCGCTGTGTACCGTCGTTGATGACGGCACACTCAGCGGCCGGCGCGGCTCGCTCAACATTGATGACGAGGGCATTCCCTCGCAGTATACGGTGTTGATCGAGAAGGGGATCCTGAAGGGATATATGCAGGACCGTATGAACGCCGGCCTGATGGGCGTCAGCCCTACCGGCAACGGCAGGCGCGAGTCCTATGCGCACCTGCCCATGCCGCGCATGACCAATACCTACATGCTGGCCGGCAACCACGATCCACAGGAAATCATCGCCTCCGTCGAGCGGGGACTGTACGCCGTCAATTTCGGCGGTGGCCAGGTGGATATCACCTCTGGCAAGTTCGTGTTCAGCGCCAGCGAGGCCTACTTGATCGAAAACGGGAAGGTAACGCGGCCCGTCAAGGGCGCAACGCTCATCGGCAACGGACCTGAAGTGCTCAAGCACGTCTCCATGCTCGGCAACGACCTGCAACTCGACCCCGGTGTCGGTACCTGCGGCAAGGAGGGCCAGAGTGTGCCCGTCGGTGTTGGTCAGCCAACCATGCTGATCGACCGGTTGACCGTGGGCGGAACGAGCGCGTGAACCGGGTCAGCTGCTTCCTGTGCGCTGTCGGGAGCTAACGGTCGGTTGAGGGGTAGGTGTCAGGGGAATAAACCATGTCTCCCGCTGCTGCCCCCCTGTTCCACTGCCCACCCGCAGCGTCGCTTCCCGCTGGTACAGCACTGCCGGATCCGGCGGGTCATTCATTTCATGATTCAGAACTTCCTGCCGCTATAGCATGCAGCCAAACAGCATGAAATATATTCATTATTATCATATAATTGCAGCCTAAACTTCACAGGATATCAGGCAATCAAGGGAGCTAGTTATGGGTACAGGAATTTTTGATGTGATCTTCAGTTTCGGCGCAGGGCTGGCGGTTGTGCTGGTCGTGCTGATGAAAACCTCGATCAAGTTCGTCCCGCAGAATCGTGCCTACGTCATCGAGCGTTTCGGCAAGTATCGCGCCACGCTGACGGCTGGCCTGAATTTTATCGTGCCCTTTGTCGAACGCGTCGCCTATGACCGGACCCTGAAGGAACAGGCGGCCGATGTCCCTAGCCAGTCGGCGATCACCAAGGACAATATCGGTCTTACGGTGGATGGTGTGCTCTACATGAAGGTCCTCGACCCCTACAAGGCCAGCTATGGTGTGGAAGACTACATCTTTGCCGTCACCCAGCTTGCCCAGACGACGATGCGTTCCGAGATCGGCAAGCTCGATCTCGACAAGACCTTCGAGGAACGCGACACGCTGAATGTTGCCATCGTTAATTCCATCAATGAGGCGGCAGCGCCCTGGGGCGTGCAGGTGCTGCGCTACGAGATCAAGGACATCACACCGCCGCGCAGCGTCCTGGAGGCGATGGAACGCCAGATGAAAGCGGAGCGTGACAAGCGTGCGGTGATCCTGGAATCGGAAGGCGAACGCCAGTCTGCAATCAACGTGGCGGAAGGCGAGAAGCAGGCGCAGGTATTGTCTGCCGAGGCGGATCGTGCCCAGCAGATCCTGCGGGCCGAGGGTGAGGCGCGCGCTATCGAGGTGGTTGCCGCGGCCAAGGCCATGGCACTGGAAACCAT
>DATKZN010000097.1:0-5272 GCA_035527955.1 Gammaproteobacteria bacterium
AGGTACACGCCCACCTGCTAAAGAAGATTTCGGAAGAACATCCGCGTGCGATTGCCTACGATGTTATCTTTGCCGAACCCGACCTGGACAATCCGGAGGGTGATACCCAGCTTGCGAACGAGATCCGCGCCAGCGGACGGGTTGCGCTCCCGGTAATCATGGAGCAACCGCGCCTCGGGGCTTCACCCGTCGAAATCCTGCCCTTCCCGTTACTGGGCGAACAAACCGCCGCACTCGGACATGTGCATGTCGAACTGGACCCTGACGGCATTGCACGCAGGCTGTTCCTGCGGGAAGGGCTCGGCCGTCCCCACTGGCCGCACCTGGGCATGGCCATGCTGCAAATTGCCGGTGCGTTGCCAGCGGCTGCGGAAGATACGCAAGGCGGAGCCACCGCAATCCCGGAATCGATGATGGTGTGGGCACGCGCCCAACCACTGCTGATACCGTTTGCCGGCCCGCCCGGCCATTTCAAGCAGATATCCTTTGCCCGTGTCATGCAGGGGAATTACACACCCGGCACATTCAGCGAAAAATACGTACTGATCGGCGCAACAGCCACCGGGCTGGGCGATGCATTGCCCACGCCGGTCTCCGGCTTCAGCCACTCGATGAGCGGTGTCGAAATCAACGCCAACGTACTGGATGCCTTGCTCAAGGGTATCTACATCACCCCGCTTGCCAAGGGTTGGCAACTTGCATTGACGGGCCTGCTGGCACTGATGCCCATGCTGCTGTTTCCCTACCTGGCACCCCGCACCAACCTGCTGGTCACAGTGAGCCTGCTCCTGGCAACACTCGCTGTCACCGGCACACTGCTGATAACACTGCATACCTGGTATCCACCCACCGCGGCCCTGCTGGCGATCGCCCTGAGCTACCCGCTCTGGAGCTGGCGCAGGCTGGAGCAGGCGATGCGCTATCTCAGCCAGGAACTGGACCGGCTCAAGGAACAGCAGGTGCCGGCGGACGTCCATGCCAAACACTCTCTCGAGCACAGTCTTGATTTCCTGCAGCATATTCTGCCTGTGCAGGGCTGGAGCGTGGTTGACCGGAATGGCCGCATTGAAAGCCGATCCGGCGAGGCACCGCAGTCACCGCCAGCCGGCACACCTGCAAGTCGGTGGACACGCAGCGACAACGACCTGTGGACCATGCTCGATCATCAAGGCCGGGAAAAGCTCCTGGGACTGCATTGGCAGTCATCCACGCCGCCCGACCCGCAGCAACTGGCAATACTTGACCAGTTAAAGCAGCAGTTCTCGACAACGGATGAGACGGTTGCCGAAGGAACGCACGAGGTGGTTCAGGCACGCATACAGCAGGTGCAGCAGGCTACCGCGCAGTTGCGCGAGTTACGCCAGCTTGTCGATGACAGCCTGTCGAACATGGCAGACGGCGTCCTGGTTACCAATGCGCTGGGACAGATAATACTCTCCAATAACCGCGCCGGCTGGTATCTGCGCGGTAGCGATCACGCCGTGCTGGCCGGGCAGTCGGTCGTGAATGTGCTCAAGGACCTGCAAATACAGGATTCCAGAAACTGGGATGAATTGCTGCGCCACTCGCTGCTGGAAAAGTCACGGATCCAGGTCGAAGTACGGCACCATCACGGTCGCCAGCTGCTGGCGCAAATCGCCCCCCTGTCCTGGGACACGCTGCAGCCCGTCGGGCTCATACTGAACTTTTCCGACATCAGCCCACTCAAGGCCAGCGAAAACAAACGCAACGAACTGCTCAACTTTCTTTCACACGACCTGCGATCGCCACTCGTCTCCGTACTGGCCTTGCTGGAGCTTGCCAGGAACAGGAATACCAGCGACGACATTCACGACCTGCTGTCGCGCATGGAAGGCCACGCCGGAAAAACTCTTGATCTGGCCGAGCAGTTTCTGCAACTGGCCCGCGTGGAAAGCAGCAGCCAGTTACAGCTCCGCGAGGTCGATCTTGTCGCAGTCGCCACGAATGCGCTGGAACAGGTCTGGGAACACGCCCGGATGAAGCGCGTACAGCTTGGCAGCGACATCACGCCGGAAGACGCATGGATTCATGGCGAAGGCAGCCTGCTTGAGCGCGCCCTGGTAAACCTGCTGGGCAATGCCATCAAGTTCAGCGACCCGGACAGCATTGTCCGGCTTGAACTCTCCCGGCACGCGGACGAATGGCACTGCTGCATCATCGATGAAGGGGAAGGTATACCGGCCAGCGAACTGCCACGCCTGTTTGATCGCTTTCAACGCGTGCATAGAAAAAACCGCCCGGCACAGGCGGGTGCAGGCCTGGGCCTGGCCTTCGTTCAGGCTGTGGCCAGGGCTCACCGTGGCCGGGTCGAGGTGGAGAGTACCGAAGACCAGGGTTCGCGCTTTTGCCTGGTAGTGCCGGCGCAATAAAAAACCGGGTCCAACCGGCATCCTTGCAGGTCAGTATGCCCGGAATTCATACCGGCATCCCTGCCAGCAGCCTAATAGCGCCTCCCGTCAGCGACTTTCACTTGCCATATAGGCAACGGCCGCCGTTACCTCTGCATCCGACAGCGCGCTAAAACCGCCCTTTGCCGGCATGTAACCGTTCGCCCCCTTAAAACCATTCAGGGCATTCGCCGTCATTACCTTCATACCTTGCGCAATCCGTGGTGCCCAGCTCGCTGTATCACCCTGCTTCGGCGCACCGGCCGCACCGGTGCCATGACAGGCGACACAGTTACCGCCATAGATTTTCTCGCCCATTGCCAGGTCGTCATCCGCCGGCGCATCCTGAGCGGCGGTCATGCCAGTCGCGCCCGCATCGACAATCTCCGGCATTGGTTCCGGGACGGCATCTGCAAGCATGGCACCGGCCGCACCGGCTGTGCCCACCACCATGGCAAGCCGCTCGCCCGCCTCTTCACTGGCGGAATCCGGCGAATCGGCTGCCGATTCCACGATCTCATCCGCCGCACTGGCTGACGTGTCGGCAGGTAGCACAGGCACCAAATCAGCATGCCCGCCCTGACCGGCAGCTTGTACCTGTGATGTAACGACGTCATCGCTGACGACGTCCGTCACCGCTTCCTGCACTGACTGGTCCGCCTGCGCCCCGGTCACTGCCGGCTCCCTGTCGCCACAACCACCGAGAACAATCGCGGCGCCGGCCAGTAACCAGACTGCATTTTTCATTCGATTCTCCTGATGCGGTGCTTCACAGCTCAGTAGCTCACCATTGGCTGCAGGGTCTTTGCATGTTCAATCCAGCCGCCAACCCGTTTACTGTTCGGCACCTGACGAACCAGGCGTTTCTCGATGTTTACCGCGCTCAAGGCCTGCGCCAGGTTTTCGGAGTTACGATTACGTAACTCCTTGACAGTGTCCACGCCGGCCGCCTCCAGCAATTCCGCATACTGGGTTGCCACACCGCGCACACGAAACAGATCACACATGTTCACCCACTTGAGGATCAGCTTGCTGCTGATGCCTGTTTTGAGGGCCAGTTCTGCCCGTCCCTTGCCGGTTGCGCCGGCCTGCAGCAGATGGTCCGTCGTTACTATCCCCGCAGTACCGAGCAGTCCGGCGTAGCGGGCTCCAATGCCTTCGATCGTATGTATTCCTCGCGCCATTACTTACCTCCCGCCCTTCGAAAAACGTGAAACTAGCCGGATACGACTTCGGAAGCACAGAACTTGCAGCGCCTGGCTGCAATTGGAATTTCGGACAGGCATTCCGGACACTCTTTCGTGGTCGGCTCGGCAGGCGCCTCCTCGGCCTTCTTCATGGAATTCATTCCCTTGATGACCATGAAGATCGCGAAGGCAACAATCAGGAAGTCGAGTACCGTATTGATGAAGGTGCCGTAGTTGATGGTGGGTGCACCGGCCTCCTGCGCAGCCGCCAGCGTCTGGTAGGGAATATCGCCCAGATTGACAAACAGACTGCTGAAATCGACATTGCCCATCAGCTTGCCGATCGGCGGCATGATGACATCTTTAACCAGGGAGCTGACGATCTTGCCGAATGCCGCACCGATGATGATACCGACCGCCATGTCGACCACATTGCCGCGCATGGCGAATTTTTTGAATTCCTGTAGCATTTCGTTTCCTCTCGATTGAAATAACACGCAGCCGGGGGTATACCCGGGCCCGTGAAGGCCCGGGTATCGTCAGGCGAACTAGATCTTTACGCCCAGTGAATCAAGCGTCTGCAGGGTAAGACCACCGGTAGCCAGGCCCTTGGCCCGCTGATAGCTCTTGACCGCCGCCATGGTCCCGCCGCCGATGACACCGTCGATCGGACCCGGGTTATGACCGGCCTGTTTCAGGGCCGCCTGTATGCGCTGCACGACGGCCGGCGACATGTTGGTCCTGCACAGCACAGGCCGCCATTCCATATGACCATCCTTGACCAGCTCACGCTTGCTGACCATCTCGTAACTGGCCGGTATGGGTGTTGCGGCCGTTTTCGCCGGCTCGACGAGCTTGCGTACCCGCACCGTCTTGTACTCGGCCGGTATCACCACCTTGCGCGTGGTCGGCGGGGTTTTCATGACCCGTTTCGAGACCGTCTTGTACTCTGCCGGTAACTTGATTTCCTGCGTGCTGGCAGGAGTAGCCAGAAGCCGCTTGCTTACCGTCTTGTAGGATGCCGGCACGGTAACCAGACACATGATTTCACCGGTTGCGTCATCGATCTTCGTAATCGGGCCGCTGCCCTTTTTCCATATGGTATGTTCCGGCTTGTCGAGTACGTTTTCGGTTTCCATCCTGTATTTTGCGGGTACAGCGACAAACTTCGTGCTTTCCGGCTTGACCATTATTTTCTCGGCGACCATTTCATAGGTTGCGGGTACGACCTCGAGCCGCTCGGATGCTTCCCGGACCAGCACCTGCTCGTTTGCCCATTCGTATTTCTCGGGGATGACATCGATCCGCTCCGAGGCCTCTGACTTCATGACCCGGACGCTGTCTGTCTTGTAGACAGGCGGCACAAAGGCCCGCGCATAACATTCACCCGGTTTTGCATTCGGCGGCAACAGCTCGGTGGTGGTGCCGGATGACTCAAGTGACAGACGTGCCTTTTGCTCGGCAGTCAGGGTGCTTTTCATCTCGTTAACCTGCGAGTTCAGCTCTGCAATCTCCCGGTCTTTCTGCGCAAGAGCCACCTGATCGACTGTACCGCCTTTCATGCTGGCGCAGCCACCAAGTGTCAGACTTGCGATAAGAGCTGGCAGTATCATTCGTTGTGTTTTTAATGCAGACATTTTTACCCTCCTGTTACGGGTTACACTGTACAACCACGAT
>DATKZN010000098.1:0-5396 GCA_035527955.1 Gammaproteobacteria bacterium
TGTCCAGGCTGCTTGCGATGCCCCAGGCAAATACGCCTGAATTTGTATTGTCCAGCGTCTGGGTGGTGGTGCTGCCATGCAACCAGACACCCCCTGCCCGGTCAAAATTGCCTTCGGTATCGGGTTGACCCTTGAACACAATGTGTTTGGATTCGATACCCTCGACGATCCCGTTGAAGCGCGGCGGCCCGGGCACATCCTCGCGCTGGAGGTTGTCGATAGACACCAGTTCGTTACTACTGCCCGGATCGACGACGAACTGACTGGCATCCGGATTCATGGCATAAGGAACCACAGTTGAAACGCTGTTATCGTCCGGTTGCGGGTCCAGTCCGGGCGCGATGGTCGCGAACCCACAGGCTGCCCCGGGCGTGCAGGAACCCAGGGGCAGGGTTACCCCGTCACCTGCGGTATCCCGGGTAAACTCGTCGGGTCTGAGATTGGGGTCGCCCTGCGCCAGCTTGATCGGCGCTACAACGCCACCGGCTGCCGGTGCCAGTGACGCCCAGGGGCCCCAGCAATAGATGGAATTCGCGGCATTGGGATCAGCGCAGGGATCAACGGGACGGCCCGCTGCCGGATTCATATCAGGGAGCGCCTCCACGAGCTTTTCCTGACAGGCGTCTACCAGACTCTGAGGTACGGAATTCGGGTCTGCCGCCCAGCGTTTGAGAATTTCTGCGCAATCGCGATCCTTGAGTGCCATGCCGCCGGCAAAGGCGCTATTGCAGAACAGGGCGCAGCCCAGCAAGGCGAGGATTTCAGGGCGGAATTGCATGGTGTGTGGTCCCTCAGAATAATTGAAGAGCAATCCATTGCCATACAGATTGATTGCAAGGATTGTTCCATAAAATAATTAACATGTATTTCAGTTAGATAGCGTTGCCTCTAAAGATCGTGGCGTAATTATGTAATGTAATATGACGTTAAAGCCCCGTTTCAAATCACCATGTTAATTTAACTAATTGTTTTTAAAGAATTAGAAAGCCTATTCGCCATCCGGGTGGGCTGTCAAATATCCTGACAACCGACGATGGGTACACACACTGCATGCGGCGAAGCGCTGGGCAGGGTTAGAATTTTCGCGACAAGCCAAGGCTGATCTGATCCCGGCTGTAGTCGTAGATCGGCACGTTGGAATCGTTTTCGGTGTGCGTCCAGTTGCCGATCAACGCCCAGTTGTTTAGCGCGCCCGATTTGAAGTTATGCTGGAAACCCAGGGTGTAGCGCCATTCATCCTCGTCACGCGGGTTCGGGAACCCGGGTTCGAGTCCCTTGAAATCATAGTTCCGGTATCCGACCTTCGCGATCACCGAGCCATTCTCCCAGGCCTGCACAACGCCACCGAGAAACAGATCGGGACCTTCGTTGGCAAAACGCTCTGCGCTGTCGTCGGTATCGAACCGGAAATAGCCGGCACCCCCCTTGATCGCCAGTTTCTTGTCGAAAAAGTACTGACCCAGTGTTGCGCCAGCCCACTGGTACCAGCCTTCGCGCTCGCCGTCGATGTCCTTGTTATAGTCACGGCGAGTCAGGACGCCTTCCAGGCCAAACTCGGTCGAATCACCGATCTGCCAGATGATGGACGGATTAAGGCTGCTGAACAGCGCCAGACGTCCGTCGCCCAGCCAGATCTGGTCTGCCTGCAATCCGATGGCAGCACGCCAGTGGCGAGGAACCACCCAGGCAGGGCCTGTGCGCAGTGTCAACAGGCTCAGATTGAAATCAGTCTCGTCAAAGTACCCGCGATAATAGACGCTGGCGGAACTCTGCCAGAGAAAATAACCGGTGTGCTCGCCCGCCTGAAAGCGTTTCCCGGGGTTATAGGTGTGCGCCAGGCCCGGATTGACGACGAAGGCCAGGTCCGCCTGCTTCCGGGTAACCGCAAACGGGGTGCCGCCTATCTGGATCACATCCTGGTTCGGACCAACATTGACATTGCTGTCGTGCATGAGGCCCAGGTAGATCGAAGGCGTCCAGGTATGACGAACAGCCAGCTGTTTTTCGTCCGCGTCGATCTGAGCCATAAACGCCAGCACGGTAGTGCGCACCGATGGCGGTGTGTTGGGATCGTCCAGGACTTGCTGCGCCTGCTCCCGCGCTGCCACATAATCCAGGGACAGGAAATAGGCGCGTGCAAGCTCCAGCCGCGCCCGGTGCATGCTGGGATTACCGGTCAGTATGGCGTCGAGCAACTCACGTGCCGTTCTCAGCCTGTCTTCCTCAATGGCCTGCAGTGCTGTGCTGAACTGGTCCTGCAGGTCTTCGGCAACAGTTTGCATGGGCGCTGTCAGTGCGGCCAGAGTACAGACAGAAGCCAATGCGGCTCTCGCTATGGACCGTACGCGTGTGCTGCTGCTTGTTCCAAGTATTTCTTGAATCATGGTCTTTGCCCGGGTACCTTTACCACGCCAATGCGGCGGCCCATTCTAAAAGACATTCGGTTTCCACTCAATTGAATTGCTCCTCTCGATATCGGGCTTCACTTGCATTGATTGGCGGGCTGCTGTTGGTGTTGCCGGTGCCCGTGTTTGCCTTTCCCGGTGACCTGTTCGGCTTCAATCAGGCAGAGCAGGAGAATATACGCGTCTTTGCACAGTGGATACAGGCGCTTGAACGGCATCTTCGGGAAGATGTGCCGGAGGGTGATTGTCAGGAGAAACAGATCAACCGCTGCCATCTCAACCAGTGGCAGGCGTTTCTCGACAGCATTCGCAAACTGCCGCGTGATCAGCAACTCGAGCGTGTTAATCGCTACGCCAACCACAAACGCTATGTGCTGGATATCAATAATTACGGCATAGAAGACTATTGGGCCGTTGCACGCGAGTTTCTGCAGCGGGGTGGCGATTGCGAAGATTACGCCATTACCAAACTGTTCTCGCTGCGATGGCTGGATTACCCGGCCGACGATGCACGAATCGTGGTGCTGCAGGATACCAATTTGCGCATCCCCCACGCGGTGCTTGCCGTAACACGCGGTGAGGACATTGCCATTCTCGACAACCAGATCAGCGAGGTCGTGTCTCATCACGATATCATCCATTACCACCCGGTTTACTCCATCAACGAGAATGGCTGGTGGCTGCATCTCCCGCAATGAAAATGCAGCGGCATACCAGCCCGGCGAAAGCGCCTTCGATGGCTGCCGGCATCGTCATTTTGCTATTGCTGATTGTTTTGGGTGCCTACCTGATCAATCTCTATATCAGTCAGGAACACGAACGGGATCTGCAGCACTGGGAATCGCGCCTCGACCTGGTGGCAGACACTCGCACGGATGCCATCGAACGCTGGATACACTTGCGTTTTGGTGAGCTGCAGGAGCTTGCCGACAATGCATCACTCCAGCTTTATCTCTGGCAAATACTACAACCACCGCAGCGCGAGACGCCAGACGCTGAACCTGCACAGCTATCCTATCTGCGCAATCTGATGCTGGCGACGGCGGAGCGCGATGGCTATTTTTCCGGTGATACACCGCGCATTCCAGCTGATTTGCCGCAGACACAGACGACCGGTCTCGCCTTGTTGAACAACAAACTGCTGCCGGTTGTATCCACGCCAGGCATGCCGGAGATCGGCAAGGCCGAGCGCCAGGCGGCTGAAGCCGCGCTGAGCAGTGGCCGCCATCAAATCAGCGAATTGCGACTGGACAGCCAGGACCATGCGGTCATCGCCTTCGCAGTACCGGTGCCTGCGGTGCTCGGCGCAAATTCCAGCCGGCCGGAACCGATCGGTGTGCTGGTCGGGATACGGAATGCCGATGTCGAATTGATGCCGCTGTTACATCAGGGTGCTTCCTTTGCCGAGGCAAGCGAGGCCTTGTTGCTCGAGCAGCGCGACAATCTGGTGGTTTACCTCTCTCCCGGCAAGGACGGTACCAGGCCCACTCGCCGCAGTGTGCGCATGGACCGTGCCAACCTGGGCGCGGTCAATGCGGTAACAACGCCGGGCAGCTACGGGAGTTACACCAATTACCGGGGCGAGCCGGTGCTTCAGGTGAGCAGACGACTGGAGTCCGCCCCCTGGATCCTGGTGCAGCAGGTCGATGCCGGGCAGGCAATGAAAGAGTCGAACGAACATCGACGCTTTCTGATCACCGCATTGTCGCTGCTGCTGTTGTCGGTTGCCGCTATGGCGGTTGCGGCCTGGCGGCACGGCAGCAGTGTCCGTGCCCAGCAGCAGGCCCATGAGTTACGCGAAAAGGCACTGAAACTCCAGAAACAGACTGAGCTTTTACACGCTGTAACCGACAATATCGATACGCTCACGCTCCTGCTCAGCCAGGATGAGCGGGTTCTGTTCGCCAACCAGGTAACGGCGGAGACTGCGGGCGCCGTACTGCCCGATCTTATCGGCAAGCCTCTGGGCGCCGCACTCGGGTCGGCAGTGACTGCAGAACTGGAGCAGGGCATACAGGCAGCGCGTAGCACTGCAAAAAACGTCTGGCGGGTCATCAGGCTGCCAATCGGTGGTCGAAGCCGAAGTTACCGTACGGGATTCATACCCGTTGAACGGATCGGGCGCCACGAGCATCCCTTGCTGCTGGTGCTGACTGATATTACCCAGTTGCAAGAGGCCCAGCAGCGTCACTCCAGTCTGATGCAGAACCTGGTTTCCACGCTGGTTCACGTGGTCGATATGCACGATCCCTGGTCTGCACACCACTCACAGCGCATGGTGGAGGTGACCAATGCCATTGGTCGCGAATTAAGGCTCGGCAGGAAAGAGCGCCAGACGCTGGAGCTGGCGGCGACCCTGGCCAACCTGGGCAAGATCATGATTCCGCGCGAGATCCTGGTCAAAACAGAGCCTTTGACAGATGCGGAACACGAGTTATTGCAGATGCATGTCCAGCACGGACTGACGTTGCTTGAGAATCTTGATTTTGAAGGTCCGGTACTGGACACCATTGCGCAAAAACAGGAGTTGCTCGATGGCAGCGGCTATCCGCACGGCTTGCATGCAGAGCAAATGAGTCTGACAGGCAAAATCCTTTCGGTCGCCAATGTGTTCGTTGCCCTGACCAGTCCCCGTGCCTACCGCGAGGGCCTTTCGATACAGCAGGCGGTCAGCGAGCTGATGGCAGGCGCGGATAGCCGTTACGACCGCCATGTGGTGGCAGCGCTGTTTCACATCGCGGAAAACAGGAAAGAATGGCTGGAGAAAACCCGTTGATGTCGGTGCGCAGATACGCGAGGCGGCCCTGTCGACTTGTTTTGCTGCCAGCACCGACGTGGCGTAGACGGCGACGCTGATATCATGTCCGGTTCCGGGCGTCTGTAAATAAAAACGCCCGCCGTGCGCTTTCCTGCAGGACGGGCGATATTCGAGCGGTAACCCGGGTTACAGTACTTGCCGTTTGCCGTTTGCCGTTTGCCGTTTGCCGTTTG
>DATKZN010000099.1:0-11809 GCA_035527955.1 Gammaproteobacteria bacterium
GCGCCTTGCCATGCGGCATGGAGATTGTCAGGTTGTCTTTGGAGGAAACCAGGATATACAGCGAACTGGTTCTGGCAGAGCCTGGATGGATGATCGGTCCGTACCGGGTGTCTTTCATCAGCGATGCGTAGGAATCCAGCAGAAGGCCGGTTGCCTCGGCACCCGGCTTTCCGGCGACATGACATTCAGCACAATGCTTTTGCAGGATGGGGGCCACATCATCCGCATAGCTCACCTGCTGTAACGGCGGCGCCTCTGCCTTTTGTAACTGCAGCTGCCCTGCCTTGTCTTTATCGCAGGCCGACAGGCTCGCGGCGATTGCCAGTAACGCGGCGAGCGGCATGACTCGAATGTTCATTGGGGCACCCCTCCGGGATTATTGGCCAGCCGGCATCTTAGCATTCTGCTGTCGATATTCAGTAGATACTTCAGGGCCGGACCTGTCTAACTCATTGAGATCACCCGGCACTTAACAACTGATAAAGATTGTATAAGGGCTTAAATCGCCTGTTTCGATCCCAATAGGCTACCTGCAAGACTTCCGGATCTGCTCCTGACGCGTCGGTATTTTTCCGTGCGATAAAATCGTCACATTTCGATTGCTTAACTGCTTACTTTTGACCCTGAAATAGCCGCGCCAAGGCAGTATTTAGGCCGTCATGCACGGCTCGATTAAATAAATTCAATTGCCTGGCGAGGTCCGACCCCTGCGACCCCGGGACAGTCAGGCGATGCTTACGTCGGGTGAGAGGTACACGTCCTGGATCGCGTTGAGCAGGTTGATACCTTCATCCATCGGACGCTGAAATGCCTTGCGTCCGGATATCAGCCCCGTTCCGCCGGCACGTTTGTTGATGACCGCCGTGCGGACTGCCTGGTGCAGGTCATCCTTGCCCGAGGGCCCTCCGGAATTGATCATGCCGACGCGCCCCATGTAACAGTTGGCTACCTGGTAGCGCACGAGATCCACCGGGTGGTCACTGGTCAGCTCCTCGTAAACCCGGGGGTGTGTTTTCCCGAACTTGATGGCGTTGTAGCCACCGTTTGTTTCCGCCTGTTTCTGCTTGACGATATCCGCTTCAATCGTCACCGCCAGGTGGTTGGCCTGCCCGGTCAGATCGGCCGCCGTGTGATAGTCAACGCCTTCCTTCTTGAATTCCGGGTTGCGCAGATAGGCCCACAGGAATGTCACCATTCCAAGCTCGTGGGCATGGGCGAATGCCTCGCTCACTTCGAGAATCTGCCGGCGTGATTCCATGGAACCATAAAAGACCGTGGCACCCACGGCGACCGCGCCCAGTTCGAATGCCTGGTTGACGCTGGCGAACAGGGTCTGGTCAAAGTGATTGGGATAGGTGAGCAACTCATTGTGATTGAGCTTGACCAGGAAGGGAATTTTATGGGCATATTTCCGACTCACCGAGCCGAGGACACCGAGTGTCGATGCGACCGCATTGCAGCCCCCCTCGATGGCCAGTTTGACGATGTTCTCCGGATCGAAATAGAGCGGGTTCGGCGCGAAGGAGGCCCCTGCGGAATGTTCGACGCCCTGGTCCACCGGCAGGATAGACATGTACCCGCTGCCACCGAGACGGCCATGGTCATGCAAGGCCTGCAGGTTGCGCAGTACCTGCGGGCCCCGGTCGCTGTGCGACGTCACGCGGTCGACAAAATCCGGGCCCGGCACATGCAGCATCGCTTTCGGAATGCCCTTGCAGACGTGCCCCAGCAGGGAATCGCTCTCGTCGCCCAGCAATTTCTGGATATCGGTCATTTTCAATCCTCTCTCCCGGGACGTGTTACGGGGTGCGCACGGGTAAAATCAATCAAATTACAAATTAAGATTTTATCATTGACGTTACAGGACCCGCCTTGATCGTGATCAACCGTTGCCGTTTGCAATAGTCCTGAGCAGCAGGAACATCCTGTTTTCGCCTGTCGCGTACGTTTCACCGGGATAAGCGGGTTTTGCACGGGACGGGGCCGGCAGGGCGGCTTGCCTGCGCGCCATGCGTGGCCTTAATCAGCGCCGCCTGGCATCCCCCGGTGCGGGGTCGCGGCGTAACGTGCAATCAACATCTGCAGTGCCGATGCGAGGTTCGCGGCAGCGGCGTCACTCATTGATGCACCAAGCTCGAAGTCGTAACCGCGCACGGCGAGTACGAACGCGGCAGGCAAGGGCGCATCGGTAACTCGCACAAATGCCTCCAGCACAGCCGCCGGGGTCAGGGCGTGAGTGATCGCGCCGGCATACGCCGCCGGGCTCACCGGCGCGAATTCGAAGGGTTCGGGTCCGGTGGCGGCAGCGTCGATGAATACCACCTCGCGGCGTCCGACCAGGTCGAGCGCATGCTCGACCTGCAGCTGGAAATCGGTCAGCAGCTCGGTATCGCGCAAACCCTGTGCCTCCAGGTGCTCGATAGCGAGCGGCCCGATCGCGTCGTCGCCGCGGCTCGGGTTGCCGATGCCGATGACGAGAACCGGCACCACGCCGTCCGGCGGTCCGGGGTTCAGGGACACCGCTCGATCGAGCTCTTGACCAGGGTGTCGATGCACTGGCCCTCGGCGTCGATCAGCTCGACGTTGAATGGCATCCTGCCCAGCGCGTGGGTGGCGCAGGACAGGCAGGGATCGAAGGCGCGAATCGCCACCTCGATGTGGTTCAAAAGGCCCTCGGTCAGCCGGCGACCGTCGAGGTAGCGCTTTGCCACTTGACGGATCGCCTCGTTCATCGCCTGGTTGTTATGCGTCGTCGAGACGATCAGATTGGCGCGTACCGCCTGGTCGTCCTCGTTTACCCGGTAGTGGTGAATCAGGGTGCCGCGCGGCGCCTCGATGACGCCCACCCCGCGTTCGCGACGTTCGCCGGTGACCACCAGGTCATCTCCCGAGATATCCTCGTCGTGCAGCAGGTCCTTGATGGACTCTGCGGCGAACAGCAGCTCGATCATCCGTGTCCAGTGATAGGCCAGGGTGGCGTGCACCGGCTGGCCGCCGCCAAAGTCGACGAATTCGCGACGTTCCGCTTCCGCAAACGGCGTCGGTATATGATCGCAGTTCTGCACGCGCGCCAGCGGCCCTACCTTGTACCAGCCGGCGTCGGCTCCCAGTGACCGTATGTAGGGGAACTTCATGTAGGACCATGGCCTGACCTCTTCGGTGATGTGCTCCCAGTAATGGTCGTAGTCGACGGTATCGAAAATGATCTTGCCGTTGCTGTCGCGTGCCCGCAGTACGCCATGATAGAGATCCATGTCCCCGTCCGGCGCGACCAGGCTCATCAGGTTGGAACGAAAGGCACCGAAGCTGTTGTAGAGGCCCGCATTGGACAGATGCAGGCGTTTCGCCAGCTGCACGGCCGCGCGGCACCAGCCGATGATCTGGTAGATATCCTTGAGCAGCGTCGCACGTTCTTCCCGTGTCACGGCCTTGTTGACGCCACCGGGAATCGCCCCGGTGCCGTGTATGCGCTTGCCGGCAGTGACGCGGATCACCTCCTGGCCGAAGCGGCGCAGCAGTACGCCTTGCCTGGCGATTTCCGGGTACTCGGCCGCAACACCGACGATGTTGCGCCGCGCGACGTCCGAATCAAATCCGAACAGCAGGTCAGGCGAGGACAGGTGAAAGAAGTGCAGCGCATGCGACTGCAGTATCTGCCCGTAATGCATGAGCCGCCTGACCTTGTCGGCGGTCGGGGTCAGGTGGTCGGCACCGACCACCTGGTCCAGCGCCTTGGCCGCCGCCAGGTGATGGCTGACCGGGCAGATGCCGCACAGTCGTTGTACCATGACCGGGATTTCCCAGTACGGCCGGCCCTGGATGAACTTTTCGAAGCCGCGAAACTCGACGATATGCAGCCGGACCTGCTGCACGTGATCATCGCTGTCGAGCAGGATGGTCACCTTGCCATGCCCCTCCACGCGGGAGAGCGGCTCGATGACCACGCGCTTCAGTCTGGCGGGATTGGCGGCGGTTTCCAGTTCAAAGCTCATTGGGCAGGACTCCGGTGTGTGCTCAGTCGTAATGGATCAGGCCATGGCCGAGATGCGGTGTGCGCCCTGCCAGCAGGTCGGTGAGGAATTTCCAGATCGCGTCCGCGGTCGGCGGGCAACCGGGCAGGAAATAGTCGATTTTCACCACCTCGTGCAGGGCGTGTACCTTGTCCAGTGGCAGCGGCAGCTCGGGGTCATTGGGGATGCAGCCTTTCGCCAGGCTGACCTCGGTGACGTAAACCTCTTGCAGGCAGTCGCCGAGGTCGAGGTGATTGCGCTGCGCCGGCAGGCCGCCGTTTACCGCGCAGGCGCCCACCGCGACCAGGATCTTGCATTGCTTGCGAAACTCGCGCAGCACGTGAACGTTATCCGCGTTGCAGATGCCGCCCTCGATAAGGCCGACATCGCAGGGCCCGCAGTGCTTGATGTCGGTGAACGGCGAGCGGTCGAACTCGATACGATCGAGCAGCTCGAACAGCCGCTCATCGATGTCGAGAAACGACATGTGACAGCCGAAACAGCCGGCCAGCGAAGTGGTCGCGACACGCAGCCTGGGCTGGACGGGCTCGCTCATGTCGAATCCTTGCGCCGGGTCGTCGGCTGGCGCGGTGCGTCCCCGAGGGCCTGGGCGCTGACCGGCTGCCGGTCGAAGCGCCGTTCGCCGATGGGTACCCTGAACCCGACGCGCTTGTGCAGGATCACCCCGACAGGGCATACCTCCATGGCCTTGTCGGTGACGGCGATATCGGTGTCGGCCAGCCGCCCGGATTCGGCATTGACAATCAGATGCTTGGTAATACCGCGGCCCGACAGGGCGAACACGCACTTGTGGTCGACCTCCCGCGAGGCGCGCACACACAGTTCGCAGAGGATGCAGCGGTTGAAGTCGAGCAGGATATCGGGATGCGAGGCATCGACCGGCCGGTTCGGAAACAGGTAGTCGAACTCGGTCGACATGATTTCCAGATCGTAGGCCACTGCCTGCAACAGGCAGTTGCCGCTCGCCTCGCAGGACGGGCAGAAGTGGTTGCCCTCGATAAACAGCATCTGTACTACTGTCTGGTGCTCTTTTTTCAGTCTCTCGGTCTGGCTTGCCACCTCCATGCCGGCTTGTGCCCGCAGGGTGCAGGACGCCATGGTCCGGCCGTTTACCTCCACCGTGCAGACCTTGCAGCTGCCGTGTGGCTTGAACTCGGGGTGATAACAGAGGTGCGGGATGTAATGGCCGGCAGCGAGCGCGGCCTGGATCACCGTCTGTCCCGGCTCGAACGGCACCTCTTCCCCGTCGAGCAGAAACGTCGCGGCATTCGCTTCGGCATTCATTCATCGGCCCCCAGGTGTGCGCCGGCGTCGGTCCGGCCGGTCATGGCCCGGGCCCGCTCCAGCGCCCCGTCCAGGTCGAAGGCGGGCTCGAATTCGAGCGACTCCAGGTGGCGCTCGTAGGCCGGGCGAAAGCGCTTGATGGTGTCCAGGAGCGGATTGCAGGCCGTGTGGCCGAGTCCGCAGTGACTTGCGGACTGCAACAGCCGGCTGAGCCGGAAGATCTGGTTGAGATCATACAGGGAGCCCTTGCCTCCCTGCAGCTTGTCCATCACGTTGCACAGCAGCGTGGTGCCGACCCGGCAGGGCGTGCAGAAGCCGCAACTCTCGTGCGCGAAGAAATGCGTGAAATTGCGCGCCACCTCGAACATGTCGCGCGATTCGTCGAACACCATGAAGGCGCCTGCGGTCGGCAGGTCCTCGAAGGCAATGTGCCGCTCGAACTCGGTGGCGTCGATGCAGGTTCCCGAGGGGCCGCTGACCTGAACCGCCTGGGTGCATTCCGCCCCGCAGTCCGCCAGCACCTGGCGCACCGTCACGCCGAACGGATACTCGTAAATGCCGGGACGTGCGCAGTCACCGGAAACCGACAGGAGCTTGCTGCCCGTGGACTTGCCCGTACCGATGCTGCCATACCATTCGTTGCCGTGCAGCGCGATCAGTGCCGCCGCGCAGAAGGTCTCGACATTATTCACCGTGGTCGGCTGCTGGAGGTAGCCGTGGGTGACCGGGTAGGGCGGACGGTTGCGCGGAATGCCCCGCCGGCCTTCCAGCGATTCGATGAGCGCGGATTCTTCACCGCAGATATAGGCGCCGGCACCGAGGTGAATTTCGATATCGAAGTCGAAGCCGGCCTGGCCGCAGATGTCAGCGCCCAGCAGGCCGTCGGCGCGCCGGCGCGCCAGCACCTCCTGCAAGGGCGGGAGCAGATGCCGGTACTCCCCGCGCAGGTAGAGGAAGCCCTGGCGTGCACCGATCACGTGAGCGCAAACGGTCATGCCCTCGAACATCAGGTCAGCGTAGCGCGTCAGCAGCACCCGGTCCTTGAAGGTCCCCGGCTCGCCCTCGTCCGCATTGCAGACGACGTAGTGCCTGTCGCCCGCGGCGTTCCGGCAGGACTGCCACTTGAGCCCGGTGGCGAAGCCCGCGCCGCCCCGGCCACGCAGGTTGGAACGTTGTATTGCCTCCAGCGTCGCCAGCGGTCCCCGGGTGATCGCGCTGCGGATGGCGGTGCCCGGTTCGAGCGTGGCATCGAGCAGGATGTCCTTGCGGTAAATGTTGTCCTCGATCCGGAACAGCCCGGCCGGCCAGTCCTCGACCGGTGTGCGCGAGCGTATCAGCTCGGCAATCTCGTCGACCCGTGCCGTGGTGAGTTGCGGGATGGCCCAGCCGTTCACCAGCATGGCAGGACCCTGGTCGCACATGCCGGTGCATGACGTGGTATCCACACTCACCAGGCCGTCCTCGGATGTCTTGCCGCGTTCCAGCCAGAGACTGTTGCAGAGGTGTTCCAGCAACGCCAGGTTGCCCGCCATGCGGTCGGTGATGTTGTCGGAGAACAGCACCCGGTAGCTGCCGGCAGGCTCGAGGTGCAGGAAGCTGTAGAAGCCGGCCACGCCTTCGACGCGGCCGCGCGGCAGTCTGAGCAATCGCGCCAGGCAGGTCAGGGTGGCCGGCGGCAGCCAGCCCTCGATCTCCTCGGCCTCCCGCAGGATCTGCAGCAGCGCGGTCTGCTCGCCGCCGTAGCGGTCAACGATGGTTTCCAGTTCGGTCTGTGCTTCCATCAGTCGTGTACCACCGGGTTATGGAGGGGCGCGGTATGGCGGTCTGGAAAAACGCCGACCCATGCAGGCGCCAGGCGGCCGCCTGTCAACTTCAGTATACGGCATCAGCTGCACGTCATGCGGGCCGCAGTGAGCGGGCTATCATAACGGCAGCTGGTGATATGCCGGGCATTGCAGGGCATGTGCGATGGATTCTGCGGTGGTCATGCGCTTGCCGCCGTTACGCCGCGGGCCCCGGCCCGGTCGTTACCTGCAGCACCACGACGGAGTATTCATCATCGCCTGCGGATGACGGGAGGTACCTGTCCGCCGCACGGTCGTTTTCCCGGCGCCGGCCATCGATCGGTAGCGGTACTCCCGGTTGCAGCCGAGGTCGAGCGTGACGCCGAAGGACCCGTCCTTGTGCTCTTTCAGGGCGGTCCTGCCGGTGTCCGACTCGTTGAATTCACCGGCCCGGGCCACCTCGCGGGCGCCGCCGGCGGCCTTGCCACGCAAGGCGAAGGTCACCTTGCAGACATTGTTCGTTTGCAGGATGAATCACGTACCTGGCCATCCGCCGTGCCCGTTCAGGCACGCCGGCGATCCTGCGTCATGCACACCTGTGCAGCACGGCAGACTGTGGATTGCACCAGGATTGACCGGTTGATTCCTGCTGCCGCTGGACGGCGTCATCATTCCCGGCGTGGTGGAATGTTTCCGCTGTCTCGATTCCGGGGGTAATGCTGTTGCGTGACTTGAATCCGGTGTCGGACGAAGGCGAGGGGGTGGGTGATACCCGGACCGGTTACCCGGTTCGCGGCGGGAGAGTTGGTGTTGCGCACTATCCCGCGCCCGCTGCCGGGCGGCAGCGGGCCGGGTGACGGGGAGAAATGCCCGGGCTAGGAGCCTGTCGGACTTGGGACTGATCTACTTCGCCGGCGGGACAGCGGCCCATTTTTCCGATCCTCCTCGTCAAATAGCTACGGCTATTCTCCTCGAACGATCGGAAAAATGACCTCGTTCTCCCACCCGGCTCGCTACGATCGCCTAAGTCCGACAGACTCCTAGACCACGACGACGGAGTTTTCCGAGGTGCCGAAGGGATTCGGCACATACTTGTCGGCGTCCCAGTCGTTTTCCCAGGTGTCGGCGTCGATCAGGTAGCGGAACTGGTATTCGTGGTTGGTCTCGAGTTCGAGCGTGACCTTGAATGTGCCGTCCTTGAGTTTCTTCAGCGGGATGGCGTAGAGATTCCACTCATTGAATTCACCGACGATGTGTACGTTGCTGGCCTCTTTCGCCGCCTCGGGCGGCAGCCGAAACGTAACCTTGCAGACCGGCTTGGATTTCAGATACTGCTTTGTAAGGCTCATCGCCTCCTCCTGAATGCTGTCGTGATGGTCACTGCGTGTACAGCACAAAGCAGGGATACATTTAGTTGAGCGGGCCGCGCAAAGCAAGCGTTTTTTTCGGGACCGGCAGGGAGACAGGCGGAGATCGGCTATCAGTTGATCAATGTCAACCGGGCTGGTATGCGGCCATCGTCCTCACGGCGCCGGCGACGGCGGCATGACGCCTGCGGCAGAAGCCCAGGCGTCATCCCAGAGCCGGAAGCCGCCGGCAAAGGCATTGCTGTTGTCGCCGCGGAACACCTGTTCCGGCAACTCGTCATCCTTGAATTTCCAGACATTGCCGCCGCCCAGCACCACATAGTCCGGATTCAGTGCATACCGGAACAGCGTAATGGCCTCCAGCACGTGTGCCTTCCAGCCGGCCAGCCCGGTTCGGTCGAGGCCCGCTTTGCCGAGCGCCTCCTCGAAGGTCTGGCCATCACGAAACGGCAGGTGGGCCATTTCCAGGGGCACGATGTGACCGTCGTGAATGATGGCGGAGCCCAGCCCCGTGCCGAGTCCCAGGAACAGCATATGGCCGCCCCGGTAGCTGCCCAGTGCCTGCATGGCGGCGTCGTTGATGAGCCGGACCGGGCAGCCGAATGCGGCCGCGTAGTCGAAATCCACCCAGCCGGTACCCAGGTTGACCGGCTCACGCAGCGGCCGGTTGGCGCGGATGGGGCCGGGAAAGCCGATGGAGGCGCGCTCGTAGTGCCAGTCGCCGGCGGTTTCGTCCAGCGCCTGCATCAGCTGCTGCGGTGTCATGTGCGGCGGGGTGGGGAAGCTGCGCGGTACGGTGTCACCCGTCAGTGCCAGCTTGACGCTGAGACCACCGATGTCCACCACGAGTATGTTCATGAGCTGTCCCTTCGACAGGTGAGCGGTGCGGAGCTGGCTGCAGGTTATCATGTCCGGCAGCGCGGGCAATGACCGGCGTGCCGTCGTTCACGGCGCATGCCGTGCACAGCAGGTTCTGCGCACGGGAATATTGATTTGTGTCAACAGCCTGCGTAGTGTGCTGGGCTGGATTGTACGCGGGTATGAGGCGCCATGGGCCTGTTGGCAGGCCGGGTCACACGGCCGGGTGATCACCGGCAGTATTCATTTCCCATGCGCCGCTCCATGCGTACGGTGTATCCTTGTGCGCCGCAGGGCAAGCGTGGCGTGGATGGCCCCCTACACCGGTGCGGCGCGGATGTGCCGGAGGCATCCCGTTTGCCAGGGAATTGACAATATGAATGCTTCATCACCCAGCACCTCACTGAATCGCCTGCCGGTGATCGCCCGGCTGTGGCAGCACCACGCCGATATCGGTGGCCAGCACCTGCGTGCCATGTTCGCCGACGATCCGGGGCGCGCGCAGCGCTATACACTCGAATCCGGCGGCCTGCTGCTGGACTATTCGAAAAACCGCATCAACGACGAAACCCTGCAGCTGCTGTGCACACTGGCGCGGGACGCCGGCCTGGACAGGGCGCGCGAGCAGATGTTTTCCGGCGCGCGCATCAATAACACCGAGGGCAGGGCGGTGCTGCACACGGCATTGCGCAACCGCAGCGAGCATGCGGTGTATGTCGACGGCGACGACGTCATGCCGGCGGTGCGCGCGGAACTCGACCACATGGCGACATTCTGCCGGCAGGTGCGCAGCGGCGAGTGGCTGGGCCATACCGGCAAGCCCGTGACCGATATCGTGAACATCGGCATCGGCGGTTCCGACCTGGGCCCGCGCATGGTGTGCGAGGCACTGCGTCCGCTCTGGCACGAACGCCTGAACATGCATTTCATTTCCAATGTCGACGGCATGCACATCGAGCAGTGCCTGGCCGGGCTGGACCCCGAGACCACGCTGTTCATCGTTGCGTCCAAGACCTTCACCACCCAGGAAACGCTCACCAACGCCGGTGCGGCCCGGGACTGGTTCCTGCAGGCGGCCGGCGACACGGCGCATATCGCGCGCCACTTCGTCGCGGTCTCCACCAATCGCGAGGCCGTCGAGGCCTTTGGTATCGATCCCGCCAACATGTTCGTGTTCTGGAACTGGGTCGGTGGCCGCTACTCGCTCTGGTCGGCCATCGGCCTGTCCATCATGCTGGCCACAGGGCCGGGGGCATTCGACGAACTGCTGGCCGGTGCCCACGCCATGGACGAACATTTCCGTGCCGCGCCCTTTGCACAGAACATGCCGGTCATCCTCGCCCTGCTGGGTTTCTGGTACCGGCACTATTTCGGGGCATCCACGCAGGTGGTGCTGCCCTACGATCACCTGCTGCGGCTGCTGCCGCTGTACCTGCAGCAGGCCGACATGGAAAGCAACGGCAAGTCGGTCGACCGCGAGGGCAAGCGCGTGGACTACCCAACCGGGCCGGTGCTGTGGGGGGAGAGCGGCATCAACGGCCAGCACTCCTTCTACCAGCTGCTGCACCAGGGCACGCACCTGATCCCGGCGGACATCATCGCCAGCATGCAGACGCAGGCACACAGCAAGCGGCAACATGACATCATGATCTCCAATGTCATCGCCCAGACCGAGGCGCTGATGATCGGCCGTGACAGCGCCGAGACCGCGCAGGTGCTGGCCGACAGCGGCGTCGACGCGGCCACAGCCGGCCTGCGCCTGCCGCACATGGTGTTTCCGGGCAACCGGCCGAGCAACACGCTATTCATCGACCGCATCACGCCGCGCCGCCTGGGTGCGCTGATCGCGCTGTACGAGCACAGGATCTTCGTCCAGGGTGTGCTGTGGAATATCAACTCGTTTGACCAGTGGGGCGTGGAACTGGGCAAGCAGCTGGCGAAAAAGGTGCTCAAACAGCTGCATGCACCGGAAGCCGTCAGCGATCACGATGCGTCGACCAACCGGCTGATCAACCATTACCGGCAGCATCGCCAGCAGCACAGAGAGGACTGAGATGGCAAACGTTACACCGGAAGAACAGGCCAGGAAATACAAGTACTACATCGAGCCCAAGCAGGTCAGCGACCTGACCCGCGGTACGCTGGTGCTGATCCTGGCCGGGGGCGAAGGCTCGCGCCTGTACGATCTGACCCGCTGGCGTGCCAAGCCCGCGGTACCGTTCGGCGGCAAGTTCCGCATCATCGACTTCGCGCTGTCCAACTGTATCAATTCAGGCCTGCGGCGCATCGGCGTGCTTACCCAGTACCGGGCACATTCGCTGATCCGCCACATGCAGCGCGCCTGGAGTTTCCTGCGCAACGAAATCGGCGAGTTCGTCGAGATCCTGCCGGCCCAGCAGCGCACTTCCGAGAAACAGTGGTACAAGAGCACGGCCGATGCGCTGTTCCAGAACATCGACATCATCCGCCGCCACCAGCCCGAATA
>DATKZN010000100.1:0-6055 GCA_035527955.1 Gammaproteobacteria bacterium
TTTGTCACCCTGAAACTGCTCGCCGTCCAGCCGCTGCGGTCCATATCGATGCACATCAGTCGCCTCATGCATGGTGGCGATCAAACTGCCCTGGACAACCTGGCGTGTATGTTGCCGGTCGCGGAGGCAGCTGGAATCCATGCGTCGCTGGATGAATATCATAGCAGCCACATGGAGGCGCAACGGAGCCTGGAAAAGGCCGGCAAGGAGCTGCGCACGCTGATCAATCACGATGCGCTTACCGGGGCCAGAAACCGCGGGGCTTTTGATGAATACCTGCGTGAATTGCCCGGCGTACTCAGTGAACGACGTATCAGCGTGTGTTTCGCACTGTTCGATGTCAATCATTTCAAGGCCTTAAATGACACTTATGGTCACCAGACCGGTGACGAAATACTCAAGCTGATTGCCAGCCGCATAAGTGCGGTGCTGCGTCGCGGAGAGCATTTGTTCCGTGTGGGCGGGGACGAATTCGCAGTGGTCATGCTGGAAATCGACGAGCCCGGTGCATTGCGTTTTGCCGAGCGTTGCCTGGGGGAGATCGGTACGGAAGATTTCACCGTGCTGGGTGTGCACGAGCCCGTCAAGGTGAGCGTGGGTATTGCGGGAGCGAGATTCGATGACCGGGATTCGCTGATGTCCCTGCAATGGCGTGCGGATATAGCCATGCATAATGCCAAGCGGCCCGGCAATGCGAACATATCAGTCTTTCGCGATGACATGGCAAAAAACTTTGAAGGCATATTTTCCAGCCGCGTCAACACTGCTGTGTACGAGGCAATTACGCTCGGCACCGGTCTTGTCATGCATTACCAGCCGGTCGTGGATCTCAATAGCGGGCAGGCGCTCTATTATGAAGCACTGGTGCGGATACACCACAATAATGAATTGATCACGCCTGCAGTTATCTTCCCGCTGGTGGAAGCACGTCATCTGGAGGTCGATCTTGACCAGGCCGTGCTGAAGCGCGTTCTTGAAGACCTGCGTTCAGGTCGGGTGCAGCGAGGCAGCGGTGTTTCAATCAACCTGTCCGGCCCAACTATTGTCAACAAGAATCTATCCGAATGGATGGCTCCATTCCGTCCGTTGTTGACCGATTATCGTATTGTGCTGGAGGTTACCGAGACGTCCTTGATAACCCAGGTAGCAATTGCCAGCGAGAATCTGTCACAGCTGCGAGACCGGGGTTTCGAGGTTGCACTCGATGATTTCGGCAGCGGCTACTCATCGTTCCGTTATCTCGCATCGATGCCGATAGATGCGGTGAAGTTCGATATCAGCCTGATCAGGAGTCTCGGTGATGACTCACAGCGCCGCATTGTCGAACACCTGGTCGCAATGATAAGCGAGATCGGCCATCGCCTGGTCGCAGAGGGTATCGAGGATGAGGATACCCTGGAATCCGTGCGCCAGGCCGGTTTCACGCTCGGGCAGGGCTACTTCTTCGGCCATCCGTCCGAAACCGCATGGCGTTCGGATTTTGAAATCGATAATGTTTTTTTCCTGCCTGGCTCTGACGTTGTCGCAAGGTCGTCCTGATTCCGATAACTTTCGGACGTTACGGTATTCATGCCCTGACCTGACTGCAGGTTTACCAGGCGCGTGTGCAGGCGTTACATTATCTGCACATATCCGACAACAATAATTCGAGATCGTCGAACCCCTGTCGTCTCTCATCATGCCCGGCATGCATTTTCCCAGTATCGCTATGCTCCTCGCGATGCTCGTGTTTGCGGTATTTTCCCTCGCCCCGCCCGGTACTCAGAACGTCCCCTGCTGGTAATCGTCGAACGCCTGCTGCACCTCGGACCGGGTATTCATCACGAACGGTCCGCCGCGCGCGACCGGCTCGTTGAGCGGCCGGCCGGCCACCAGCAGGAAGCGTGCATCGCTATCCGGCGCCTGCAGCGTCACGCTGTCGCCATGCGCGAGGATGCCGAGGTCGTCACGCGACAGCGTGACGGCACAGCCGTCCTGGTCACTGGCCGCGAGCGGGCCGTTGATGACGTAGACGAAGGCGTTGTGCTGTGCCGGCATGCGTTCCGTGAACGTGCCGCCGGCCGGCAACCTGACATCCAGGTAAAGCGGTTCGGTGAGCGGTTGCAGCACCGGCCCTTGCGTGCCCAGTGACGTGGTGCCGGTGATCACGCGCACCGTGATGCCGCCGTCGCGCGACTCTTCCGGGATACGGTCGGCCGGGTATTCCTGGTAGGCCGGCGCGTCCATCTTGTGCGCGGCCGGCAGATTCACCCAGAGCTGGAAGCCTTCCAGCAGGCCGTTTTCCTGCTCCGGCATTTCCGAGTGCACGATGCCGCGACCGGCGGTCATCCACTGGATGCCGCCGGGTTCGATGACACCCTCATGGCCGGCGTTGTCGCGATGCCGCATGCGCCCGTCGAGCAGGTAGGTGACCGTTTCGAAACCGCGATGCGGATGCGGCGGGAAGCCGGCGATGTAGTCCTCGGGCCGGTCGGAACGGAAGGCGTCCAGCAGCAGGAAGGGATCGATCATGGGCAACGCCGGCTGGCCGATGACGCGCGTGAGCTCCACGCCCGCGCCGTCGGTGGCCGGCATGCCCTTGACGACACGCGTGACGTGCCGTGCCGTGCGGATTGCAGTGTCGGTGATTGCAGTCATGTCGAATCTCCTCGGCTTACGCCGTGGCCGGTATTGCCCGGCCGGGTAACCAGTGTGCCAGCATGTCGAGCGCGGCCCGGGTGCTGGAGTCGGCATCGCTGCCGGTGCGTTCCGCCTGCACCATCCGCACGTCATGGATGCCGATGAAGGCGAAGATATGACACAGGTAGCCGCTGGCAAAATCAGCCGTGCTACCGAACGCCATGCCGCCGGACGCCATTACCACGTAGACGGGCCGGTCGCGCAGCAGGCCCGCCGGGCCATGTTCCGTGTAGCGGAAGCTCAGGCGTGCGCGACAGACCATGTCGATCCAGGCCTTGAGCGATGCCGGTACCGAGAAATTATAG
This sequence comes from Gammaproteobacteria bacterium, assembly GCA_035527955.1. Classification (GTDB taxonomy): domain Bacteria; phylum Pseudomonadota; class Gammaproteobacteria; order UBA9214; family UBA9214; genus UBA9214. The sequence goes on from DATKZN010000100.1 coordinate 2,985, forward strand.
ACCGGTGTGGTCAGCACAATGACATCGGCCGCATCCAGTTCCCGTACCAGGCGGTCGGACGTGCCGAGGGCGTCACGCTGCTGCGCATCACGCGTCTCCGGGTCCGTCAGGCTGGCCTGGACCCAGTCGGCATCGATGAAGCCGACGGGCTCGGCGATATCGCGCAAGGTGACCAATGCCTGCGGGTGTTCCCGCAGCAATCGCTGGATCACCGTATCACCCAGCTGACGCGTGATGGAATGGTCACGCCGTGCACTGGCATCGATGCGCAGGATATTGAAGCTGCCCTTATCAGGCATGGTGCAATCCTCCGACCGGGCGCTGCTGCCAGGCATCGACCGACCAGGCGCCGGCGCCATTGGCGAGCAGCGTCAGCAGGCCGCCGGCGATGGCCAGGTTCTTCATGAACAGGATCGACTGCATCGGGTCGCCGAAATCGGCGTGAAAGATCAGTGCGCTCACCAGGCAGAAGCCCGCCAGCAGGAAGGCGCTTAGGCGGGTCTGCCAGCCGAGCAGGAGGGCGAGTCCGCCACCGATTTCCAGTGCGATGACCAGCGGCAACAGGGCGCCGGGTACGCCCATGCTTTCCATGTAGCCCTGGGTGCCGGCATACGCGCCGAGCTTGGTGATGCCGGCCATGATGAAAATGACCGACAGGAGCAGCCGGCCGGTGAGTTGGGTGGCGGCTGCGGTGGTGGATGTATTCATGCGGTATTCCTCGCCTGGTCAGGCAGGAGACGGTCTCTGCCCGGGTGAGAACAGCATGGTCGTTGCTTAAAGATTAATAAATATCGATATATAGAAATGACTGTTCTATTATCAGCAACAATATGGACCGCTTTGCCGATATCGAAGCCCTGGTTGCCGTGATCGAGTCCGGCACCTTCAGCGCCGCAGGCGAACGCCTCGGGGTGGCGAAGTCGGTGATCAGCCGGCGCGTCAGCCAGCTGGAACAGCGCCTCGGCAGCCGCCTGCTGCACCGCACCACGCGGCGCCTGACACTGACCGATGCCGGCCGTCACTTCTATCAGCGCGCGGTGCAGATTCTCGCCGATCTCGAGGACGCGGAGCAGGGCGTGACCGCCGAGGTCACCGACCTGCGCGGGGCACTCAAGCTGGCGGCGCCGTTGAGCTTCGGCCTCGCGCACCTGTCGGACGCATTGACGGAATTTCTCGACACCTACCCCGCCATCGAGCTCAACCTGGACCTGAACGACCGCAGCATCAACCTGGTCGAGGAGGGCTTCGACCTCGCAGTGCGGATCGGCGAGCTGACGGATTCCACGCTGATCGCGCGCCGTATCGGCACCTCGCGCACGGTGACCTGCGCCAGCCGCGCCTACCTCGAGCGCTTCGGTGAGCCGCAACACCCGGACGACCTGCAGCACCACGTCGGCCTGCAGTACAGCAACGTGAGTTACCGGCGGCAGTGGCAATATGCAACGCCGGACGGCCGCATGCTGCACGCCCAGCCGCAACTGCGCATGCGCGCCAACAACGGCGAGGCGCTGGCCTGTGCCGCCGCGGCCGGCATCGGCATCACCACCGGCCCGACCTTTATCCTCGCCCGCTATATCAACGAAGGCAAACTGCAACGCATCCTGCCGGACTTCGAGCAGCCCGCGACGGGCATCCATGCCGTGACACCGCCGGGACGCCTGGTGCCGCGGCGCGTGCAGGTGTTCATCGAGTTTCTTGCCAGCCGGTATGGTGAGCGACCGAACTGGGATGAAAATCTGTAAGTTGCCTGCTGAATAGCAATCCCCTGCGCATGTCCTGCGCCTGAAAACCCTGTTTACCTACAACCGGTGGCGCATGTCTCTGGCTGAACTTCTGTGTTGCCCGGCGCGAGAATAGCCGGCGGGAATTATTAATTGCCCGCGTGTTACGAGCCCGATTGGAAGGCTGGGTGTTGTAGTGGCTCGCAATTACATTGGACCTTTCCCGTGTTGCCTGTCGGGAAGCTGGCATGCAGCACGGGTAATGAGCATGGATTGGCTCTTCGGATGAGAAAAAGAATTGTAACTATCAGTGCAGCTCTGCTGCTGGCGCTATTTTCAAGGTACACGTTTTCCAGCGTCCCTGTCTGGATAGCGCGGGATCCACCGTGGCCTTGCTCGTATGGCTTCTCTGTCAGGCAGTACGGCTCAAGTGCTCTCGATGCGTTTGACAACCTGTTCGATTTCAAGGCCGAACGCTGCTTCATCGGGTGCGCCACTACCCCCTATCCACCGCCTTTCCCGAGTTGCCGCTACATATACGAATTCGAGACGTTATTGACCGGCAGCCAGTGTACTGCGCCGGGCACCTGTTTTCGATACCGGTTTTTTGATGAACAAAATCCGCAGAATGGCTGGCAGACAGCTGATACCTACTTCAGGATTACATATGACAGATACAATGCATGTCCCGACGGCAGTATTGCTGGTACGGATGATAACGCACTGCTTGAATGTGAGGTGCCGGCAACGCCATGGAGTGAAGCGAAAAACCTGGGCATGGCTTGTGCCAGCCATACTTTGGCCGGCAATCCTGTCAATGTTGCGACCGGCAACAAGGTTCACAGTGAGATTGATATTGATAGCCAATCGTCGCGGGTTTCCTTCGAGCGTTTCTACAACAGCCTGAATGCGGAGGATGTCGGGCTGGGCGTGGGATGGACATCGACATGGCACAGGCGGCTTGAGGTGGGCGCGTTCAGGCTCATGGTCAGGGATGCTGACGGCAGGGGAGAGCGATGGCATGACAGTACGGCGAATCAATTGTGGGTCGGCGAGGGTGACTCCAGGATCAGGCTGGTTGAGTCAAACGATAAATTCGAGATTACCAGGGAGAATGATTCCGTCGAGACCTATCATTTTACGGGGCGCCTGTCAGGCGTTATGTCGATCGATGGTGTGACAACGACGCTTGCCTACCAGGATACAGCCAATCCGGACAGGCTGCTGGCTGTTACCAATTCAATCAGCGAGTCTATCGTGTTCACCTATACACCGGATAATCATATCGAGACCATTACCGATCATGCTGGCAATGTCTGGACATATACATACGATGCAAATAACAACCTG
>DATKZN010000101.1:0-10258 GCA_035527955.1 Gammaproteobacteria bacterium
CCGGACTTTCGGTTGAGACTGTTCCAGGAAATTCGTCCGGCAGTAACCGACTCACCCTCGACATGCACGGGAACGGCCAGGAGCGGTCGTGCATGCGCAGCGGCACCCGGCCCGCTGATCAGCCTTCGCCCTCTGGACTTAACCCGAATTCAAAGCTGTCGATTTTGATTCCTTCGGGAAACGCGTTGTTCAGGCGTCGTTCGAACTCCTGATAGACCTCCACCTTGTGCTGCTGGACGTCGTAGTCGCGACTGCCCGTGTCAATGCCCCCCACATCCAGATCCATCCTGAACTCGACATCGGGAGCAATTTGAAACCGTATCTTTGCCATGGTGCACTCCTCCTTTACATTTGCGCGTCAGATTGTCATGGAACGGGATGCAGGCAATCATTTCATGCGTTGCATGACGGCCCGTGTCCTGCCCCCATTGTTGCAGCGCAGGGCTGAGAAGGTTCGCGGCCTTGTCGCGGCCCGTCTGTCTTGACGTCAACCGTTCGCACAACACCATCACTGCGCAGGAACATACATGATAGGGCAGGTGCAATTGCCCAGCACCCCCTCTTCCGTGAACTCCGTGAGTACACCGTAGGGGACGCGATGCCGGTGGCAACCCAGCACAATCAGATCGATCGCGAGGCGCTCGGACTCCTTGAGTATGGTTTTGACGGTCGCACCCTCGATCAACAGCGCCTTGGCCTCGACACCCCGATCGCGCAGGCAACGCGCCAGCGACTGCAGAAACTCGTGTTCGTTGGCCAGCTCGGCGGCACCTTCATGACGCAGCACCTTGCTATCGACATTAAAGGGCCCGGGTACACGCGAGCGCGCCACGACATGTACCAGCCACACCTGGCTCGAGAAGACGCCTGCCAGTTCCAGGGTGCGCTCCAGGATGGGTGACGCAATGGTCGTGGTTTCGATGTCATCGATGGCCACGAGTATATTTTTCACTAGAGAGACTCCTTGACAGACATATCCACCACGATGCCGTGTGCCGACAGCCTGAAGCTATTTTATGTACGCGCAGGATGCCTTGATGTGTATCAATATAATAAACATGGGCGGGTTGCGCGGTGGCAGTATCCCGGGTTTCGGTGCCGCTCAGTCCGGGCTATAGACTACTCCGCTTCACGTCGGCCACGTCGTTGCGCAAATAGACCGGGATGGCCTGCTCCGGGGCGACCGTCTGACCCCGCGTGAAGGCGGAGAGTGCGAGCCGCGCGACATCGGCGGCACGTGGTTCCAGGTCGGGCAGCACGCGCACCACGCGTGCGTCCAGCCGTGGCATCAGGCGCGTACCGTAGGCCTCCCAGCCGCTCCCCGCGGCGATCCAGTCGCCGGCCGCCGGCACTTCGACCTTTTCCGGCGCACGCACCACCTCCTCACCCTGCAGTTGCAGCAGGCCTGCGGCGTCGCTCATGTAGGCACCCCAGTACACCTCGTCCCGGCGTGCATCCAGTGCGGCCAGGATGGCCGTACCGCCGCTCTCGCGTTGCCCACCGAGTGCCAGTGCTGCCAGCGTCGATACCGGCACCACCGGGCGTCCGGCCGCAAAGGCGATGCCCTGCACGATACTGGCCGCGATGCGCACCCCGGTGAACGAACCGGGGCCGCGCCCGAAGGCAATGGCATCGAGCTGCGCCACCGTGAGGCCGGCCTCCACCAGCAGCGATTCGATCATGGGCAGGATCAGTGTCGCGTGCTGGCGCGGCGCCAGCGCATAGCGTTCCAGCACCTCGTCATCGACGGCCAGCGCGGCAGAACAGGCAGCGGTGGCCGTCTCGATGGCGAGGATGCGTGTGGTCATGTCAGTCTGCCACCAGCGGCTCGGCGTGCGTCGCAGCAGCGTCGGCAAAGAATGCATGGATCGCCCCGACGTCGTGGGTGCGCGGCATGCGCGGCAGGCTGTTCAGAAACACCCGACCGTAGGGCTTGCTGCGCAGGCGCGGATCGCACAACACCAGCACGCCGCGGTCGGTGTGATCGCGGATCAGGCGCCCGATACCCTGCTTGAGCGTGATCACCGCGTTCGGCAGCTGGTAGGTCATGAACGGGTTCACGCCCTGCTTGCGCAGGGCCTCGATGCGCGCCTGCAGTACCGGGTCACCGGGCGAACCGAACGGCAGCTTGTCGATGATGACGCAGGACAAGGCCTCGCCGCGCACGTCGACGCCTTCCCAGAAACTGCTGGTGCCGAGCAGCACGGCATTGCCGAGTTGCCGGAAACGCTCCAGCAGTTCGCGGCGCGGCGCCGTGCCCTGCACCAGCAGCGGCCAGGGGCAGTCATGTTCCAGCTGCCTGGCCGCGGCGCGCAGCGCGTAGTGACTGGTGAACAGCAGGAAGGCACGCCCGCCGCTGGCGGCGAGCACCTGGCGGGCACACTCCACCACGGCATCGCTGTAGTCCGGCGCATTCGGGTCCGGCATGCCATCCGGCAGGTAAAGCAGCGCATTGCGTGCATAATCGAACGGGCTGTCCAGTTTGAGCGTGCGCGCATCGTCCAGTCCAAGTTGCGCGGCGAAATGCGCGAAGCTGTCGCCCACGGCCAGCGTGGCCGAGGTAAACACCCAGGCGCTGGCCAGGTTGTCGAGGCAGTTGCGGAACGCAGGCGCGATGTCAAGCGGCGTCAGGTTGAGCCGGAACGAGGTATGCAGGGTCTCGAACCAGTGAATGTACTCACCGGCCTCGTGACTCATCAACTGTGCGAGCCGGTCGCGCAGCAGCGCCGCTCGCTGGCGGCAGTTGTCCAGCCCCTTGCCGCGCTCGGCCGCCGGCACCAGCCAGTCGGCCAGTTGCGTGAGCGCCGCGGCCAGTTCCTCCAGTACGTCCTGCACGCGCGCGTCGCCGGCGACCTCCGACCAGGCGGCGCGCCGGTCCTGCTGGCCGAGCGCCAGGCGCAGGCGGTGTGCCATGCCCTCGAGCCGCTCCGTGGCCTCCGGCAGATCCTGCATGTCGCCGGCCTCGCGCAGGTGTTCCATGCGCACGTCACGCGCGAGATCGCGCAGCTGGTGACTGCTCAGGGTGATGCCGAAAAACACCGAGGCGACCTCGGGCAGCTGGTGCGCCTCGTCGATAATGAAGGCATCGGCGCCCGGCAACAGCTCGCCGAAGCCCTCCTCCTTCAGCACCATGTCCGCGAACAGCAGGTGATGGTTGATCACCACCACGTCCGCCTCCAGCGCATTACGGCGCGCCTTGATGACGAAACACTCCTGGAAATGCTCGCATTCCTGGCCCAGGCAGTTCTCCGCTGTCGAAGTTACGCGCGGCCACAGCGGCGAGTCTTCGGGTACCAGGCCAAGTTCGGCGATGTCACCGTGCGGCGTGCGACCCGCCCAGGCGCGCACCTGCTCCAGTTCGTGCAGCTGCCGGCCAATGAACTGGCGGCCATCGGTCGCCGCAGTCTCCAGCCGGTGCAGGCACAGGTAATTGGTGCGCCCCTTGAGCAGCGCGCCATGCAGCGGCGCGCCGAGCGCGGCGCGCACCACCGGCAGGTCCTTGCCATACAACTGGTCCTGCAGATGGCGCGTGCCGGTGGAGATGATGACCTTGCGTTTGGCGCGCAGCACCGGCATCAGGTAGGCAAAGGTCTTGCCGGTACCGGTGCCCGCCTCGACGATGAGCCTGCCACGGCCGGCGATGGCCTCGGCCACCGCCTCGGCCATCTGCTGCTGATCCGCGCGTGGCGCAAAACCCGGCACGTGCGCGGCCAGCGGCCCGGTTTCGCTCAGCAGGTCAGTGATCTCGGACATGCTCGCTCTTCGCATCAGCCGTGAGTGCCTGTTCTGTGGCCATTGCCTTGAACAAATAGCCACGGAAATACACGGAAATAAATCCCGGGCAAGCCGTCATCGAGTTACTCGCTTCAGAGAGCATTCGTTATGTTTTTTTCCGTGTCATTCCGTGTCATTCCGTGTGGTTCCGTGTGGTTCCGTGTGGTTCCGTGTGGTTCCGTGGCCATTACCTATCCCACCCACATCTCACCTTTCACGTCTCACGTCTCGCTTAATGGTGCACAGAGTGCACCCTACATTCTTTCCGCGTGTTCCGTGGCCATTATCTATCGCGCATGAGATGCGCGCCTACAAAATATTCCTGCATTTATATTTCCGTGTTCTTCCGTGGATTCCGTGGCCATTTCACGTTTCACCTTTCGCGTCTCACGTCTCACGTCTCGCTTAATGGTGTACAGAGTGCACCCTACATTCTTTCCGCGTGTTCCGTGGCCATTATCTATCGCGCATGAGATGCGCGCCTACAAAATATTCCTGCATTTATATTTCCGTGTTCTTCCGTGTGGTTCCGTGGCCATTACCTATCCAACCCACATCTCACCTTTCACGTCTCACGTCTCGCTTAATGGTGCACAGAGTGCACCCTACATTCTTTCCGCGTGTTCCGTGGCCATTCTCTATCGCGCATGAGATGCGCTCCTACAAAATATTCCTGCATTTATATTTCCGTGTTCTTCCGTGGATTCCGTGGCCATTTCACGTTTCACGTCTCACACATCACATCTCGCACCATCACCGCCCCCCCAGCTCACGCGCGCGCCGCTCGGCCGCCGCGGCACCCGGTTCGTCGCGCTGGGCACGTCGCGCCCGCGCGATCAGTTCCCAGTTGCGCGATTGCTGCACGAGGTTGCCTGAGGCCAGGCTGTTCGACTTGACGGCAAGCTGCTCCGCGGCCTGCGCATCGCCCTGCGACAGGCGCACGGTGGCGAGGTGATGCCACAGCAGCGGATTGCGCGGATCGATGCGGATGGCGCGTTCCAGCGAGGCGGCAGCCGCCTCCAGGTCACCGCTGTTGGCCTGCTGCTCGGCGGTCTCGAGCAGTGCCACCACCGCCGGCGGTTGCGGCCGCGACACCGATGGCGGTGCCGGTTGCGGCACGCTTACCACGGGCGGAGGATACGGTGCACGTGTCTCGGCAGGTGTCTGCGAACCCTGCTCCACGACCGGTGGCGGCAGCCGGTCGCCGCGTGGCGGATAGTAGGTCGGTGTACAGCCCTGCACCAGCAGCACGCACAGCAGTGCAGGCAGCCACAGACGTAATATCTCGATCGTTCTCACTGAAACAGCTCCTTGAACCAGTCAACCGCTTCCGGCAGGGAACCGACACCGCGCACGCAGGGTGCGGACTGCATCGGTGCACTGCCCTTGATAAAGGGCAATTGTACGGCATCCAGGCAACCGGCATCGGCCAGCAGGCCGGTTGCCGGGTCGATCCATTGGTATTCGATGGCGTCGATCAGCGTTTGCGTCCAGCCCGAGTCGTTGAAACCGGCAAACACGTCGCGCCATATCCGCAGCGCGCCAGTGGAGCCGCTCAGGCCGGTCGGCTGGTTGTCGTCACGGCCCACCCACACCACGCCAAGCCGGTCGCCGGTGAACCCGGCAAACCAGCTGTCACGCAGGTCGTCCGTGGTGCCGGTCTTGCCGGCGACATTGCGATCGGCCGGCAGCGCCTGGTAAATCGCCTGGCCGGTGCCTTCGCGCACGACATACAGCAGCGCGGTGGTGATGAGGTGGTCCGGCCCCGGCGCAATGGCCGCGCGGACATTGAGCGGGTAGCGCTGCAGCGGCGTCTTGTCCGAAGCCAGCACCGCCGTGATGGCGCGCAGCGGCGTGGCGAAGCCGCCGCTGGCAAAGGTCTGGTACATGCGCGTGACCTGGAACGGCGACATCTCCACGGCACCGAGCAGCAGCGACGGATAGGGATTGAGTTTCTGCTCGACACCCAGCCGGCGCAGCGTGTCGATGACCTTGTCCACGCCGATGGCCAGGCCCAGCCGCGACGTGCTGATGTTGTAGGAATGCGCCAGTGCCTGGTAGAGCGGCACCATGCCGTGATTCTGCTTGTCATAGTTGCCGGGTTCCCACACATCGCCGTTGCGCGCCGTGTAGGTCAGCGGACTGTCATCGATCAGCGTAGCCAGCGTGTAGCGCTGCGGCTGTTCCAGTGCCGTCAGGTAGACGGCCGGCTTGAGCAGCGAGCCGACCTGGCGGTAGGCATCCAGCGCGCGGTTGAAGCCGGCAAATTTCGGATCGCGTCCGCCGGCCATGGCCAGCACCTCGCCGCCCTGCACCGAGGTCACCACGGCCGCGCCCTCCAGCTTGCCGCGATCCATGCCCAGGCCGCGCTCGAGCTCGTCCAGGCGTTTGGACAGCACGCGTTCGACCTGCCACTGTGCCTGCGGGTCCAGCGTGGTGAAGATGGTCAGGCCTTCCGAGGTAATGTCCTCGTCGCGGTAATCGGTCTGCAGCTGACGCCGCACCAGGTCCAGGAAGGCCGGAAAGGTATTGATCGCCTTGCGCCCGACCGGCCCGACACCGAGCTTCTGGGTCTTGGCGCGCCCGGCCTCCTCCCTGCCGATCAGCTTGAGGTCCGCCATGATATCCAGCACCAGGTTGCGCCGTGCCCGTGCGCGCTCCGGGTGTTTCCAGGGATTGTAGTAGGACGGGCCCTTGACCAGACCGACCAGCAGCGCGTACTGGTCGGCACCCAGCTCCCCCAGCGGTCGATCGAAATAGAAATAGCTGGCCAGGCCGAAGCCGTTGATGGAGCGACTGCCATCCTGCGCCAGGTACACCTCGTTCAGGTAGGCCTCGAGGATTTCGTCCTTGCTGTAGTGGAACTCCAGCAGCAGGGCCATGATCGCTTCGTTCACCTTGCGCACCAGTGTGCGCTCGCTGGTGAGGAAGAAGTTCTTCACCAGCTGCTGGGTCAGGGTGCTGCCGCCCTGCACCACGCCGCCGGCGCGGATGTTGGCCCACAGCGCGCGCAGGATGGCGAGCGGCGCGATGCCGTGGTGCTGGTAGAAACCACGGTCCTCGATAGCGATCAGCGCATCGGTGAGGCCGACCGGCACCTGCTCCAGCTGCAACAGGACACGGTCCTCGTTGTGCGCCGGGTAGAAACTGCCGACCAGTACCGGGTCCAGGCGCGCCAGCGCAACGGCGGCGCCGCTGCCGCGATCGGCCAGCTGCGCCACCGCCCCCCCGGAAAAACCGACCCTCAGGTTGCGTGCCGGCTCCTGGCCGTCCCAGAAGGTGAACGGCCGGGTCATGATGTGGAATACGTCGCTGTTGCGCGAGTACTGCCCGGCCTGCTGCACGGAGCGCACCGGCCGGTAGTTCAGCGCTTTCAGCTCCGATACCAGCTGCTCGGGCGTCAGCTCCTGCCCGCCATACAGATCCAGCGGTCGTGCGTACACCCGCGCCGGCAGCGACCAGCGCTTGCCGGTGAATTGCGCGGTGACCTGGATATCGAGCCAGACGACATAGCCCGCCAGCACCAGCAGCAGGACAAGCAGCAGCTTGAACCAGGGCAACGACTTTTGGCTGCGCTTGCGCCGGGACGACTTGCGGCGGCGCGGGCGGCGTCGGGTCATGACAACGGGCCTTCGGTAATCGGCAGACCGCGGCGCATGCGCCGCGGTCCCGGGGAAAAAGAAGTGGACTAGTTTACCCGATCGGGGCGGGCCCGCCTATTCCTGCAGGCCGGCCACATGCAACTGGCCGGGTGTGGAAACACAGGTACTGATTATCCAGCTGCGGCTCCGTCTTCAGGCGTCTGGCATGTGTCCAGCCCGCACCCTGGCGCGTCGGGCGGGCTAGAGGCTGCCAAACACTTTTTTCAGCAGATCCGTGGATCGGGCCAGCGGATTCTGGCGGATGCGTTTCTCTTCCTCGGCCACCATCAGGAACAGGCCGTCGAGGGTCTTTTCCGTGACGTAGCCGTCCAGGTCGGTGGCATCGGATGACAGCAGGCTGGTCATGCCGCCCGCCTTCGACATCATGTTCTTGTACGATGACGTGACGCCGGTCGCCGCCGTAGCCTCCTCGACAATGGGTCGCATCTTTTCCGTCAGTGTGGCTGAGGTAGTCCTGCGGAAATACTGCGTGGCGGCATCATCCGGGCCGCTCAGGATGCCTTGTGCATCCTCCAGCGTCATCTGCTGGATGGCATCGCCGAACACGGCCGCCGCCTCCGGCGCGGCTCGCTCCGCGGCGTGGTTCATCGAGGCCACGAATTCGTCCGCGAGTTTGTCCTGGCGCAGGGTGCGCAGGGTTTTCTCCACCCAGGAAAGGCTCTTCGGCATCGGGATGCGCACACTGGCATTATCCAGGAAGCCACCCTCCTTGCCGAGATTGTCCACGGCGTACTGCGTACCCTTGCCGAGCGCCTCCTTGAGACCGGAGATCATCTCGTCGTTGCTGAGTGCGCTCATGGCGGCCGTGCTGTCCGGGGTCTTGCCTGTCACGCCGCCCTTCAGCTTATCGAGCATATCCGAGAGGCCGGCCTGCAGTGGATTGCTGGCGATCAGCACCGCAAGCAGCCCGGCTGGAATGAAAAAAGATTTGTTCATGATGAACCTCCGCGTAACGGGTTATTCAGGTGAACTCCGCGATGCCAGGTGCGAATACGCAGTTCAACTGCCAGTACAGGCAGTTTCCGCCTGTATTACCTGAACGAAAGGTAGCATAAAAGCTGGCGGGTGACATGACGGTCTGCCATGGCCCCGGGCCCCGCCCACGATCCCGGCCAGGGATTGTCAGACGCGACGGGGAACCTGCGCCGTCAGGCCGGGCAGCCCGGTAATCGGTAGTGAGTAAATATTACGCGCCAGCCGGAATGCATGCCGGACCCTACTGGCGTTTGAATTGCAGACCCGGCATTCCCCGTTTAAAAAAAATCCCCCGGTCGTTTTCACGTACCGGAGGAATTTACGGAGACTTGAAATCTGTCAAATAACTTTCCGAAAAAATCCCCCCGGTCGATACCTGAGCCGGGGGCAATTTACGGAGACTTGTAACTCTGTCAGGCCTGGCGACCCCTGCGGCGTGCCATACCGGCCATGCCGAGCAGCCCGCTGCCCAGCAACCAGACCGTCGCCGGCAGCGGCACCACGACGGGACGGTCACCATAGAAGTAGGCGCTGGTGATGTGTTTACAGCGATGATCACCGTCATGATCGCCATTTTTGTCCGTGCCGCATTCGCCGGAAATATATTCGAAGCCGGCGACATGTGCGGCGAAGCCGGCAAGCACATCGTCCAGTTCAAGACCGAGCACGGCAAAATGCAGCGGATCCTGACGACTGCCGCCAGTGCCCAGCAGACGCACATCGAATTTCCCGTCCATGCCGTCCATCTTGCCTTTGCCAAGCTGCACTTTCCAGCCGTCGGGCAGAATGAAGCTGTCGGCCGTCAGCATACTGTCCAGCTCGCAGTAGCGTCCGTCACCGGCTTCGTGTTTGTTACGCCCGTCGTGATCGCCGTGCTTGCGCTGTTCATGTTCGTGTTCGCGTTTACCTTCACCTTCATCGCCATGGTAACCGTCATCTTTTCTGCCATGCCGGGGGGGCGAGCCAGACAGGAGGTCACCGGCAAGATTGAAGGCAAATTTCTGGATACCGAAATTATCACCGGCAAGCGCTGTCAGTGGCGACTGAATATCAACCCAGAAATCGAGCTGGCCTGCCACGTCATCCGAGATGGTAACGGTCAGGTAGTCAATATTGTCAGGCAGTGCATTGGATTGATCCAGCACGAAGCTGACTGAAGACGCCTGGATACCCTGGGTCATAGCCAGCAGGGATGCCGCAAGAAAAGCCGTGATATGTTTTCTGTAATTCATTGTGTATGTCCCGCCAACTACGGTTGTTGATATTAGGGTATCGAGCCGAACTACCGATTCTTTATTGTGTGCAGTAACCGCACCCTGCCGGCACCCACATCCGGCGTATTCACAACTTCGGCAGAATCAGTGCCGTATTCATCGCGCAGGGTATTGATCAGGCCCCTGTAACTGGAAAAGGGTTTGCCGTTGTCCTGCCTGCCAACACGTTCCACCAGACCCGCGATCTCGTCCGGCTGGCCATTTTTCTGGCTCATGTGCCGGTAAACCCTGATGATGAAGCAATCCATAGTCGCGCCTGTTTTTATAGTGAGTTGCTGAGGTTTTGCGATCAGTGTTCACCCTAACCGGCACCGGCTTACAAATAACTTACAGATTCGCAAATCCGGCACGATGGGTTAGCAAGACGTTGACACAACCCGGGGCAGACACGCCCTGTCAGAACCAATGAGGGATTGCAGGCGTGCGGGGACAGTCGCGAGCAGCGAGCGCAACGCCGTGTGGAGGCATGGGCATGGGCATGGGCCTTGCGCCCGTGCGCGCATCGGCCATTGCAGGAAGGGATAGTTGCGCCTGGTCAGGCGCGCTTTGCGTGGCGCGCCAGCAGGTTTTGAT
>DATKZN010000102.1:0-2798 GCA_035527955.1 Gammaproteobacteria bacterium
GCGACAGCACGAAAAAACCGCCGTTGATCAGGCCGCCGTCACCCCGTGGCTTCTCGGTGAAGCCGGTTACCCGGGTGTCTTGCATTTGCAGTGCACCATAGCGGCCCGGCGGCCGCACGGCGACGACGGTGGCCAGCTTGCCGTGCTGTTTATGGAACTCGATCTCGGCGGTGATATCGATGTCCGCCACACCGTCGCCATAGGTGAAGCAGAAGGCCTCCTCGCCCTCGAGATAGCCTGCCACCCGTTTCAGCCGGCCGCCGGTCAGCGTGTCATCGCCGGTATCCACCAGCGTAACGCGCCAGGGTTCGGCATTGCGCTGGTGAACTTCCATCCGGTTGTGCTCCATGTCGAAAGTGACATCCGACATGTGCAGGAAGTAGTTGGCGAAGTATTCCTTGATGATATAACCCCGGTAACCGCAGCAGATCACGAAATCATGCACCCCGTGCGCGGAGTAAAGCTTCATGATGTGCCAGAGAACGGGTTTTCCGCCGATCTCGATCATGGGCTTTGGCTTCAGATGGGTTTCCTCTGATATACGTGTGCCCAGGCCGCCGGCGAGTATGACTGCTTTCATTTAAGGACCCTATTCATGCCAGTAATCATTGATCCAGGTGGCCGGCCTGATGTGCTTGTACAGCTTCTTGTAACTCTTTGCCGGCCAGATGCCGTCTGCGGCGTCATCCGGATTGGGTGAGCCGGGGAAGGCCACCACGCGCGCACCCTCGGGCAGGCGCGGCGCCTGCCACCAGCGCATCGGCATCGCCGGTACGCATTGTACCTTGAACAGTAAACACCAGTCGTCCGGCCAGAATGCGGTGTCGGGAATGTTGCGCGTCACAAACGTCTGTTCATTGCCATAGCGCTGAATGACGCCCATGAAATCGTGCTGCAGCTCCTCGAGCAGTTCGGGATGGCTGCCGACCCGGAAGCGGTACACCGAGGTGTTGCCGATGTTCTGTCCCGGCTGGGTCCAGTTCCGCATGACCACGAAAGACCTGTCCGGAAGATAGTCGAAGAAGGCGTCCAGTGAACCGGTGATGACCACGTCGAGATCGAGGAACAGCCAGTCGCCCTCCATGCCGGGCAGCGTGCCGGCCCACAGGGCGATCTTGCGCCATCCCGTTTCGCGCCAGGGCAAGGGGCCTTCGATGGCAGGACAGTCCCGGTATTCGATGGCCGGATGGAGGCCGGACGGATCGTCGGTCATGCAGACAAAGCGGAAGTCGCCGCTGATGCTCCTGCTGACCATGGCATACAGCTTGTTGACGAAGCCGGCGTCGTACAGTGTGCCCCATTTCATGCAGACGATATTTTTCATGTGCGCGGATAATATCTCAGGCGGGCAGGTCGGGTGCGCCCTGCGGTGGCACATGAAGTACGCCGATGCCGAAGCCGCGCTGATGCGGGTCGTTGATATATTCTTCCACCTCGGCCAGCGGTTTCAGCTTCTGCCACAGGTAATACACCTGGTTGGTCGGCAATGGCTGGCATTCCACGATGTCGTGAAAACCGATCAGTCCGCCGGGACGTACGAATTCCCTGTAGTCGTTGTAATCAGCCGTCACGCCCTGCAGCGTGTGGTCGCCGTCTATGAACAGGAAATCGACCTGCGTGCCGTCCAGTTCCCTGGCGACTCGCGCCCTGAAATCCGGGCTGTGCGAGTTGCCGCTCAGCAGTGTTACCCGGCAATTCGAACCGGGGGGCGGGAACCGGGTGAACAGGGGAGACTGGTGCGTCATGTCGATCAGGTCGCAGGTGATGACGCGTTCTGCGGCGAGATATGACCAGATCAGCGAGGTGCCACCGCTGGCGGCGCCGATTTCCAGGATGATCTCCGGTTCCAGCTGTTGTACCGCCCGCGCCAGCCGGGTGATCTCGGCCGGGATCTGCAGCGTCTTGACCCGCATGTAGCCATGGCCGCCGAAATTCATCGCCCAGTCGACGACCTCTTCAAGCGTGCGCGATTTCGAATGGTATTCCTCGAGACGTTTGAAGGCGCGCCGGGCATTTAGCGGCTGGCGCAGGCTGCGGCTGAGTTGCTTGATCGAAAGGCTCATTTGCTGCTCGGTTCTTTGTTAGTCGGGTCGACCGCAATTTACCAGCTTGGCGCCTGCAAAAACAGCGTGGCTGCCCGTGGCGGGTACCGCGGACCCCGGGCGGCCACCGTGCGACCTGCTCATCCGCGCCGGAACAGATGGATCAGCCGCGCACGGGCCTTGCCATAGCTATCCTGCAAGCCGCCGGTGAGGTTGCGCCGGCGAAGGGCGTGTCGTGAACAGATCCGGTGCTCCGCATCTGCACGTAATCCGGCGAGATGGCGTTTTTCGATTTCGCGTGCAAGCACGGCGAACAAATTATACTCGTAAAGTACGCGGCGACGTGCCTCGATAATGGCGGGCAGTCGTCGCTCGTATTCCCCGGCGGCGATGGCGGAACGAATGATGTGTGCCGCGCCGTGCGGGTCGTTCATGTCGACCGGAATGAAACTTTCCGGCGGGAAGTAGTCCGTGGCGTTGGGGCAGCCACAGTAGAACGGCAACGTCATGCCAAGGAAGGCGTCGGCCAGTTTTTCGGTCCAGTGGTGGGGGCCGATGAAGTTCTCGACGGCCACATGATAGCGGTAGGCATCCAGGGCCTCGGCCTTGTCATCGAGCGGACGTGCCCCGCGACCGTAGACATCCATCTCCGGCAACTCGCCCATCAGCCGACGCATGAACCTGTTCCTGCGGTGGTGCAGTGTATGCCGCTGCCGTTTGGGTGAGAACACCATGGAGAGGTCACGGGTCTTGTGC
>DATKZN010000103.1:0-7183 GCA_035527955.1 Gammaproteobacteria bacterium
TATTTACCGAATATCCCGCCACCGCCCGAACAAGGCAAGACGAATCACGGAGCCCCATGACAAAAATCATGCACAGACTGATTATTTCGAGCGCACTGTTATGTGCTGTATTCATGCTGCAGACCGCACACGCCGGCCAGGCGCCGGAAACCGCCGCGGCTCCGGACCTGCGCGCCTTCGACTTGCCGAATGTCGATCGCGAAGATCTCATCGAGTCGATCGAGACGTTGCGCAGCCAGCTGATACAACGCATGAATGAGCTGGTACAGGTTGTCGCGGATAGCAAGTTTGACAGCAGTGACGCCCTGATCACGGCCATCCTGCCAGGCGGTCTGCTCTATGCCGGGTACAAAAAGGCACGCCATGAACAGGCCAGTGATGAACTGGCCCGCGTCAGGGCCGACATCGAGGAGTCGTCCAGCGACCTGCTGGCCATGCAGTCGCTGTCCGCACCGGTGTTCGTCGCGCAGTTGCCCTGAAGACGACGCCCCGTGACTGACCGCAAACACGGCAGGCACGGGTAACATCAGCATCGACAGACCCCGCCAACGGCGGGGTCAGTTTTCACCGGGCGCCCGTAAACGGATAGTCGGCCGTCTCAGTCCGCCACGCGTTTCCTGATAGATTCCCGTTCCAGCTCGCTGATGCACTGGCCCACTATGCGGGCCTGAACGACGGTGAGCCTGGCGAAGCGGGCGCCTACCAGGTGCCGGTCACGCGGCGGGATGGTGATTGAATGGCGCAACTCGACGGCGCAATACAGCCAGCCGCCATCGGGCAATTCGACAGCACATTCATGCAACAGGCCGCGCTCCACGGCGGGCATGACATCGGTAAAAATGATTCCCGCGCCACCGATCGACAAATCATGCAGCTCCCCCTCGCACGCTGTCCCGTCCACGCTGTCGACAACGACGCGCAACCGACGCACCATGGGAATATGCGCCCGGTAGTTCTGACGGCGTTGCCGGTATTCGAGTCGAACGGGCAGGATGGCATGGTAGGTAATCATGCCATCCTGGTCATCCACATGTTCCAGGGTGGTGCTGAACCGGATATCGATTCCATCAAGTTTCCCGGTGACCTGTAACTTGCGCTCTGCCAGCAGCAACGGGTGGCCACTGTTTGGCAACAGCTCGTCGAGCAGGACATGCGGTCCTTTCACATCGACAATACTGCTGGTGTAGTGCTCCTCGTGGCCGGGAATCCCGACTGTGAGCAGCGAGTGCTGTTTCGCCAGCCGTTCGAGCAGACGCGCCACCCGTGTCGGGTCCGTGATCAGTTCACTGTCTGGCAGGGGCTGATTTGAGCGGGTTCTTGCTTTCATGACCATGACGACAAAGGCAGATATCCGTGCTGCAAGCTGATTCCCCCGGCGCCCCGATCGCGATGACAGCTACAGTTGCATCGGGAACTGCAGCGCACACAATAAGGGCAGGAGCATAACCCACACAGCACGGGACAGGCCACCTGAAAAACGGCTGCCATGCGCGCATCCCGCCACCGGGTGTTTGCGCCGCGCGCCGGCGACAACGCTTCCGGAGCAGACTCGTCCGACTGCACGTGTGGCCCGTCGAGCATCAGCGCAGCACGGTGTCCGTGCCGCCGAGCAGGTAGTCCTCGATCATCTGCATGCGCCGCTCATGCACCGATAGCTCGTGTTCCATAAACGGATGCCCGAAAGCCGGGTCGTTCAGCACCCGGGCACCGCGCTGTTGCGCCGTCTCCACCAGTTCATGCGACATGGCAGGCGTGACCACACTGTCATTCTGCCCTGCGATCATCAGGAACCGGCTGCAGTCTTGCGGCAGGTGAATGACGGGATCATAGTCCGGCGGACAACCGTGACCGGACAACCGGCTCGGCGTGGAATCCACGACCACGCGGTCCAGCCTGCCATGCGCCGCGAAGCCGTCCAGGAACGCGATGCCACCGAACGACATGGCATAGACCAGGTGTTGGCCATAGGCCTGCGTATCGAGCGCGGCGAGGATCTCCGTGTAGTCACTGACAATGGCCTTGAGCCGACGCCTGCCGTCGGAGCGGCCATAACCGCGAAAATCGTAGACATACACATCGAACCCGGCGCTTGCATACGGCATGAACTGCCCGATGATCTGATCCGCCAGGATGGCATTGCCCTGCATGACCAGCAGATAACCCCGTGCCGCGGCCACCTGCCCGTCCGACCCGGCCGCCCGCAGCCGGTAGCCACGCAAGGTGCGATGATCTTTGGTCTCGAAGGCAATGTCTTCGACATGACGCAAGCCGGACACACGGCCGGCATCCGGGCTGCCGGCCGCACGGCTCCACAGCCAGAACAGGATCGGCTCTTTCAGCCCGCAGACACTCTGCTCCAGTTCCATAGCGACATCCTCCGGCCCGGCAGCAGGGCTGCCTGAACACACAGCAAGACAAGCAATCAGGACCAGGATTCGGTTGACCATACGCGACCCAGTATAAGGCAAGCGCAGCGGCCCGCCGGCCAATTCACACCGGCTCGCCCCAACCTGCACTTGCCGGCACCGGGCCGCCAGTGTAACGTGGATTAACGTATCAACGGGCCTGCACCTGGCGCGCCCTCCCCTTACCGGAGAAGAACCATGAAACTCAAATACGAAGAAATCGAGGATCACTACGACGACACGACCAAGATCCGCACCATGACCGAACAGGCTGCGATCAAGGGTCGCGGCATCCTGCTGCGCACGACCATCTACAGCCCGCACGACCTGAGCGTCAGCGTAGTCTTCGTACCGAAAGGCAAACGCTTCAACCCGGTGATCACCTGAGGCAGCCGTATCCTTCGCGGACAACGTCCGCAAATGCTCGATGCGGTTCGCAAGCTCACCGCATCCTATGCACTTTCCGGATAAAAACATCGCGGATGAGATCCGCTCCTACAGGTGCATCCATTGGTGCAGGAGCGCTTCCCAAGCGCGATTGTTTTCTCCTACAGGTGTATCCATTGGTGTAGGAGCGCTTCCCAAGCGCGATTGTTTTCTCCTACAGATGCATCCATTGGTGTAGGAGCGCTTCCCAGGCGCGATTGTTTTCTTGACAGGAAATCGCGGACAACGTCCGCGCCTACCCGCCATACGCCGGCTCCGTCATCAACCGGGCATCCTCCAGCGCGCCACCCACCGTGAAGTGATACAAATCCTGGAACCTGCGGTCCTGCAGACCCAGCACCTCGTGCATCGGATCATCGAAGTAACAGCCGATGCCCGTGGCACTGATTCCGGCCGCCTCGGCCTCCAGGTAGAGCAACTGGCCGAGCATGCCGGCCTCCCAGTACAGGCGCGGATAGAACCAGGGACCGTAGCGTTCGAGCGGCGCACTGAACCCGGCCAGCATGGCCAGGCTGAAGCAGCCGTCGCTGGCAATGTCCTGCTGGCAGGAAATCTCCCGCGCCGCGTTGCGGGTGTCCGACTCGATCAGGCAATACAGCGGCAGCGTCTCCGGACAACCCGGCGGTTTCTGCCACGGGTCCGCCTGGGTGAGCGCCGCCCGCAGCGTCTCCGTCTGTGCCGGGTCGCGCACCAGCAGGTACAGTCCCGACGGGATATCGTCCACGCGGTGCACCAGCAGCGCCAGGTGCAGCTGCGACTTCCAGGGCAGCGTGCCGAACGGCACCGCGCCGGGCACGGCCAGTGTCCGATCCAGCATACGGTAAAAGGTTTCACGCGGAATGCGCGTTTCCCCGTCCATGGCCACGGCACTGCGTCGCTGGCGGATCATCCGGCGCAGCGCGACCGCACGCAGCGGCGGGACAAACGACTGCGGCGGTGTGGCGAAGGTCTCGTAGGCGCACGCGCCGTGCGGCTTGCGTACCTGCGCGGCAAACGCCTCGATGCCCCAGGCCACGTGCGACGGACTCAGTCGATTCGGCTGCCCCTGCCAGTCGAGTGATCCAAAGGACTGCAACAGCCCGGCGGGCAAAGCCGGCAGCGCCGGCACAGACGCCACCGGCATGCACGCTACCAGCAGGTCCGGCTCCTCGGCTTCGGCATCATGCGGCTGCGAGGTCCCGAGCAGCAACCCCAGCGCCTCCGTCCCGATGTCATCCAGCAGCCGCGTCTGCCAGCCCAGCCCGGCGGCCGCGATGCCCAGCGCACCCAGCGCATGCCCTGCATCGTGCATGCAATAGCGGTATGCCCGCAGGCCGTACTTCCAGGCCTCCCGCCAGTGAATCGAGGTCAGGGCGATGAAAAATGTACCCGCGGGAAAGCCGGCGCACAGCCGGTCCCAAAGCCCGGCATCGAATTCGGCCCGCACCTCCAGGGCGTGTTCCCGCGGGGCATAGTGGCAGACCATGGGCCGCTCACACAGCCCCGCGACCGGCCCGCACACCAGGTAGCCCTCGGTCGGGTGCAGGTTGCCGCTGGAGGCATTCACGCGCAGCGCCCAGCGGCTGGCACCGGCGCGCTTCCAGGCCGACAGCGCCAGGCTGTCGTAGCACAGCTGCGAGAGGCTATGCAGGTTTACCGCTTGCGGTGCCGGCTGCCGGCCCGGCGTGAAGATCGCGTCATGCGGCGGCGCTTCGGTCGGCTCGACCTGCTCCAGCGCGATCAGCCGTGCGCCCGCATAGCGCCGGAACGGGTCCGGCTGCGTCGCCCAATCGAGAAAGCCCGGCCCCGGGGCAAAGCCCTCGAAGCGGTGCTTGGTGGCCTCGTGATAGTCGAGCACCGGGCGCAGGACAGCCGGCTGTGTGTGGCCGTGCCGCTTCATTTACGATCGCGCAGGGTATCCATCAGCCGCAGGATACGCCACGAAATTGGGGACAGACACGTTTTTCCCGTTGTTCACCTTGAGGTATTGCCTGGAGATGTTATTGAAAACGCGGTCTCTCCCCCCAAATTCCCTGACAGATTCGGGCACCCCGGGCAAGCCAGCGCGGGTGTGATGTGGAATAATCGGTGACCGTCACAATTTTTCCAGTCGCACATACAGCCATGCAAACCACCATGAAGGCCCTGGTCAAGAACCGCGCAGAGGCCGGCATCTGGCTGGCATCGGTGCCCGTGCCCAGCCCGGCGACCAACGAGGTCCTGATCCGGGTTCACATGACCGGCATCTGCGGCACCGACCTGCATATCTACAACTGGGATGGCTGGGCACAGCGCCACATCCAGGTGCCGCGCATCATCGGCCATGAATTCGTAGGTGAAATTGTCGCCATTGGCCCCGGTGTCAGCGGCATTGCCGTCGGCGACCGGGTCACCGCCGAGGGACACGTCACCTGCGGCCTGTGCCGCAATTGCCGCGCCGGCAAACGGCACCTGTGCCACCTCGCCGTCGGCATCGGTGGCGGTCGTGACGGCGCCTTCGCGGAATACCTGGCCGTGCCCGCCGCCAACGTGTGGAAGGTGCACCCGGATATCCCTTCCACCATTGCCGCCATCATGGACCCGCTCGGCAACGCCGTGCACACCGCACTGTCCTTCGACCTGATCGGCGAGGACGTGCTGGTCACCGGCGCCGGGCCGATCGGCATCATGGCCGCAGCGGTCTGCCGCTTCGTCGGCGCCCGGCACGTGGTCATTACCGATGTCAACGACTACCGCCTGGCACTGGCGGAGAAAGTCACCACCTGCCCCCGCGTGCATGTCGGCCGCAGCTCACTCGATGACATGGTGCGCGAGCTGAAGATGTCCAACGGCTTCGATGTTGGCCTGGAGATGTCCGGCAACGCGCAGGCCTTCAACGACATGATCACGCACATGTATCACGGCGGGCACATCGGCCTGCTGGGCTTTCTGCCGCCGACCACCCAAATCAACTGGGATGATGTCATCTTCAAGGGCCTGCACCTGAAGGGCATCTACGGACGCGAGATGTTCGAAACCTGGTACAAGATGACGCAGTTGCTACGCAGCGGCCTGGACATCGCACCGGTGATCACGCACGTGTTCCCGGTGGCTGACTACCACCAGGCCTTCGACGTGGTCCATTCCGGCGAGTGCGGCAAGGTATTGCTGGACTGGCGCCACGGACCCGGAACAAGTCAGAATGTCGCGGAGAGCCCCCTCGAATGACAAAACCGTCCAGTCGATTCCTGACCGAACTGCAAGCGATCGAGCAACAGGGTCTGTACAAGCGCGAGCGCGTCATCACCACGCCGCAGGGCGTCGAGATCGCGACCCGCGAGGCCGGCGAAGTATTGAACTTCTGCGCCAACAATTACCTCGGTCTCGCCAACCATCCCGAGCTGGTGCAGGCAGCGATCGATGCGCTCCGGACCCACGGCTTCGGCATGGCCTCGGTGCGCTTCATCTGCGGCACGCAGGACTTGCACAAGCAGCTGGAGCGGACGCTCGCCGATTTCCTGCACACCGACGACGCCATCCTCTACACTTCCTGCTTCGATGCCAACACGGGCCTGTTCGAAACGCTGCTGGGCGAGGAGGACGCCGTCATCAGCGACCAGCTCAACCACGCCTCCATCATTGACGGTATCCGCCTGTGCAAGGCGGCACGCCTGCGCTACCGCCACAGCGACATGGACGACCTCGAGGCACAACTCAAGGCCGCCGCCGGCGCGCGCACCCGGCTGATTGCGACCGACGGCGTGTTCAGCATGGACGGCGACATGGCCCGGCTGGCCGATATCACGGCCCTGGCCCGGCAGTACGATGCCCTGGTCATGGTCGACGACTCGCACGCGACCGGGTTCGTTGGCCCCGGTGGCCGCGGCACGGCGGAACAGTGCGGGGTGATGGAGCGCATCGATATCACCACCTCCACCCTGGGCAAGGCCCTGGGCGGCGGCTCCGGCGGGTTTACCGCCGCCGCGCAGCCGGTCGTGGACCTGCTGCGCCAGCGCTCCCGCCCCTACCTGTTCTCCAACACCCTGACCCCGGCCCTGGCAGCGGCCGGTATCCGGTCGCTCGACCTGCTGACCCGCTCCGACGATCTGCGCGATCGCCTGCGAGCCAACACGCAGTACTTCCGGGAACAACTGGGCTGCGCCGGCTTCGACATCAGGCCGGGCGACCATCCGATCGTGCCGATCATGCTGTACGAGGCACCGCTGGCCCAGCAGATGGCGGCGCGCCTGCTGGAACACGGTATCTACGTGATCGGGTTTTTCTATCCCGTGGTGCCCGAAGGCCAGGCACGCATCCGCACCCAGGTCTCCGCGGCCCACACCCGAGCCCACCTGGACCGGGCGCTGGTGGCC
>DATKZN010000104.1:0-8951 GCA_035527955.1 Gammaproteobacteria bacterium
TACCTTTTTTCTACTTTTCAACCATGTAACGCTGATCATTAATTTTGTAGTGTGAAAGTCGAACGCTAGAGTGATTTACGAGCACCACACGCTTTGACACAAACCATGCTGCAATGAGAGATAACAGAAGATCGTATTGCCGCGTGGCGACTGATGTTTTGGATCATGGCGACACATACAATCAAGCAAGGTTATTCAAGCCGACTCCTGCAAAGAGACGTACCGTCTGCCCGGGGTCAGTGGCACCTGGCGAGCATGGTGGGCATCGTTGGCACCGGTTGCAGGCCCCAATTCCGCGAGTAGCAAGCCGCTGCGGATTCTGAGGAGTGCATCACGTACGGGGCGCGTAACGACGCCAATCCTAACAACAATAAGAGTACCCGGCATTGAATAACCTGAGCGAAAGACGATTCCATACAAAAGATCGACGCCAGTTCAAAAGGAACACAAGGACTCTTGTCGGGCTCAATCACGGATATCCTGCGCCAGGCAAGGATAAGCGCAGGATTCCGGACAGGCGAATAAACAATATACAGGCAGATTGGATAGACGAGATGGTCATAGAGACCTGATCCTGCAGTGCGCATTTTACCTGGTGTCACTCGCTCCCCAACGTTTGACACCGCAACCTGGACCAGGCGCAATTCAGCTAATAGTCTGAGTCCGAGGCTTCCCCCCGTCCATGACGGGGGTTTTTTATGATAAATCAGCGGGCACAGAATCAATTAACCAGAGGCTTGTCCGGGGCGGCAACGGTTTCTGACATCATTGCCCCTGAACCAACCGGCTCCGCGCCCTGCTCCAGGCTGTGCAGTGCGAAAGCTTCCGGTAACTCACCGCTGTATTTCCCGGGCTTATGCTCATTGGAGGCAGACCCACTGCTGCCCCATAAGTAAAGCTTGGACTTCAAGCAGGTCTTATGACTGAACACATACCGGCGGGCATTTGATAGATACGGTACAAGGAAAATACACAAAGCAGTAAAAAACAGTGCATCACTACCCTCCTCCGGGACGACTGCATGGAGAAGGTGAGACAGCAGTGGGTCTGTCCCCGTTTTAGTCCACGCGCCGGGCGAACCAGATGATGTAGCGCGCACCTTTTGATCCGTGCGCACGCACACGCACCTCGTCCACCTCGAAGCCCACCTTGCGCAGGCGTTGCTGAAAGGCCGGGTCCGGGCCGGCCGACCACACGGCCAGCACACCCTGCGGGCAAAGCGTCGCATAGGCCGCGTTCAGCCCGTCCTCGCCATAGAGCCAGTCATTCTCCTTGCGCGTGAGCCCCTCGGGGCCGTTATCCACGTCCAGCAGGATGGCATCGAAGGCCTGCCGGCCGTCCGCCAGGATGCGGGCAATATCCCCCGCATGCACGCTTACCCGCGGATCCCGCAGCGGATGTCCGGCGCCCTCCCCCAGCGGCCCGCCGTTCCATTCCACCACGGCCGGCACCAGTTCAGCCACCACCACCTCGGCCTGGTCACCGACGTGGCGCAGTGCCGCGGCGAGGGTAAAGCCCATACCCAGCCCGCCGATGAGCAGCCGCGGTTTCAGGGTGTCCCCGAGCCGGGCACAGGCCAGTTCGGCCAGCGCATCTTCGGAGCCGTGGGCACGGCTGTTCATCAGCTCGCCACGACCCGCGATCCTGATCGAGAATTCGTCGTCGCGCTGGTACAGGCGCAGCTCTCCGCCATTGCCGGGCACCTGTGCGCTGTCGAGCAGGTTCCAGGGCGTCATCCGCAACCCGCTGCAGGGCGAGCGGCTCGCGGCCGGCATGGCGCAAGGCATGGGCTATGTTGCAAGGCGTAGCTCCGATGTCATGCCCGCGAGCGGATTGCCGGACCGGGGTTCGTTCATGCTGCCACGCGCCTTGCCGATGCACCGCGCACAATCACGAACCTGGCGGTACCGAATCGTTTCCGGCGTCATCTTCCGCCTGCTTCTCGGCCCTTTTCACGCGAATCCTGTTGCCACCGATTTCCAGTGCATTCAGCGCCTTGATGGCCACCTTGGCCTCGCCCACACGGGGCATTTCAACGAAGCCAAAACCCTTGGATTTCCCCGTCGCCTTGTCCAGCACCAGCGTGCAGTACTGCACGGCCCCGTACTTCTCGAACAAGGCCAGCAACTCCGCTTCCGTCGTCTCCCGGGAGAGGTTACGCACCAGAATTTTCATAATTGCACCGGATATGTGTTCACGCAGGTAATGCACCCGTCATCGCAAGAGCCTGTCGCCACCCGAAAACAGGGGTGGCCTGTGGCGGCCTTGCGCCGCAGTCGGAAAGTGTATGCCTGTTTGACCGGCCCCGCTGCATTTTCGTCTGCCGCGGGATCTGCAGCGGTGGCTGTTTTCCCGTTGCCAGCACATGTCACGTCAATCCCGCGGATACAGCAACAGCAGCGTGCCCAGGCCTTATGCCTGCACGCCCGGCTCCAGACTGTACAGGGCGATGGCATCCAGAAACTCACTGCCATATTTCTCCAGCTTGTGCTGACCGACACCCGTGATGTTCAGCAGTTCCGCGGCTTCCGTCGGTTTCTCGCGCGCCATCTGCACCAGGCTGGCGTCACCGAACACGATATAGGGCGGCACGCCCTGCTCATCGGCCAGGCGCTTGCGCAGCACCCGCAGCTGATCGAACAACAACTCGTCGTAAGGCCCATGCGCCGCATCGACACGGGAGCGTTTCTTCTTCGTCTGGGTGCGGATGCGGGGTTTGGCCAGGCGCAGGGTCTGTTCGCCGCGCAACAACGGCCGGGCCGCCTCGGTCAGCTTCAATACCGAATAGCTGGCGATGTCCTGGACCAGGTAGCCATGATGAATGAGCTGACGGATGATGGAGGTCCATTCCTGCTCGCTGCGGTCACTGCCCAGGCCATAGGTGGACAGCTGATCATGATGCAGCGAGCGAACACGCTCGTTATCGGCACCCCGCAGCACATCGACCACGTGCCCGACACCAAACCGCTGGCCGACCCGGTAGACGCAGGACAAGGCCTTTTGCACGTCCAGCGTGGCGTCGAACTGTTCCGGCGGGTTCAGGCAGACATCGCAGTTGCCGCAGTCCTGCTCCAGCCGTTCGCCGAAATAATTGAGCAGCACCCGGCGCCGGCAGGTGACGCTTTCCGCCAGTCCCACCATGGCGTTCAGCTTGTGCACCTCGATGCGCTTCTGTTCGGGATTGTCGTTGCTCTCGATCAGGCGCCGCGCCGTCGCCGCATCCTGCGCACCGAACAGCAGCAGACCCTCGGCCTCCAGACCGTCGCGGCCGGCCCGGCCGGTCTCCTGGTAGTAGCCCTCGATGTGTTTGGGCAGATCGTAGTGGACGACGAAACGCACATTGGGCTTGTCGATGCCCATGCCAAACGCGACGGTGGCCACCACCACCTGCAGGTCGTCGCGCAGGAAATCCTCCTGCACCGCCTGGCGACGGGCGCCGGGCAGGCCGGCATGGTAGGCCTGGGCACGGATGCCCCTGCCCTGGAGTTTTTCCGCAACCTCCTCCACCCGCCGGCGGCTCAGGGCATAGACGATACCGGCCTGCTCCGCGCGGCCCTCCAGAAACTGCAGCAGCTGATCGAAAGGCTTGTGTTTTTCCAGCACGGTATAGCGAATGTTGGGGCGATCGAACCCGGTGACGTGACGGCTGGCCTTGCCGAGCCCGAGCACGCGCACGATGTCGTCGCGGGTCTGCGTGTCCGCCGTCGCCGTGAGGGCCACCAGCGGGATAGACGGAAAGTGATTGCGCAGCGCCCCCAGTTGCTGATACTCGGGGCGGAAATCATGCCCCCACTGGGACACGCAGTGGGCCTCGTCAATGGCAAACAGGGCAATGTCGATGTCCGCCAGCCGTTCCAGGAAACCGGCGCTCATCAGCCGCTCCGGACTGACATAGAGCAGGTCCAGCTCGCGCGCATGCAGCCGGGCCAGCACCTGACGCGCCTGCTCCGATCCCAGCGCGGAGTTGTAGAAGGCCGCCGCCACACCATTGGCCGTCAGGGCGTCGACCTGGTCCTTCATCAGCGAGATCAAGGGCGACACGACCAGCGCCACCCCGGGACGATGCAGCGCGGGTATCTGGAAGCACAGCGACTTGCCGCCACCGGTCGGCATCAGCACGAAGGCGTCGTGACCGGCGATCACATCCTCGATTATGGCCTGCTGGTGAGGACGGAAGGCGGCATAGCCGAACACCTGCCGCAGGGTGTCGTGGATAGCCGCGGTGGCGGTGTTTTGCGGGAGACTCATCGCGCCCATTGTACCCGATGGGCCACGGCTGGATTGGGTGGCTGGTCGGTTGACGAATCAGCGATGACTGTCTCCGCTAATGCGCGCATGGCGGGAATTGATGTAAGCAGTTGAATTCAGGGTGGCTACCGGCGGGCTGGAAGGACCGGCCCGGCACCATGAGCAACACTGCCAGGTTTCATCTGTCTGTTTTTATTAACCAAATCAGGGGCGTCCGTTGCCTGCCCTGCAGGACATCGCGCGATTGCTCCGCCCCGGGACCCATAACGTCCCGTGTCATAACGCATTACCCCTTTTCACTGGGTGGCGGGATTGCCTCGAACCGCAAACCTCGTTTCGACGTTGTGCTTTACTGCCAATTGCAGCGTTTCCAGCACATTCACAGCCAGTTTCGCGGCAAAGTTGCATCCGCAAAGCCCATTTGTAAGCATGTCGCTGTCTACGGGACCGGGTGCAGTCCATACTCTCGACTCCTGCCTCCGTGGAGACGGTGTAAAACCGGATCCCGCACGATGACCATGCTGGTTGCCGGGGACAGAAAGTTTCGCGCTTGTGCCAGGGCCGGGACGTGGCGGTGCCGGAGGTGGAAACGGCGGTCTGCCGGGAAATTGCCAGCTCATCCGGGGGCACCCAACGGTGTAGCTGCCTCAGTGGCCGGCGGGCAACGCGGACACAATTCTGACTACGTATTTGCTTGTCGGTAATACCGGATTGCACGCATAGCCGGGACGGCATGGAAGCCGGCCAGGCGAAAGGCGGCGCGGCGTTACGAAGCAGGAAGCAGCGGTCTGGCAAGAGGAAGAGATGATTTGCCCGCGCCACGGCGTCCGCCATGTCATCCGGGGACAGCGTGTACTGATGCCTGGCCTGTGAAGGTGTCGAAAGACGGACGCGTGCCGGTCATGGCATCGTGGAGGCAGATATTGTTCAGTGTTGATGAGCGTTCATGGAAATTTTCGGTACACAGAGATACAGCTTGCAGGACATTCTCAATAAATCAGGCGTAAAGGTTTCATGATGAACTGGATCGATTGGATCCGGGACCGCCTGCGTGGACGACCGGATAGCGAGCACGAGCAGGCGCTCATCCGCGTCGTTATTATGGGTCTGATCTTTTTTTATTTCTCCACTACAGCCCTGGATTCAGTCACCCTCCTCGCCGGCAGCTATCTGGCTGCATCAAGCGTTCTGTTCACATGGATTGTGATCTCGCCGGCAAAGAATGTAACCCGGCGGGTGCTGGGTATAGTCGGCGATATGGTCGGGGCCTCCTTTGGCCTGGCCCTGGCCGACGGGGCGGGCTCCCCACTGGTCGCCCTTTATCTCTGGGTCGTTGTTGGTAACGGGTTTCGCTATGGTGTGAACTATCTTGTGTTAGCCACACTACTTGCCGTAGGTGGTTTAACTGCCGTTCTGTTGCTGGATCCATTCTGGTCTGAGCACTTCTGGTTTGGATCCGGTTTGCTGATCGCCCTGGCGCTGGTGCCGTTGTACATGGCCGGATTGATTCGGAAGCTGCATCAGGCGATCAAGGTGGCTGAGGAAGCCAGCCATGCCAAATCACGGTTTCTGGCCAAGATGAGCCATGAACTGCGCACACCTCTCAACGGCATTATCGGCATGAGCGACATGCTCACAACCACGTCGCTGGACAGGCAACAGCAGGAATATGTCGGCACCATTCAGACATCCGGGCATACCCTGCTGGCATTGATCGAGGATATTCTCGATATATCAAAAATTGAAGCCGGAAAGCTTGTCACCGAAACGGGGCCGTTTGACCTGCACGCGTTAGTGAACAACACCGTAAAAACATTCGCTTCCCAGACCCGGGAAAAGGGCCTTTATCTGAATTGCCACATCGATCCTGCATTACCCTTCCGTTTGCAGGGCGACGAATTGCATCTGCGGCAGATTTTAATGAACCTGCTCAGTAATGCCATCAAGTTTACCGGGCAGGGCGGTGTCAATATCATGGTCCAGCGCCTTGAAAAGACGCCGGATGAACGGGAGTGGATCCGTTTCAAGGTGATTGATACAGGCATCGGCCTATCGGAAGAGGCCCGGAAGCAGGTCTTCGAGAGCTTTGTCCAGGCAGATGCCTCGATCACACGCAAGTATGGCGGTACGGGTCTGGGTACAGCGATTTCCAGGGAACTGACTACCTTGTTGGGGGGCCGCATCGGCCTTGAAAGCGAGGAAGGCAAGGGAACGATATTCTGGTTTGAACTACCCTTTGAACGCCAGTCCGTCGTCAGCAAAGAGGAGCTGGCACCTTCCTCTTTTTCCGATATGCGTGTGCTTGTGTTGCTGAGCGACGCTGTCGTCCCGGACGTGAGGAAGTCACTGGAAAGATGGGGGGTGGAATTCGAGGCCGTCACGGGAACGGCGCAGCTGTTTTCCCGGCTCGTCGCCGCCAGTGAACAATCCAGGCCTTTCAGCACCGTGATCGTTGAAAGAGAGCTGTTGAGCATGGATGCCGCACAGCTTGCAGACTCCATCAAAGAGGAGACAATGCTTGCCGATGTGTCGTTGATTCTCGTCGATTCAAGGCTTGAATCGGATGATATGAAATCCCTGATGATGACGGGTTACTCTGCGGTACTTTACACACCGGTCAATGAGTCGTTGTTGTTTAATGCGGTTCATGAGGTCTGCGCCGAACATCAGCTTGCGCCGGGCGTGGCCTCGATGGCCGACTACTTCAGGAAAAGAGATGCAGCCCGGGGTTCGCGCGTACTTGTCGCGGAAGATAACGAGGTTAACCAGGCCGTGCTCAGGGCCATTCTGGAGCATGCCGGACATAAGGTGCATATCGCAGGAGATGGCGAACAGGCGCTGGATATACTGACCGAAAGGGACACGGATTTTGACATTGTGATTCTGGATATGAACATGCCGAAAATTTCCGGCCTGGATGTGCTCAAGGCCTATCACTTTATGGACACCGAAATGGCTATGCCCGTGATCATGCTCTCGGCGAATGCCCTGCCGGAAACAATCGAGGAATGCCGGCAGGCCGGGGCCAATGATTATCTGACGAAGCCGGTTGATGCCAGGAGCCTGATCGAGGCCATCGACAGGCTCACCCGGCCGGCGAAGGAGCATGACAGTGGCATGGCTGATATCCAGCATTTCCCTGCCGCAAAGGCAGCCGCCAGGCCGGCATGGCGTTGTATTGATCCGGAATCGCTGGACAACCTGAAGAAGCTCTCGCCCGAGCCTGGCTTTATTCAGAACGTGCTCAGGCAGTTCATGGGTGACGGGGAAAAACACCTTGCCGCACTTCAGGATGTCTCATCTGCCAATGATCAGGAGGCCTTCCTGAAAATTGTGCATGCATTCAAGGGCAGCGCGGCGACCGTGGGGGCAAGCTCGGTCGCCCGACTGTGTGTCGAGGTGGAGAACAAACAGCGGCAGGCACTGGATCGCGTGAGCATGGCCGACTATGTTGCCCGGCTGTCAGCGGTGTTTCATGGCAGCTGCAAGGAACTGGAAGCATACCTGGAGAAAACCCGGCAGTAATTGTAACTGCTGTTTTGCATGAACTCCTGGCAGGTGACAACAAGGCAGGATTGCCGTTTGGACAGTTGCAAGCCGCCCGCAAGGTAAGGTCGGGAGCCCGAGATAGCCGGCCCTGCCGCGGATTTACAACGGCGAGATTGCAGGGCAGGCGCACGGGACTTCACGCCCCGCGCTCACTGGCCCGACTTCCTCCGTATGCTCGCTGTATTGTCATCAAAACGCATCTCGCAAAAGGGCAGGACAGCAGGCCTGGTCGCGCTCAGGCACAACCGCAGGGCGCGGACCATGCAAGGTCCGGTTCAAGCCTGTGGCTGTTTGGCCTTTTCCGCTACCCCGCCCTTTTGCAACTACACCCGTTGTATCAACTGGCCGTGCGCCTGCTCCCTGCAATTCCCTTGAGTCCGGCAGGCTGCTGGCTGCGATGCGATTTTGCGGATTGCCTTGCAACGAGACGTTCCATCATGCGCAAGCTTTTGTCCTCAAGGCGCAATGCGGCATCGACCCAGGCAGTGGTGATGTTTTTCAATTCGTCGTAGGTCACCGGGTTGCAATACTGCCTGGCCTTGCGGAAAGCCCGATAACCATTTTGGGCCCGCTCTTCCCTATGGATGTAGTCGAGGACGGCCTGTTCTCCCTGCCCGTCCTCGGCCAGCACGTCGACAATACCCAGCTCATGCAATTCACTGGCAGAATAGAGGCATCCACCAAGAATCATCCGTTCTGCCTGGACTGCGCCGACCTTACGTGAAAGGAAACTGTAGGCGCCCATTCCGGGAAAAAGATTAAACAGAATTTCCGGCATACCCATTTTTGCGCTGCGCTCGGCTATAAGCACATCAGCTGAAATCGCAAATTCCATACCGCCGCCCAGGGCATCACCCTGTACCAGGGTAATGGTTGTAATGTCCTTGCCGAGATGGGTGTAATGCAGATACAGCGTATCGATGCATGAGATGGCATAGTGCATCAGGCCTTCCCTGTCCCCGTTACGGATGAGTCCGATGAAGCGATTCAGGTCTCCCCCAAGATTGAAAACACCCGGCACCCTGGATGCCAGCGCAATATAGCGTACCTGGTCAGGATAGGTTGGGCTGATCAGCTCGTCATACCATTGCTGCATTTCGCTGATTAACGTTGGCGAGCAGCAAGGTAGCGGCTTTGCATCCATATAATACCAG
>DATKZN010000105.1:0-14304 GCA_035527955.1 Gammaproteobacteria bacterium
TGCACGGGCAGCTCCAGGCTGGCCGGATCAAAATCCGCAGCGATGTAACCGAGGATCGACTGTCCTGCCGTGACACCGTACATGACGGTCACGCACGGTCGCCGGGTCACCTGGCTGATGTAGATGTCGCACAGAAACGCACCCTGGAAGGCCGCATTGTTCAGCACCGACAGGCGGACGGAATAGGGCCGCCGGGACAGGTCCTGACCGTAGGCATCGGTGTCGATCGCGCCGGTGCGGATATTGGAACTGACCTGGCGTCCATCGCTGTCGATGGCGTAGAGCAATTCACAGTGCGGACAGACGCCGACGTTTTCGCTCAACACCTGGTCGAGCCTGCCGCGGTTAAACCAGACCCTGATCGAGCGTCGTGCGATCAGGCGCAATGATGTATCGAAGCGCTGGCCGAGCGTGTCGAAATCCTGTGGCCGGGTGTCCCGTAGTGTGTTGGCCATGGCTGCTCCCGTTGACAGGCGGCATGTGCCGCTAAAAAAATCAGCTTCACCAGGGGAAATGCAGGATGCATGCCAGTCGCCCGGGATTCGGCAAGCACCTGTAAAAAGCCGGTTTTACCGTTCGTGCTGACAACCGTGCGGCGGACGGTGTGCACTATTCGTGTGCGGGGCGGGCAGATTTGCCCAACACGGGTGCAGGAAATCAGCGCAATCCCGACTTGTCTCACGCGCATGCGGGAGACAAGTCGGGCTATTTCAGGCAGTCGGGGACGTGATACTCCTGGTCCAGTGCGTAGACTTCGTCGAAGCTACCGTCGCAATCGCTGTCCCGGATGACATAGTTGTCGGTGCCGATGTCGGAGTCGCGTGTATCCAGGCTCCAGGCCCAGAGTCGGTCCCTGGTGGTCATGCTGAACAAACTGTCACCGTTCGTGTTCATGTACTGCATGATATGGGTTTCGTTTACACCGTCACCGTCACCGTCGGCATCGCGTTCGGAGTGCTGGGTAAAGCCCTCCAGTCCCGGCGGTGTGAAGTTCTCGGCATGCGCAACCGGCAGGTGCAAAAGCGCGCCGGCGATAACGGCCATCCAGGGCGTGGCCAGCCGTGCGCCGCGCTGATGCGCCGCTGTCGGGCCTGGCTGGTCTGTTAGTTTGCTGTCACCGGCGACCGGCCGGAACGGGAATTGTCTGATCATGGTTTGATACTCTTCTGTGTGACCGCGTTGTTTTCGGGAATCTGCGCCCGCGTGACGACACCCCGTTGCCACAGTGGGTCAGGATGCCACGGCTACGGCCAGCCGTCCCGAGGTGCGCGTGCACTGCGGGGGCGTTGTCATAACCGTCAGCCACGATTGTACTGCTATAACAGTATTAGTTGTAATTCCCGGTGGCAAGCCGGACACCTGGCCGCAAGCCGCCCGGCTGCCTGCGTCACGAGCGCACCGCTTGCGAACTCAGCCCGCCGGCTGCAGGGATTTGGCGTAGATCACCTTGCCATCGCCCGGCG
This sequence comes from Gammaproteobacteria bacterium, assembly GCA_035527955.1. Lineage (GTDB taxonomy): Bacteria > Pseudomonadota > Gammaproteobacteria > UBA9214 > UBA9214 > UBA9214. The sequence goes on from DATKZN010000105.1 coordinate 1,464, forward strand.
CGTAGAAATCCGGCAGCCGGGCCGCGGCGTGAAACCCCGTGCCTTCGTAGAATTTGCGCGTCGGCGCATACTGCGCGCGCGAGGATGTTTCGGCATACACCAGGCGCCCGCCCAGCGCGCCGATGTGCGCCTCGGTTGCCTCGAGCAGCCGGCGTCCGGAGCCCCGGCCCTGTTGAGCCGGCGCCACCACGATCCAGTACAGGTCGTAGCTGCCGGTGGTGCCGGGGATCTCGCCATAACAGGTGTAGCCCAGCAGGGCGCCCGACTGTTCGAGCAGCAGGAAGCGGTAGCCGCTGGCCGCGCCGCGGGCGAGGGCTTCCTCGACCAGCTCGGCGGCAATGCCGACTTCATCGCTACTGAAAAACCCGGTTGCCTGCACCAGTGTGCGCACGGCGGCGATGTCCGCCGGCTGCAGCGCCGTGCGCAGCACCGGGTCAGCTGCGCTTGCCTGTGCCACGTCGTGGTTCCTTGCCGCGTACCTGCTGCGCCGGGTGCATGCCTTCCCAGAGCCCCTGGAAAAAATGCCTGGCATTCTGTCCCAGGGAACGCGTGCGGTAACCACCCTCCTGGGTAACCAGCGTCGGCAGGCCCAGCGCGCCGATCATGCGGCCGTTTTCGTGAAAGTCCCGGGTGGTCAGGGTGAACGAGCCGGTCGGGTCGCCTTTCGCGGTATCCAGGCCGAGCCCCAGCACCAGGTGGCGCGGTTTGAAGCGGGCAACCTGTTTCAGCGCGCGCGCGAGATGCTGCCGGTAAGCGGCACCGTCCAGTCCTTCCGGCAGCGGGATGTTGAGGTTGTAACCCAGTCCCTCGCCTTCCCCGCGTTCATCCTCGAAACCGCTGAAATAGGGGTAGGTCATGCGCGGGTGGCCGTGCAACGATACCGTGAACACGTCGGCGCGCTGGTAGAAGATATTTTCCGTGCCGTTGCCATGATGATAGTCCACGTCGAGTACCACGACCTTGCCGTAGCGGCTCAGGTAATTGGCCGCGATCGCGGCGGAATTGAAATAGCAGAACCCGCCGAAGCTGCCGCGTTCGGCATGGTGACCGGGCGGGCGCACCAGGGCGTAGGCCGCACGGTAGCCGTCCACCAGGCACTGCGCGCCGGTCAGCGCGCAGTCAACGGCGCCGAGTGCCGCCAGCGAGGCATTACGGTTCAGCGGCGTGAAGGTATCGATGCAGTAATAGCCGGCGCGCAGCGGCAGATCGTGCGGCGGGCGTGCCGCATTGCGGATCGGGAATACATAGGGGTAGACCGACTTGCCTTCCGGTACCCGCGCGCAGGCATGCATCAGGTACTGGACGAAATCCCGGTCATGCACGGCCCTGATCCAGGATTGCGGAAATTTGCGTGCCGGCATGCGTTCGAAGAAACCCGGTTTTTCCAGTTCCTGCAGGATCACCTTGATGCGCACCGGCGATTCCACGTAGCCACGCTCGCGCACGTGGTGGATATCGTGCTTGTCGTTGACGATCAGCGCGATGCGTCGCTCGCGCACCGGCGCCGGCGCTGCCTTGCCGGCACCGCCGCGGATGTAGCGCGGGGCGCGCAGCTGCACGGGATCGTCCTTGATGGAGGCGATGACGAGCTCGACATAGTCCTGCGGACACAGCTCGCCGTACTTCCTGTCCAGGATGGCGCGCACGATGCGACGCACCGCGGCGCGACCCAGCGGCTGGTCGCTGCCGAGCGGGTCCATGACCAGGTAGGGCGGGTTGTCGTCACCTGGCTTGACCGGTGTCTCGTAGGCGGTGTTGGCCAGCGGACGCGCGCCGTAGCGTTCGTAGAATTTAAGGCGTGCCGCGTTCTGCGCGCGCACCGCCGGGTCAGGCGACAGGGCCGGATCATCGGGCAGGCATTCGAAGAACAGGCCGGTCACATTCAGCGCGGCCGCTTCCTCGCGTACCCGTTCGTACAGTGCCCCGCCGATGCCGCCACCGGTGCCGCCGGGCGCGGCACTGATGTACTCCAGGTAGGCAAAACGCAGGTCCGGCGCATGCAGCAGCAGCGCGAACCCGCGCAGCTCGCCCTGGCCGTTTTCCGCAGCCAGCAGCTGGGCATGGAAGCGGTGCTTGAGCGGATCGTGCAGCTGGTCCGGCAGCTTGGCGATATCATCTGCGCTCAGGCCGGGAAACTGCGCGCGCAGGATGGCCTGCGCCTGCGCGATTGCCACCTGGTTGGCGGACGTGGCGTCGTCGTAGATCTTGCGGATCAGGAACATGGGTGCCTGCGGGGGCTGTCAGCCCAGTGAAGCGACTTGTGTACGGGCCGGGGCGGTCGCGCTGTCAGGCAGCCGGACGCGTGCCACGATATGTCCTATCAGGCCGGTGTAGTCCAGGCCTGCCTCGGCGGCGGCGGCGGCAAAACCCGCGTCCGGCGACAGGCAGGGATTGGTGTTGATTTCCAGCACCTGCGGCTCACCCCGGGTGTCGATGCGAATGTCGACGCGTGCATAACCACGCAGGCCGAACAGTTGCCAGCATGCCCGCCCGAGCACCTGCAGGGTATTGTCGAGCGCGGTCTCGGCACCGGCCTGGATAAAGCGCCGCGGCGTGTGATGATACTCGAACGCCTCGACGTCCCACTTGGCGGCGTAATTCACGATGCGCGGCTTGCCGTCCGGGAAGGCGGAAAAGTCGATTTCCGCGACGGGCAGGATGCGCACGCCCGTGGCGTCCTCCAGCAGGGCGATGTTGTACTCGCGACCGTCGACAAAACGTTCGGCGAACCATGTGCCGCCATAGCGCTCGCGTTGCTGTGCGATGCGCGCACTGATCGCATCGCCGCCGCTGACGATGGCGTGGTCGTCGATACCGATGGAGGCATGTTCCCAGACCGACTTGACGATCCAGCTGCCGGAGCCGGCGTCGCTGCCATCCTCGCTCCAGGCGGGGGTCGGCACGCCATGCGTAGCGAGCCAGCGTTTCGCCAGCAGCTTGTTCGAGGTGAGAAACTGCGCATCCGCGCCGACGCCGGTATAGGGGATGCCGAGGCGGTCAAGCAGTTGCGGCACCCAGGCGATGAACGACCCATGGCCATTCAGCGATTCGACCAGGTTGAACGCCAGCGCCGGCCGCGAGCGCAGCAGCTCGTGTTGCAGCTTGTCGAGGTTCGTGGTGACGGCCCGCAGCAGCGGCTGGTAGCCGTGCGCGCGCAGGGCGGCGGCCACTGCCTCGGCCTCGATCAGCGCATCCTGCTCATCGGGCGGGGCATTGGCCGGGACGGCACCGTACAACACCGCGACACGCAACTTGCCGGTCATGACGTGGCCGCCTGCAGTGCGGGCACTATGCCCATGGGCAGCCGCTGCAGTGCCGACTCCAGGATCATGCCGATCAGGTCGCGGTATTCGAGGCCCTGGAAGCGCGCGATGAAGGCGAGATCGGAGCGTTCCGGGTTGAGCCCCGCGAGCGGGTTGACCTCGATGAAGTGCGGCGTGCCGTTTGCGGCAAGGCGCACGTCGACCCGGCCCCCGTCGCGGCAACCGAGCGCGCGCCAGGCGTCGAGCGCGACCTGCCCGGCCGAGTTTGCATCGGGGCCGCGTACCAGCCGGTATTCGCAGCGCGACTCGAACGCTTCCTTGTTGAGGAACGAGTACACTTCCGTATCGCCCGCGCTGGTCGCCAGCACTTCCAGCACGCCCAGCGGGCGCGCTTCGTTGCCGCTGCCGACGATGCCGACGGTGAACTCCCTGCCCGGCAGGAAGGTCTCCACGAGCACCGGCTGCGCGTAGCGCGCAAGCAGGTCACGGCAGGTCGTGCCAAGGGTGGCGTGATCGGTGATCTTCGAGGCCGCGCTGATACCCTTGCTGGTGCCTTCCGCCACCGGTTTGGCGAACAGTGGCAGCGGCAGGCCGATGTGCACGAGGTCCGCCGGGGTTTCCACCAGGACGAAGTCCGGCGTCGCTATCCCGCAGTCGCGCACCACGTGCTTGGCGAGTCCCTTGTGCAGGCACAGCGCCAGCGTGGTGGCATCGGAAAAGGTGTACGGGATCCGGTACGCGTCAAGCAGTGCCGGGACCTGCGCCTCGCGTGCAAGACCGTACACATTCTCGGCAATGTTGAACACCAGGTCCCAGCGCTCGCCGGCCAGCAGCCGCGGCATCAGTGCCGCCAGGTTGCCGATCGGCTCGACGCTGTGGCCGAAGCTTTCAATGGCCGCGCGGATGGCGTCGATGGTCTCCGGGCGGTCGAATTCGGCCGCGGCTTCCTCGTCGAAACCCTGTGCGACGTACTCGTCGCGCAGGTCGTAGGTAAAGCCTATTTTCACGAGTCCTGCTCCCTGGGGGTGGCGGCCACGGCGCCGGTCACGGCCGGGTCATGGTAGCGGTACAGCCTGTTTTCGAAGTTGCGCAGCACCAGGTCGTCGCCGTCGCGGCCGACGACGTAGTCCGGCACCAGCGGGATCTTGCCGCCGCCGCCGGGTGCGTCGATGACGTAGTGCGGGACGGCATAACCGGTGGTGTGGCCGCGCAGGCCGCGGATGATCTCCAGGCCCTTCTCGACCGGGGTGCGGAAATGCGCCGAACCGGTGATGGGATCGCACTGGTACAGGTAGTACGGGCGTACGCGAATCTTCAACAGCTCGTGCATGAGTTTCTTCATGGTCTCGACATTGTCGTTGACACCGGCGAGCAGCACGGTCTGGCTGCCCAGCGGCACACCGGCATCGGCCAGCCTGCCGCAGGCCTCGGCGACTTCGGGCGTGATTTCATCAGGGTGCGTGAAGTGTATGGACAGCCATACCGGTCCGTAGCGGCGGAACAGGCGCAGCAGGGCGGGCGTGATGCGCTGCGGCAGCACGGCCGGCACCTTGGTGCCGATGCGCACGAACTCGACGTGCGGGATCTTTTTCAGCCGCGAGAGCAGGTATTCCAGTTTGTCGTCGTCCAGGCTGAGCGGATCACCGCCCGACAGCAGCACATCGCGGATGGTCGGGGTGCGCTCGATGTAGTCGAGTGCCGCCTCGTGGTCACTGCGCCGTATGGCCTTCTCGCCGGCCGCGCCGACCAGCCGCGAGCGCGTGCAATAGCGGCAATAGGTGGTGCAGATGCCCGTAACCAGGAACAGCACCCGGTCCGGGTAGCGGTGCACGAGACCCGGCACCGGGCTGTCGTGGTCCTCGCCCAGCGGATCGTCGGCTTCGCCGGGGCTCCTCAGGTACTCGCCGGTCACCGGTATCACGGACTTGCGCAGTGGCTGGGTCGGATCGGTCGCGTGCAGCAGGCTGGCATAGTAGGGCGTAACGCCGACCGGCAGCGGTCCGGTATGACGCTCGATGGCCTCGCGTTCGTCCGCACTTGGCTCGATGATGCGTGCCAGCTCGCGCAGGTCGCGGATGCGGTTACGGTTCTGCCAGCGCCAGTCGTTCCAGTCGCGCACACTGGCCTCCGGGAAGAACTGCTTGCGGAAGGCGTGACTGCGCGGGCTGATGGTCAGCCGGGGAACGGGGTGTGCGAGATTGCGGGTGAAGGAGACAAGGTGAGGGGCAACGGGGCCTGAGCAGGCGTTGGCCTGGCGGGTTTGTGCAACACGTCCTGGAGGCTCTTCCTCTTCGACAAGCACGATCTGTTTCTTCATGGTATATCCTCGTAACGTTCAGCAGTCGGTGCACTGTGTGCAGGCCGTGAGCGGCTGATCCTGCAAAAGGTTTAACCGTTCCGCGCCGGGTTGCCTTCCCGTTGCCTTTTAGCTGGTGAAGACGCATGCCGCCGGTTTTGGAACCTGCGCAATCATAGGTATGGGCGGATAAAAAACAAGACGTCCGGTGAAATATATTTCCCCTGCCGGCACGGCTGTCCATGCCTGTTCGACGGGGCCATGATCCGCCTCCCGGGGCATGCCGGCACGTTGCTGACAGCGCCCCCTGCGCCGCGCCTGATCAGATCCGCAGGGATGGCTGTTGAGTGTGCAGGAACCAGCGCTCGAGCAGGACGTGCTGCACGAACCAGCGGTTGCCCATGAGTCCTGTCGCCAGCCGGGACTTGACGGGCTGCGGCAGCCAGGCCGACCAGTCGCGAGCCTCGCGCGGTCCGAAACGGGCTTGCAGCCGGGCACGGTAGGGCTCGAGGTCGGCACGGGTATAGCGTCCCTGTGCCTGCAGGATGGTTGCGGCGGCCATCAGGCCGGATTCAATGGCAGGCCGGATGCCTTCCCCGCTTTCGGTACAGGCCAGGCCGGCGGCGTCGCCGGCCAGCAATACACCATCATCGAGCAGCGTGCGGCGCGCGTGCCGGTAGAGCAGGTAGGCGTGACCCTTGAAACGCGGCTGGAGACCGGCGGGAATGCGCCCGGCGGCGCCCAGGAACTCGCGGAAGGCGGTCACGTGCTGCGCCAGTGCAGGCTCACCTTCGCGGCCCAGACCGATGTTGAGAAAGTCGCCCTTGCGCATACACCAGCCATAGCCCTTGAGATCCTTGCAGAAGTACAGCTCGGGCATGCCGGGCTGGCAGCGGCAGGCGGCGCGTTGTGCGGGATCGAGTTCGAACTCGCTCTCCTGGGCCCTGACCGCGAGTTCGGACTGTCCCACGTCGGCGCCCAGCCTGCGCGCCACCGGGCAGAAGTGGCCGCCCGCGCCGACGATCAGCGGTGTCTGCAATGATGCATTGACCCGCCAGCCGTCCGCGTCGCGCACCAGCTGTGTGAGCGGCTCCGCGGTACGCAGGCGTGCGTCCGCGCGCGCGAGCAGGTAGGTGTCGAATTCACAGCGGCGGATGCCGTAACTGACTGCATGGTCGTGGCGGGTTTCGAGTGCCGGCCCGTCCATGACCCCGGTGCGAAAGCCGCTGATGGGCTGGAATACCCGCTGCTGCCGGTAATCCTCGATATCCAGAGCGAGCAGTTCGATGACCGCCGGCGTGATCCAGCCCGCGCAGGTCTTGTCGCGGGGAAACGCCGCCTTGTCCATCACGACGACATCCAGTCCGGCCTGGCGCAGTGCGCGTGCACAACTGCTGCCCGCGGGGCCGCCGCCAACGATCAGGACATCACACCGGTCCATGGCCTGTCAGCCCTTGTCCTGCATAGAGATGGTCCCGCGTCCAGGCAATGTCGTTGCGGCCGGGGCGCGTGAAAACCACCTGGTAGAGCTGCAGCCAGCCGGTGCTGAAACTGGCGATCGACCCGGCCAGGTAGAGGCGCCAGGCCCTGACGAAGTCCTCGTCGAAACGCGCGCGTACCTCGTCCTCACGGGCAGTGAAGCGTTCCAGCCAGTGTTCGAGGGTTCTGGCGTAGTGCAGGCGCAGGTTTTCCACGTCCAGTACCGAGAAGCCCCAGGGTTCGAGAACGTCCATCATCTCGCGCAGGGTGGGCGGGTAGGCCCCCGGAAAGATACGCTTCTCGATCCAGGCGTTCATGGGGCAGGGCTGGTCACGACCGATCGTGTGAATCAGTCCCCGGCCGGCAGGTTCGAGGCAGCGATCGATAATACCGCCCAGGGTGCGATAGTTGGGCCGCCCGACGTGTTCCAGCATGCCGACCGCGACAAACACGTCACACTTGCCGGTGATATTGCGATAGTCGTCTTCGATGTACTCGACCTGCTGCCCGAGGCCGGCTGTCGCCGCGCGTTCGCGTGCATGGCGGATCTGTTCGCCGGACAGGTTCCAGGCGCGCACCCTGACGCCGTACTCCCTGGCCATGTAGAGTGCCAGCGCCCCCCAGCCGCAACCCGCCTCGATGACGGTCTCGCCGGGCTGCAACTGCAGCTTGCGGCAGACGTATTCCATCTTGGCGCGCTGGGCCTGCTCCAGGGTCAGCTCCCGGGACGGGAAGTAGGCGCAGGTATAGACCAGCTCCTCGTCCAGCCAGAGTCGGAAGAACGCGTTACCGAGATTGTAATGATGGCTGATGTTGGTCCGCGAACTGTCCGGCGTGTTCGCTCGCGCGCGATTGCGCCACAGCTGCCAGGCCCGGAGCAGGGTGTTGTAGCGGCTGGTCCGGGGCGCGGCGCGGTTGATGGTTTCGAGAAAGCTGACCAGGTCGCCTTCCACCTCCAGGCTGCCCCGGCTGTAGGCATCACCGAAATGCAACTCCGGATTGATGATCAGCCGCCACAGCGTATTACGGTCATGGATCTGCAAGCGCCTGCCGCCCGGTGCGTCGCTGAGCGTCACCTGTTCGCCGTTCCAGAGCACGAACCGCACGGGCGGTCTGCCCATCAGCACGAGCAGTTTGCGCAGCGCCCGGCGTTCCAGCCCGGTGGGCGCCGCGGCGTCCGGCCGGTTCGCGGCGTCCGGCTGTTTGCGTGGTGGTACGCCGATGGAATGTGTTGCGCTGGCAGCTGCCGGGACCTTGTGCCTGTTCACAGCGCCGTCACTGCTTGTGCTGGCGCGTTGTCCTGGCATGTCGCTGCGTTCAGTCACGGGTACCGGTATCCTGCCGGTCCGGTTTCGGGGTGCCGGGCTCATCTGCCGGGCGGGCAGGCGGCTGAAGATCCGTGTCAGTCGCCGGTGTGTCCCTTGCGCTGCCGGTGCCGGCCTTGCAGCCGGAGTCCTGTTTTTCCCAGCTGAACACCCGCATTGGCGGGATGTTGAGCAGTTCCAGTTCGGTCCGGCCGGCCCCCAGCAAGGGCTGGCACAGGGTCATCACCCGGTCGCTGGCCTGATAGGCCACGAAGCGTCCGTTGGGGGCGAGTTGTGAGCAGACGGCGGTGAGGATCTCTGAGCCGGTGTCGCGGCTCATGGTGGAAAAGGGAATGCCGGACAGGATGACGTCCGGCGCATCCATGCCGTAGCGGGCGAGGATTTCCTGCAGGTCACACGCGCTGCCGAGGTGTGCAAGCAGCCGTTTGTCCTCGATCTTGTGAATCAGGCGGTAAAAATGCGGATTGATTTCGATGCACAGCAGCCTGGCCTGCGGTGACATCGCGTGCAGCATGGCCCGGGTTGTGCCGCCGGTGCCGGGGCCCAGTTCGACAATGACGCGCGCCGACCGGATGTCGGCGCTCTTCAACAGGCGCTGTTCCAGAAAACGCGAGCTTGGCGTGACCGAGCCGATTTGCAGCGGATAGCGGAGAAACTCCAGGAAAAAGGCCAGCCGGTTGCGCAGCGGGCTGTCGGGTTGCTTCCCATTTACCATGTCATGCTTCCACTTAGTGTCGAGGTGTCTGGCCTGAGCGGGGTCACGGTTAGTGATATCCTGACCGGCGTCGGGTTGTGTTCAGCCGCTCCGACTTCGGTGTCACCGGTTCGGTAGCGGCAGTCTTTGCCTGCCCAAGTATCCGCTTTTAGTAGCCGTTATTGCAATTCACGCCATGCAAGCCTGCAATACAGCTGATAAAGTCAATCAGCCCGGCCATATGCCTGGTGGACGTGCAGCGTTGCGGTGATCCGGGCAGGCACGTCCGGGACGCGGATGATGGAGAGTAAAGGCGGAGCTATGCGCCGTGAATCCGGGAGCCGGGAGGGATGTGTTGCACCTGACCGGCAGTTCGCGCGTTGCCTGCGTGAACGGCATGGCATGCAACGACGTATTAACCCTGCCTGCGTTCGGGTGACGCCATGATTGAGATCGACGGCATGATGGGCGAGGGCGGCGGACAGGTATTGCGCAGCTCGCTGTCGCTGTCGCTGCTGACCGGACTGCCTGTGCATCTCACGCATATCCGCGCCGGGCGTGACAAGCCCGGGCTGGGATACCAGCACCGCATGGCCGTGCAGGCGGCCGGCCGCATCAGCGCCGCCCGGGTCGAGGGTGACCGGATCGGTTCGCAGGAGCTGTATTTTTCACCCGCCACCGTTGCGTGTGGCAACTATCACTTCGATATCGGCACGGCCGGTGCGACCTCGCTGGTGCTGCAGACGGTGCTGCTGCCGCTGGCGCTGGCCGCGGGCGGATCGCAGCTGCACGTCACGGGCGGGACGCATGTGCCCTGTAGCCCGTGCTTTCATTTCCTGGACTGGCACTGGCGGACGTTGCTGGCACGGCTGGGCGTGACGTTCGAGCTGGAAATGATCCGGGCCGGGTTCTATCCCCAGGGCGGCGGCGAGGTGCGCGCCGTGCTACCTGGCGGTGCGCGGCTCAAGGGGCTCGAACTCGGCGTGCGCGGCAGGCTGCTGCGGGTGCGCGGACTGTCTGCGGTCGCCAATCTCGCGGCAGAGGTCGGGCAGCGCCAGCGCAACCGCGCGCTGCAGCAGTTGCGCGTCCTCGACTGTGACATCGATATCGCGCTGGCCAGCCTGCCAGCCTGGTCGCGTGGCACGGTGCTGGTGTTGCTGGCCGAGTTCGAGCACAGCCAGGCATGCTTCTTTGCGCTTGGCGCGCGCGGCAAGCGAGCCGAACGGGTGGCCGACGAGGCCGTGGCCGACCTGCTGAGATTTCTGGCGACCGATGGCGCCGTGGATCGCTGGCTGGCCGACCAGTTGCTGTTGCCGCTGGCCTGTGCGGGACAGCCATCGGTATTGCGTACCAGTGAAGTGACCCTGCATTTGCTTACCAACGCCGACGTGATCCGGTGCTTCCTGCCGGTAGCGATAGCTGTGTCCGGCGTCGTCGGTGAGCCGGGAACAATTCGGGTGGTTCCTGACTAGTCTTGCTGCAGTGGCGTGGCGGCAGGATGCGGTTGCACGCTGCATGTCTGCATGACCAGCGGGGTGTCTGCGTGCGCAGCAGGCTGTTCAATCGGTAGGCGGGACTGCCTTGCCAGGGGCAGTCCCGCGCACATTTATGGTTACACCACCACGTGATGCTTGCCGACCGGCGACACGCTGCTGGCCTGCGGTCCGAGTTCGCCGGCCTCTTCGGCGTAGCGCACCTCGCTGCCGACCTCCAGCGTGTCGAAGCCGCCGTTCAGTACGCTGTTGCGGTGGAAATAGATCACCCGTCCGTCCGGGGTGCCGATCTTGCCGTAGCCTTCGTCCGGGTGCAGGCTGATGACATGGCCGCCGGGCGTCGGTTCGTGCTGCTTGACCCGGCCGCGCCGTACATCGATATGGCTTTTCAGCTGGCGCTGCATGGCGTTGAAGGCATCGCGGATGGCCACGTACACGTCTTCATGCGAGTGGTCTTTGTGATGATGCGGCTGCGACACCACCAGTTCGCCGTCCGGCACGGTGAGGTCGATGCGGATCTCGAACAACCGGCCCTGATGATGATGGGCGTGTGGTGCCTCCACCATGACGCGGCAGCTCATGATGTTGTCACAGAACTGTTCGAGCTTGTCGACCTTCTCCCGGATCCGCGTCTCCACGGCCTCTGACGGCTCCATGTTGCGGAAGGTAATCTGTAACGGAATTTGCATAGAGGTTCCTCCTGTTTCGGGCGCTTGTCGCCTGCCTTTCAATGTACGCGTTCCCAGATCAGTTCACCGTTTCTGAACACCTGTTTTACCCGGTGCAGCGGGATGCTGTGCAACTCGCCGTCGCGGTCGTACAGGTCGAAGGTGAAGTGATCGCCGGTTTCAAAGAAGATCTCGCGCAGGGGTATGCGGATGATGCGGTTTTCCACCCGGTCGTAGTAGCCGATCTCGAATTCGGCCGCGCCGAACGCCGGGTCCCAGCGGATACGGCTGAGCAGCTCGTGGATCGGCATCATGCCGGTGGCCGTCCGGTCGGGCCGGCCGCCATGCGCCGGTCATACCATGTCCTGGTAGCAACTGCCTTCGCGGATCCACACACCGCGCCCCTCGCAACGCAGCAGGTCATCGCCGCTGCAGACATAGCTGCCAATGGCAAAGGATTCCGAGTTGAAGTAACAGACACCGGTCTCCAGTTCGAGATCCAGCGACAGGTCGTCGGCGTCCGATTCGTCGAAAATGGGCGAATTCTTCAGTTCCGGGTCGGGGGCGCCGACTTTCGGTGCATGTTTGGTCGCATCGGTCATGTGGTCATCCTTCGGGTTGTGGGTGGCTGACTGATTACAGGTATCATTCAATCACTTGACTGACCTGACAGGCATTGAGGAAGGTCAATTACCCGATACTAAACGTAACCACGCTCGCAAGCACCATCGATGTGACAATATACCGTCAAATTATCCGGATTATCGACGGCAGGGAAGAGGGAATACCATGTTGAAACCGACAGACCACGAACTGCAAGCGGCACTGGCCGAGGCCGAACGCCTGCGCGAACAGGGTGCAGATCCCCATTATCTCGCCCGGTCACTGTACTACCTCGACCATCGGGTGCGGCTGCTGGAAGCCGTGTTCGATGCGGCGAAGAACTACCTGCATTTCGGGCAGGAAGAGCACGAGCATGCCATCCTGGCCAACGCCATCGAGGCGGCCAGGAGCGGGGAGCTGCACGACCGGGAACAGGACGACGAAACACTGGGGCTCTGAACGCGTGGGGAGGGGCAGCGATGCCGCTTTTCAGCAGTTCATTTCCGACCGCTAATGCATAATCAACGGCCGTCCGGACTCGCTCCGTCTGCCTGATCCCCGGATGGAGGTGATACTGCTGTACCGCAACAGTGGCCAATGCGCCGGTTCGCGTCAGTCGCGAACGGTGCTGTCGCTGATGAGCCTGCTGAATGGCAGGGTTTGGTGGTTGAGGGTGTCGCCGCTGGGGAGCGGCCTGCGCCACCGGGGCGCGGGCCGGTCCTCCGTCCTTCAAGCAGGGTATCCGTCTTACCTGCAACTATTGTTTACCCGCGGCGTGGTGACCAGGGCACCGGTCTTGCGGTCGATGGCGTAGCATTCACCGCCGGCGAGTTCCGCCTCCGTCAGGCCGATGAAGCCACCATCGGTGTAGACGCGCTGACCATCGGGGCTGCGTATCCAGTCGATGAAGGCATTGCCCAGCCGCTTGTGTTTCGCGGTCGACAGCAGCGCGATCGAGTAGGACACCGGGCGGTTCACGACTTCAGCCAGGTCGGCAGCGGCGATGTCCACGCCCTCGAC
>DATKZN010000106.1:0-6479 GCA_035527955.1 Gammaproteobacteria bacterium
GTCGGCAGCAAGGCAACGGTGCTGGTCGACGGCATCGAACAGCCTTTCAGCGGTCATGTACGCCGCGTCAGCGCCGATCCCGTCTTCACGCCCTATTATTCACTCACCGCGCACGACCGCTCCCGGCTCAGCTACCTGGCCGAGGTCGAGCTCGACGATGCGGCGGCCCGGCAACTGCCCGGTGGCGTTCCCCTGCAGGTCACCTTCGATGCCCAGCCCGCCGGACAGTGAACCGGTTGGCACTGATGCAGCCGTCGTCACACGCGGCCTGACGCGCCGCTTCGGCACCCTCACCGCCGTCGACCACGTCGACCTCGATATCCCGCGAAATGCCATCTACGGCTTTCTTGGGCCGAACGGTTCCGGCAAGTCGACCACCATTCGCATGTTCTGCGGCCTGCTCACGCCCAGCAGCGGCACGGCCACGGTGCTGGGTCTGCAGATGCCGGACGAGGCCGAGGCGCTCAAGCACAGGATCGGTTACATGACCCAGCGCTTCTCGCTGTACGAAGACCTGACGATACGGGAGAACCTCGATTTCGTTGCGCGCATCTACTGCCTGCCTGCCGCGCGCCGCAATGCGCGCATCGGGCAATTGCTGACCGACTACCACCTGGAAGACATGGCCGGCCAGCGCGCCGGTACCCTGAGCGGTGGTGAGAAACAGCGCCTGTCGCTGGCTGCCGCGACCCTGCATGAACCGGAACTGCTGTTCCTGGACGAGCCGACGAGCGCGGTCGATCCGCAGAGCCGGCGTGATTTCTGGGAAAACCTGTTCCGGCTGGTCGATGCCGGCACCACCATCCTGGTCTCGACGCACTACATGGACGAGGCCGAGCGCTGTCACCGCCTCGCCATTCTCGACCACGGGGCGGTGCGTGCCGAAGGCACGCCGCAGCGGCTGATGGCAGACATGGCGGCGACCGTCGTCGAGGTACAGGCACAGGACTACCGGCAGATACGTGCGGCATTGCGCGCGCTGCCCGAGGTGCTCAGCGTTGCACAGATCGGTGCACGCCTGCGCGTGCTGCTCTACCGTGAGGTCGCCGCACCGGACGACACGGTGCGCACCGCACTCGCGCAGGCCGGCGTCACGGCCGAGGTGGGCATCGCCAGGCCCAGCCTGGAGGACGTGTTCGTTACCGCCACCCAGCTGCCCGCGCGGGCCCGCGAGGTGCAGCCGTGAGACCATGTTTCATGCGCCTGTTCGCGATCATGCGCAAGGAAGTCGCGCAGCTGGCGCGCGACCGCCTCACTTTCGGCATGATCGTCGGCATCCCCATTATGCAGATGATCCTGTTCGGCTATGCCATCAATACCGATGTGCGCCATCTGCACGCGGCAGTCGCCGACCAGGCCCGGACCCAGCTGTCGCGCCAGCTGGTGGCCGACATACAGGCCACGCAGGTGGTGGACGTGACCCACTACGTGCAGACCGGTGTGCAGCTGCAGGCACTGCTAGACAGCGGCAACATCGCCGTGGGCATCGTCATCCCGCGCGATTTCGAACAACGCCTGCAGCAACGCCGTAAGCGCGACGGCCGTCCGGCCGCACAGTTGCTGGTCGACGGTAGCGACCCGATCGTGCTGGGTACCGCACGCGGCCTGACCGGCCTGCAGCTGCAGCAGGATACCGACCGCCACGAGCCACCGCTGGTGCCGCTGTTCGAGGTGCGCAATTTCTACAACCCGGAGCGACGCTCGGCCGTGTTTGTCGTACCCGGACTGATCGGTGTGATCCTGACCATGACCATGGCGATGTTCACGGCGGTGGCGATCGTGCGCGAGCGTGAGCGGGGCAACCTGGAGATGCTGATCAACACCCCGGTCAGTTCGCTGGAGCTGATGATCGGCAAGGTGCTGCCGTTCGTGGTGATCGGCCTGGTGCAGGTGACGCTCATCCTGCTGGTGGGCATGTGGCTGTTCGACGTACCGGTGACCGGCCGGGTGACCGATGTCTACCTCGCCGCGCTGCTGTTCATCGCCGCCAACCTCACCCTCGGCCTGCTGATCTCGACGCTGGCGCAGACCCAGTTCCAGGCCATGCAGATGACCTTCTTCTTCTTCCTGCCCTCGGTCCTGCTGTCCGGTTTCATGTTCCCCTTCGACGGCATGCCGCGCGCGGCGCAGGTATTCGCCGAACTGTTGCCGCTCACGCACTTCGTGCGCCTGATCCGCGGCATCATGCTGCGTGGCGCCGAACTGGGCATGATGGCCGGCGAACTCTATGCCCTGGCGGCCTTCCTGCTGGTAACCATGGGGATCGCGGTGCTGCGTTTCAGCAAGCGGCTGGACTGATGGCGGCCGGCCGTCGCAGAATCTGCGCGGATTACCACCGGGAGGTACCCTGATGCCCCCGCGCATGTTGCTGCTGCTGGTCGGGCTCGCGCTGCTGACAGCGTTGATCCAGATCAACCTGCTGGCGATCGCTTTCGACAAGCTGGGGCTATCGCCGCACGTCGCCATGACCCTGGTGCTGGGTGCACTGTTCGGCAGCGCCATCAACCTGCCGCTGGTGCGGATCACGGCCGAGGCGCCACCGGAACCGCCGCCGCCCCTGCCCGCCTGGCTGCAACCGCTGCAGCTTCCGTTCGAGGGCACGACCCTGATCGCGGTCAACCTCGGCGGCTGTATCATCCCGGTGGGTTTCTCGGCTTACCTGATGGCACACAACCCGCTGCCGTTCATCGAGGTACTGTCGGCCATCGCCATCGTCACCTTCGTCAGCTACCGGCTAAGCCGCCCCATACCGCGCATGGGCATTGCCATCCCGGTACTGGTCGCGCCGGTCACCGCCGCCCTCACCGCCCTGCTGATCAACGCCGAACACGCCGCCCCGCTGGCCTACATCAGCGGCACCCTCGGCGTACTGACCGGTGCCGACCTGCTGCGTCTCGGCGATATACGCAAAATGGGTACACCCCTCGCCTCCATCGGCGGTGCCGGCACCTTCGACGGCATCTTCATCACCGGGATCGTGGCGGCGCTGCTGGCCTGATCAACTATCGAGAGATCCAGATGCATGCCGCGTCAACTGCATCCGGTCCCTCTCTGTCCATCAGCGGCCTTTGAATACTGCCTTGAGTATGAAATGGGTCGGCATGAATACGAGTAACGGGTACGCGCACATCAGCAACGCCAGGTACAGGGGACCGGAGACCCATGTCTGGGGCGGGTTGCCGATACCAAAAACCCAGTTGAGGTTTCTTTCCGGATCGGTGGCCAGATAACAGACCGGAAGCAGGACCCAGATCAACACGGTCTGCGCATAAACGGCGCGCGTGTCGTAGCCCAGGCGACGGACCATCCAGAGCAGCAGCACGGGCAGAATGACATGAAACAGGGAAAAGAACCTGAACAAGGGCGTGTGCCGGGATTCAAACATGTACGCAGTCGCGTTGAGACCGATCACATCGAAACCTGCAAGCAGGCGCAGAAAATAATCCAGGTTCCAGGCCAGCTCAGGCAACAACACGCCTACCGCCATCATACTGGTGAGAAACCGGTTCTCCATCCAGAGCGCCGGCACAACAGCCAGCAGCGCGATATCCGATAACCAGAGAAAATTCGCCGGCCCCTGCTCCATCCAGTATACGGGCACAAGGATACAGACAAACAGCGTATAGGCTATTTTCAGCCAGGAGGGAAGCATCATCACGACAGGTATCCAGTGTATGTGCAGGCCTGTTTATCATTTGTCAAACGACAAAACCCTTAGCGTTTGATGTCATTGTTATATCAGCTTGCCAGCAGATCAACGATCTCTGACCCCATTGATCCTGCTATTGCTCTACCCCCGCAAACGCGATCCCGCTCAACTGTGCCAGTTCCGGCTTGCAGGTCGCAAGATCTTCCCGGCCAAACTCATTCAGGTGCGCATGGCCGCAGGCCCTGGCCATCACCTGCATCAGCTCGACGGAGGCGCCGAGAAATCTCGCCAGCTTCAGCGCGGACGCGTCGACGTCCAGGCGCCGGCGCAGTTCGGGTTGCTGGGTGGCGATACCGGAGGGACAGTTGTTGGTGTTGCAGATGCGTGCTGCGATACAGCCGATGGCCTGGATGGCACTGTTTGCAATGGCGATGCCGTCGGCGCCGAGCGCCAGCGCCTTGATGAAATCCGCCGGCACCCGCAGGCCGCCGGTGATGATCAGCGTGACCCGGCCACTGGCGCCTGCCTGGTCGAGGCAGCGCCGGGCGCGCGCCAGCGCCGGGATGGTAGGCACGCTGATGTGATCGCGGAACAGCAGCGGGGCCGCGCCGGTGCCGCCGCCGCGACCGTCCAGGATGATGTAGTCCGCACCGGCCTGCAGGGCGAACTCGATGTCGTGTTCGATGCGGTTCGCGCTCAGCTTGAAGCCGACCGGGATGCCGCCGCTCACCTCGCGCACCCGGTCGGCGAAACGCCTGAAGTCCGTCGGGCTCTCCAGGTCGGCGAAGCGCGGCGGTGAGACCGCCGCCTGTCCTGCCGGGATGCCGCGCACCTCGGCGATCCTGTCCGAGACCTTCACTGCGGGCAGGTGTCCGCCGGTGCCCGTCTTGGCGGCCTGCCCACCCTTGAAGTGGAACGCCTGCACCTGCCGCAGCAGTTCCTCGCGGTAGCCGAACCTCGCGCTCGCGAGTTCGTAGAAGTAACGGCTGTTGGCCGCCTGCTCCTCCGGCAGCATGCCGCCCTCCCCCGAGCAGATACCGGTTCCGGCCAGTTCGGCGCCCTGCGCCAGCGCGACCTTCGCCTCCTGCGACAGCGAGCCGAAGCTCATGTCCGAGACGAACAGTGGTATCGCCAGGCGCAGCGGCCGGCGCGCCTCCGGACCGATGACGAGGTCCGTGCCCACCGCCGCGTCCTCCGCGAGCGGCCGGCGGGCGAACTGCGCGACCATGATCTGGATGTCGTCCCAGTGCGGCAGCAGTGCGCGCGGCACACCCATCGCCGCCATCGGCCCGTGATGCCCGAACACCGCCAGGCCGTCCTGGGCCAGCGCATGGATGAACTCCACCGTCGGCTCCTCCGCCGTGGCGTGCACCGGCGGCACGAGGCCCTCCGCGGCCGCGACACCCGGTCCTTCCTTGCCCACCTGCTCCGCCGTGAACTGCTTGTGGCTGCCGTCGCAGTAGGGCGCGTTGCGGGTGTGCTTGCAGGCGCACAGGTAGGCCTCGCTGTCCTCGTCGGCGACAATGACCTTCGGCGTGAACGGGGTGTCGACGTGCGAGCCGTCGCAAAACGGCTGGCTGCGCGAGCGGCCGCAGGTGCAGAAATGGTATTCGTGCCCCTTTTTCAGGTTGACCCTGACGGGCTTGTTGTCGGCGACAATCGGGTGCTTCATGACGGCTCCTCTACCAGGCTGAGATTTCTATGGATGTTCAGGGTACCGCCCGGCACCGGTCAGGGAAAGCCGAGGCAGACCCGGTGATTGTCCGCTATACTGGGTCTCGATTGCTGACACAGGGGGGCCTGGCAGTGATGGAAGAACCAGGCAAGCGTCGCAGAACGCTGTCTATCACTGAAAGTACCGGCGATATCCCGGACTGGGTCAATTCACTGCTCCCGGTTGGGGTGGCCTTCGCCTGTTACGTCAGCATCATCCTTGCGGCGGGTATCGAACCGAAAGCGCAACTCATAGCCTACGGCGCCGCCGCAGCCTTCATCGGCCTGGAATGCTACTGGATACTCCGGGGCCTGCGAAACAACCATCTCGGCACGATGGTCACGGGGATCCTCGGCGCTGCGCTGGCGGTATATATTCTCGACCTGTTCCTGTCACTGGCCTGAGGGTCGTTAACCCTGGTCGGTGGCCTGCCTGCGCGTGGCGACATACCACAGCACCAGCGCAAGCGACAGAAACAGCGCCTGCCCGATGACGAAATGGTGCCGCTGTGTGTGCAAGGCCGGCACAGCGACGCCGGCAACCGCCGCGTTGATCGCCATCTGGAAGAAACCCTGCATCGACGCCGCCGTGCCGCGGTGATGCGGGAAGCAGTCGAGTGCGAGGATGGTGATCGCGGGCATGATCATGGCGGTGCCGAAGGCATAGATCACCAGCGGCCCGACGGTGAACAGGACGCTGGCATCGAACAGCGCCACCTGCAAGAGGTTGAGCACGACACCCACCGCCAGGACACCGAACCCGATACTGACGATACGCACGGGCGAGACGCGCTGCGTCAGGCGGCCGGAGAGGAAGGCGCCCAGCATCAGGCCGGCGACCATCGGGATGAACTGGACACCGAAATCATCGGTCCCCAGGCCGAGGAAATCGTAGATGACCGTCGGTGCGCCGGCGATAAAAAGAAACAGCCCGGCGAAGGCAAAACCCAGGCTCAGTACCATCAGCGGGAACTGTCGGTGCTGCAGGGTGCGCACGTAGACCCGCGCCACGATCCGGGGTCGCACCGACTGGCGCTGCGCCACGGGCAGGGTTTCGCGGATCACCGCCGTCATGGCGATCAGCAGCACGCCGAACAGGCACAGGAACCAGAACACG
>DATKZN010000107.1:0-5919 GCA_035527955.1 Gammaproteobacteria bacterium
CACACACAAGCCGGTGGCGCGGTAGCGGGTATGGGTGCGGTGCTGTTCCAGATTGCGGTACTGGATATTATCTTTTCGCTGGACTCGGTGATCACCGCCGTGGGCCTGGCCAGTCATGTCTCGATTATGGCGATCGCCATCGTGCTGTCTGTCGCCGTCATGCTGTTCGCCGCCAAACCGATCGGCGATTTTGTGGATGAGCATCCCACCATCAAGATCCTCGCCCTGTCGTTCCTGATCATGGTGGGCGTGACCCTGATGGTGGAGGGGTTCGACGTGCACGTGCCGAAGGGCTATATCTATTTCGCCATGGCGTTCTCGGTCGCCGTCGAAATGCTCAACCTGCGCATGCGCAAGCGCCTGGCCGAGCCAGTGCGGCTGCACAAGAAGCTTGAGGATTGAGCGCGGCCGGCAGGGGCGTGGATTTTTACCGGGCATTGCCGGTCATAAACTGACGCGCAGGCGGATGCCGAGCGGCTGGCGATGCTATCCTGCCGGTGTGCGCGGCAGGTGACGACAATGGGAGACAAGCCATGAATATGATAAATATCAGTGTGATGCCGGCGATGCTGCTGGCAGGTGCCGTGTTCGCCGGCGGGGTGCCGGCACCGGCGCCGAACGGTATCCAGCTGCCGGAAGGCTATCGGGACTGGCGCGTGATCGGCTCGTCACACCGTACCGACAACAACACCCTGCGCGTGATCCTCGGTAACGACGCGGCCGTGGCGGCGGCCCGTGCCGGCCAGACCAGGCCGTGGCCGGACGGCGCCATCCTCGGCAAGCTGGTGTGGAAGGATGCCGCGCACCCGGCCTGGCCGCAGGCGACGGTGCCCGGGGAATTCGTGCACGCGGAATTCATGATCAAGGATGCAGGTAAATACAAGGATACCGGTGGTTGGGGCTTCGCCCGCTGGAAGGGGATTGAGCAGGCACCCTACGGCAATGACGCCGGTTTTGTACAGGAATGTTTCGCCTGTCATACCCCGGTGAAGGATAACGACTACGTGTTTACGCATCCCGCTGCATTGCCCTAGTGTTGGACGCCGGGCCGCCTTGCCCGGGTGCAATACGCGCCGGGGTGCGCGAGTGCGATCCGGTGACAGCAGAAAAGACAGGAGAGATAATAATGACACGTAATATTCGGGGTGCTGCCCTGCTGGCCGGTCTGCTGCTTGGCCAGGCTGCATCCGCCATCGAATACGACACAGCGGCGGCACACGAGGTTGACGTTTCCGGGGGCAAGATCGTGCTGCTGAGACACGCGCGCCAGGAAAAGGACCTGTCCTGCAAATCGGGGATGGTTGGCGTGGTCGGGCACGAGGGCGATACCATCAAGGTCGGAGATACCGTCAAGTACCAGGACTACACCCTACCGGTGGGCGTCATCGAGGTGCATACCTTCAGGGAGGACATCAGCTGGGACGGCAATACGGTCGTAAAAAAGGGTGAATCGGTGTGCCTGATAGCGGGAGACCGCAAGGCACTGCCTTTCGACGACGATTGCAGTGCACTCTGGTTGCGTGTGGACAACTGCAAACCTCTCAATTGAAGCACAGCGTATGACTCAGGACAGGACACCCGGTAACGGCAAGCTGGATTCGGTCGTGGCAAGGGCACGGCAAAGCCGTGCGCAACGCGAGGCCGGGTACCGGGAACAGTCGCTCAAGCTCTATCCCTGGGTATGCGGACGCTGCTCGCGCGAGTTCACCCGCGCCAACCTGCACGAACTGACCGTGCATCACCGCGATCATAACCACGACAACAACCCGTCCGACGGCAGCAACTGGGAGTTGCTGTGCCTGTATTGCCACGACAACGAACACGCGCGCTACCTGGAACAACTGGACCCGACCGCGGGTGGCGCGGGCAATGACGGCCTGCAGGCGTCCCATAAAGGGCTGGCCGGTCTCGCCGACCTGCTTAAGAAAAAGGACGGGTAAGGGCGTACGGTACAACCGTAGCTGCAAGGCAACCTCGCGCACGACTGCAGGGATGCAGGAGGTAGGGCAACGCAGGAGCAGTTGCCGAGAGACGCAGAGATCGCAAAGGAAGCATGTCGCGCCAAGACGCCAAGACGCCAAGACGCCAATGCGAAAAGATAAGAAAAGTGAACGCCACAGAGCACACCGAGGACACGGGGGAAAGAATCTATCGTCGGGACTTGTTTGATTCTTGATGCAACCCATGCGGCATCGACTCTCCGCGCCACATGATAGCGTCGGAAGGCTTCTCATAAGCGCGAATCACGGGAAAAACGATCCCTGTCGCGGCCCGCTCCCGCAGCTGCAGCTAATACTGCAGGAGGTCGTGTAAATCCTCTGTGTTCCCGGTGTGCTCTGTGGCAATGAAGTTTCTGGTTTCTTTGCGCCTTGGCGGCTTTGCGCGAGACAGGTTTAAAGTTTAACAGCTCGCGAATCAGTCGCTAGCCGGTGACCTTGACCAGCGTGCTTTCCACACCCCGTTGCTTGAGCAGGCGGCGGGTCTTGTTCAGGTCATCGAGGTCGCTGAACGGGCCGACGCGCACGCGGTGCCATGTGGTCTTGTTGTCGATGGTGACTTTCTGGATGCTGGTCTCCAGACCGAGCAGGGCCAGTTCGGCCTTGAAGCGGTCGGCCTGTTCGTTGCTGCGGAATGAACCGACCTGCAGGAGATAGGTGCCGGGCGCCTCGACCTGCGGGACGCCCTGTTCGGGCTTGCCGGTAATTTCCTGCTCCGGTACGAGCACCTCCATTTCCGGCAGCAGGGTGTAGAAATCGAAGCGTGGCTTGGGTGGCGGCGCGGGTGCCTGCTTGCTGTCCCCGGACGCCTCGCGTATCGCTTCGGCCGGCCGCTGTTGCGGTGGCGGAATGGTCTCCTTGACGAACACCTGCTGTACCGGCGCGGCCTGCATCTTGATGTAGACCAGGAAGGCGACGAACAGGCCGATCAGCAGGCCGGAGATCACGCCCACCAGGGGCGAGAGCCCGGATTTCTTGCTGCGGCCGTGGGCGCGGTGTTTGTAATCGCGTGCCATGGTGCGTCGGCCTACATGCTGTCCGGCGCGGACACGCCCAGCAGCCGCAGCCCGTTTTCGATCACCTGCCGGGTCGCCTCAATCAACGCCAGGCGCGCGTTGCGCAGCGCGTCGTCATCGATGATGAACTTGTGTGCGTTGTAATAGGTGTGGAAATCGTTCGCCAGTTCGCGCAGGTAGTGGGTCAGCTGGTGAGGTTCGTGGTTGAGTGCCGCACTTTCCAGGATTTCGGGGTAACGCGACAGGTTGACCAGCAATACATCCTCGTGTGCTTCGACAAGCCTGTCCAGTGCGGCCAGGCCCGCGGCCTGGTCCCAGTGCAGCTGTTTCTCGGCGAGCTGGCGAAACACGCTGCGCACGCGCGCATGCGCATACTGGATGTAGTACACCGGGTTGTCGTTGGACTCTGACTTGGCGAGATCCAGGTCGAAGTCCATGTGCTGTTCGCACTTGCGCATGACGTAGAAGAAGCGCGCGGCATCGTTGCCGACTTCGTGGCGCAGTTCGCGCAGCGTGACGAATTCGCCGGAGCGCGTCGACATCTGCACCTTCTCGCCATGGCGGTACAGGATCGCGAACTGCACCAGCAGTACGTCGAGCCGGCCGGGATCGTCACCCAGCGCGCTGAGCGCGGCCTTCACGCGCGGCACGTAGCCGTGGTGATCGGCGCCCCAGATGTCGATGACGCGGTGGTAGCCGCGCTCCAGCTTGTTGGCGTGGTAGGCGATGTCGGAGGCAAAGTAGGTGCTCTGGCCGTTGTCGCGCACGATGACGCGGTCTTTCTCATCGCCGTAGTCAGTGGAACGGAACCACAGCGCACCATCCTTTTCGTACACGTGGCCACTGTCCCGCAGCCGGTCCATGCAGCGCATGACCGCGTTGCTTTCGGTCAGCGAGCGTTCAGAGAACCACTCGTCGTAGGTCACGCCGAATTCCCCGAGGTCGCGGCGAATGTCGTCGAGGATGGCGCCAAGTCCCTCGTCGAAGACGTGGCGGTAGTTGCTGGCGCCGAGCAGGTCCTTGATGCGTTCGATCAGACTGTCGATGTGTTCTTCCTTGTCGCCGCCGGCCGGCGCATCGGGCGGCACGCCCTCGAACACCACGTCCACCGGGTGACGCAGCACATCGCCGCCTTCGCGGTGCAGCGTGGCCGCGATGTCCCACACGTAGTCGCCCTGGTAGCCGTTGGCCGGGAATACCACGGTGTCGCCACACAGTTCGAGGTAACGCAGGTAGACGCTGGCGGCGAGGATGTCCATCTGGCGGCCGGCATCGTTCACGTAGTATTCGCGGTGCACGTCGAACCCGATTGCCTGCAGCAGGTCGGCGACGGCGGCGCCGTAGGCCGCGCCGCGGCCGTGGCCGACGTGCAGCGGCCCGGTGGGATTGGCGGAGACGAATTCGACCTGCACGCGCTGGCCCGCGCCATGCTGGCTGCGGCCAAACCCGGCGCCGTGCTCCAGCGCGTCACGTACCACGCCGTGCCAGGCGTTGGCGCCCAGGTAGAAGTTGATGAAGCCGGGGCCGGCGATCTCGATCCGGCTGATCCTGGCGCCGGGCTCGATCGCGGCCACCAGCAACTCGGCCAGTTCGCGCGGCTTGCGCCGTGCCGGCTTCGCCAGCAGCATGGCGAAATTGGTCGCGAAGTCACCGTGTGCACGCTCGCGCGTGCGCTCGACCTGGATGTCAGGCAGGTCTGCGGATGGCAGCGACCCGGCGAGCTGCAACCGGTACACCGCGTCGGCCAGTTTGCTAGCGATATGTTCTTTCACGTGATTCCGGTATGGGCGCGCGGCCGGGCCGCGCGCGATTAACTATCGGGTCAGACCCGTTCGATCACAAATGCACCTGCAGGAGCGGACGCTGTCCGCGAACGAATTGACCGCGATGGTTCGCGCATACCTGCGCTCCTACCCAATAGATGGGCCCGTATAAGCCAAGCCGGCTATTATCCGGCCCGCCGGATATCTTGCAACCGGTCAATAGGTATCCGCCGGGTCGACATCGACCGACCAGCGCACCCGGCGCGTGGCGCGGTCCTGCTCCAGCTGCCGCACCAGGACGCCCAGCAGCTGCTGCAGGTTGCCGCGCTGGTCGGATTGCAGCAGCAGCTGGGCCCGGTAGCGTCCGGCGCGCCGTTCCATGGTGGCCGGGACCGGTCCCCAGGCCTCCACGCCGGCGACGCCGGCGGCAGCGATACGTTCCTGCACGCCGTCGAGGAAGTGCACCGGCTCACTGGCATCGGGTGCCTCGGCACGCAGCAGGGCCAGGTGCGTCACTGGAGGCAGGCGGGCCTCCTTGCGTTCCTCGAGTGCGGCCCGCGCAAAGGCAGGGTAGCCCTGCGTGACCAGCAGCTGCAACAGC
The DNA here is from genome assembly GCA_035527955.1 of Gammaproteobacteria bacterium. Lineage (GTDB taxonomy): Bacteria > Pseudomonadota > Gammaproteobacteria > UBA9214 > UBA9214 > UBA9214. The sequence goes on from DATKZN010000107.1 coordinate 5,378, forward strand.
GGATGGTCGGGATGCGCGGTCTGTATCAGCACCTGCCCGGGGCGGTCATGGCGACCGGCGCGACCGGCGACCTGCACGATCAGCTGCGCCATGCGCTCGCTGGCGCGGAACTCGGTGCTGAACAGGCCGTGATCGGCATCCAGGACGCCGACCAGCGTGACGTTCGGGAAGTGATGCCCCTTGGCGAGCATCTGCGTACCCAGCAGCAGCTGGCGCCGCCCGTCGCGCGCGCGTTTCAGCAGTGCGTCCAGTGCGCCCTTGCGGCGTGTGGTGTCGCGGTCGATGCGCAGCATCTCGACATCCGGGAAGTGTTCCGCCAGCGCCTGTTCGACCCGTTCGGTGCCCTGGCCCATGGGATGCAGGTTCTCCCCCTGACAGGCGGGGCAGGTGGTGTCGACTGGCCGCTGGCTGCCGCAATGATGGCAATGCAGCCGGTTGTCGCTCTGGTGCCAGGTCAGGCGAGCATCGCAGCGCCGGCATTCCGCCACCCAGTCGCAGTCGTAGCACATCAATGTCGGCGCGAAGCCGCGCCAGTTCAGGAA
>DATKZN010000108.1:0-2381 GCA_035527955.1 Gammaproteobacteria bacterium
ACCGATGCCGAGCGCTGCTTCACGGATCGAGGGTGGTACGGCCTTGAGTGCCGCGCGGCTCGAGATGATGATGGTCGGCAGTGTCATGAGCGTCAACACGAAACCGCCGGCCACGGGGGCCGAACGCGGTACGCCGAAGAAGTTGATGAACACTGCCAGGCCCAGCAGCCCGAAGACAATGGAAGGCACGGCGGCAAGATTGTTGACGTTGACCTCGATCAGGTCGGTCCAGCGGTTTTTCGGAGCGAACTCCTCGAGGTAGACGGCGGCACCGACCCCGATGGGGAACGACAGTGCCAGCGTGACCAGCAGGGTAAAGATACTGCCCATCAGTGCGCCGCGTATGCCCGAGAGTTCCGGTTCACGCGAGTCGCCGGCGGTGAAGAATGTGGTGTTGAAATGTTTTTCCAGCCGTCCTTCCTTGCGCAGGGCCTTGACCCAGGTTACCTGTTGTTCGTTGAGCCGCCCGGCAGCATTTTCCTCTCCATCGAAGTGGCCCTTGATGTACATGTCGACATCGTCATTGGCGGGTAGCCAGACGTCCACGGTCGTGCCGATCAGTTCCGGTTCCGCCATGACGCGGTCACGCAGGAAGTAGCTCGCACCCGGGCTGATCAGCTGGTAGAGCGCACGCTTGTCGCGCCGGCTGTCGATCCCGGGGAAGCTGGCATACAGCGAATTCTTGATCAGGCCGGCATAGTCGATGGCGTAAAAACCGTCGATGTCCTCGACAGAGGCGGGAAATTCCACGCTGGCGAGATCGACGGTGAGCCGGATCTGGGTCTGCAGAAAGGCGGTATAGCCCTTGCTGAAGATGCCCGTGAAGAGGAACAGCATGAACAGCAGTGCCAGCGCGATGGAGGTCAGTCCATACAGGCGGAAGCGCCGTTCGGCCGCATAGCGGCGCCGCAGGCTGCGCTTCATCCGCTCAGCCGTGGATCCCGAGCCGGTGTTCGTGTTGTCGGTGTTGCTAATCATATTGCTCCCGGTAGCGGCGCACCACGTGCAGCGCAATAACATTCAGGACCAGCGTAACGAGAAACAGCACCAGGCCCAGCGCAAAGGCCGCCAGCGTCTTGGCACTGTCGAATTCCTGGTCGCCGACCAGCAGGGTCACGATCTGCACGGTGACCGTGGTCACGGCCTCCAGGGGGTTGGCGGTCAGGTTCGCTGCCAGGCCGGCCGCCATCACCACGATCATGGTCTCGCCGATGGCGCGCGAAACCGCCAGCAGTACGCCGCCGACGATGCCGGGCAGGGCGGCGGGGATCACCACCTTGCGAATGGTCTCCGACTGGGTGGCGCCCAGACCATATGAACCCTCGCGCATGGCCTTCGGCACGGCGGTGATGACGTCATCCGAGATCGACGATACAAACGGCACGATCATGATGCCCATCACCAGCCCTGCGGCGAGCGCGCTTTCCGATGCCACGCTCAGGCCAATGGCTTCACCCATGTTGCGGAACAAGGGCGCCACGAACAGCGCGGCGAAAAAGCCGTATACCACCGTTGGAATGCCGGCCAGGATTTCCAGTACCGGCTTGAGCACGGCCCGTGTGCGATGGTCCGCGTATTCGGCCAGATAGATCGAGGACATCAACCCGATCGGAACGGCCACCGACATGGCGATGGCGGAGATGAGCAACGTGCCGGTGAACAGCGGGATGGCGCCAAAGGCGCCCGAGGCGCCGACCTGGTCGCTGCGGATGGCAGTTTGCGGGCTCCACTCCGTGCCAAACAGGAAGTCGGTGACCGGGACTTCCTGGAAAAAACGCAATGATTCGAACAGCACCGACAGGACGATCCCGATCGTGGTCAGAATCGCCAGCAGGGAGCAGCCGATCAGGGCAAAGATTACGGCGCTCTCGACGCGGTGTTGTGCCGGGTAGTCGAGGCGTATGTTTTTCCAGGCCCACGCCATACCGGCAATGCAGAACGACAGGGTGAGTATCCACAGCAGCAGATCGGCGCGTTTGCCGAGTTCCGTGTAGCGTGCGGCGAGTGCATCGACGAGGGCGGTGTCGCTGCTGGTGCCGACACCCTGCAGGCTGTTCTTTACGTCGTTCAGCAGCAGTTCCAGTTCCGCGGCGGGCCGGCCCTGCATGTCCGCCGGCAGGTCCGCCAGTACCATGCCGTCGATAACCGACTGTGACAGCAAACTCCAGGAAAGGAACAGGAACAGTGCCGGTACGGCGGTGAGAATGAGGGAATAGAATCCGTAATGACCCGGCAGCGAACGCAGCTTGCGGATGGCGCCGCCGCTGACGCCGTAGGCGCGGTATCGGCCCAGCAGAAAGGCGCCGCAGGACAGCAGGCATACCAGTATCAGTAATCTGTTTGCATCCACGTTTAAATTCTACCTGGGAAAAAAAGGGTGG
>DATKZN010000109.1:0-2047 GCA_035527955.1 Gammaproteobacteria bacterium
AGCGGCCAAGGGTAAAGATCACGCCACGTTCGTACTCGCGCAGGACGCGGAAGGTGTAGAGCAGCAGCGCAACCAGTACCACCAGCCCGCCAAAACTACCTGTAATACCCATATCAAGCCTCCTCGTTGATGTGCCGGACCTGCAGCAGCAGTCCGTCGATACCGGTCACGCGGAGCCGGTCGCCGCGCCTGACCGGTTGCGTGCATTGCGCGCGCCAGGTCTCGCCATGCACGAGCATCCGGCCCTGGCCCTGGAAATCCTCCAGCGCCTCGCCGATGGAATGCAGCATTTCCTCCTGGCCGCTGACCACCGGGCGTCGGCGCGCCTTGATGGCGGCGCCGACGATGAACAGGAAAAAGCCCGCACTGGCGACGGCCAGTGTCAGGATCAGCGGCAGGGACACGGCATACCCCGTGCTCTCCTGGTCGAACAGGATGACGGAACCGGTGACGAAGGCGATCAGGCCGCCGATGCCGAGTGCTCCGAAGCTGGGCACGAAGGCCTCGGCCAGCATGAAGATGATGCCCAGTGCCACCAGGGCCAGTCCCGCGTAATTCACCGGCAGAATCTGGAAGGCATACAGCGCCAGCAGCAGGCTGATCGCCCCGGCGACGCCTGGCAGGATATAGCCCGGATTGGCGAATTCGAAGAACAGGCCGTAAATCCCGATCAGCATCAGGATGTAGGCGATGTTCGGGTCGGTGATGACGCTCAGCAGGCGGCTGCGCCAGTCCGGCTCGATGGGCAGTAGCGTCAGGCCCTGCGTATCCAGTACCCGGTCGATGCCCGACACGTTCACCGTGCGACCGTGCAGCTGCTGCAACAGGTCGGGCACGCCGGCGGCCACGATGTCGATCACGTTCAGCTCGCGGGCTTCTTCCGCCGGCAGGCTGGCCGCCTCGCGCACTGCGCGCTCGGCCCAGTCGATATTGCGGCCGCGCAGCTGTGCCAGGCTGCGGATATAGGCGACGGCGTCGTTCACCCGCTTGCTCGTCATGGCATCCTGCGGTTCGCTGGCGGGTTCTGATGCGTCCTGGTCCTGGGGCGGCTTTTTCTTCAGCAGGTCGTCGGCGTCCGGGATGCCGCCGATCTCGACCGGCGTCGCCGCGCCCAGGTTGGTACCGGGCGTCATGGCCGCGACATGACTGGCGTACAGGATATAGGTACCGGCACTGGCGGCACGTGCGCCGCCGGGTGACACGTAGCTGACCACGGGCACCGCGGATACCAGGATGTCCTGGATCATGTCGCGCATGGCGGTGTCGAGTCCGCCCGGCGTATCCAGGCGCAGGATGACGAGGCCGGCATCGCGTGCGCGCGCTGTCTCGAGGCCGCGCCCGACATAGTCGGCCGTGGCCGGGCCGATGGCGCCGTTGATCTCAAGCACGACGGCAACGCGCTCGACCGCCGCCGGATACCACGCCGGGGCAAGCGCCAGGGCGAGCAGCAGCAGGGCGGGGATCGGGTGGCTGTGTTTCAATAGTCTCATGGTAAGCTGACAGTAGCACAATCAATAAACGGGGCCGGATACAATTAGCAGAAATTGTATCCGGCCCCATTTATTATAGTCGCGGAGGCCGTACATGAAAAAACTCAAGCACGAAACGGAACTGGTCAAGGAAGCCGTGCGCGCCGGCATGAAATACGGCGAGGAACGCGGTGCGGTGCAGTTCGAACCGACGGACTCGCTCAACGAACGTATCGAATATATCTACCGCCTGCTGGTGCACGACAAGGTCATCGCGCCCATGCCGGAGGAGCAGGTGTCGCAGCAGTCGATGCGCCACCGCCTCGCCATGTGGGTGTCGCGGCAACTGCCAAAGGACCATCCGCTGCTGAAATAACCGTCTGTTCCAGGCCTTGCATCAGCAATGCTGCCTGATAAAAAATATCAATGGCCAAGGAATCCACGGAAGAACACGGAAATATAAAAGAATCCAGGGTGCGCCATGGCATGAGAAGTGAATCGTGAATTACAGATACGATGATTCATAGCCACGGAAACACACGGAATGACACGGAAGAAAAAACATGGCGCATGTTCTA